>JAUYBY010000062.1 GCA_030692925.1 Candidatus Zixiibacteriota bacterium | reverse complement strand
TTAAAAACGAAAAAGCCACCGAAACCTCATTGCACCGAAGGCTTCCGTGGCTAATTATCTCTTGTAAATCAATCCTAAACAACTGCAATAACCTCAAAAAACCTTAGAGCTTTAAATACTATACGTAATTAAAAGCGATTTGTCAAGCAAAATCATTAAATAAATGCTTAAAGGGACGAATTTAGAACGTTCTTGATAGCAAAAGACTCTGTAGCGCTGATGCACCTTCTCCGTTAGCCAGATCATTCCTCAAAATTGAATTCCAACAAAACCGCATCCTCTTCGAAACCACATCTCTGGTAAAACTCCCGTGCACGGGTATTACTTTTTTCCGTACTGACCTCAACTTCACAACACCCAAGCTTTCGACACTCTTCGATAGCAGCCAAGAGCAGATTTTTCCCAATTCCCATACCTCGATGACTTCTGGAAACGACTAACTCGTCGATTAGTCCAGATAGACCCGGATGTAGTATTGTTTTTCTTGTCATGAAGTTCACAAAGCCAATCACTTTATCCTTATCCTTCGCCACTAACAGGTAATGAGCAGGGTCTTCCATCATGGTACGGCAGTTCTCAAAAGCCTGTTCCAGGTCAAAACCTTCCGTATCTTCCATCGCATCCATCAATTCCAGGAGCAGTGGTTTAATGGATGGTAAGTCAGCTTTTGTTGCAAGTTCGATAGAGATATTGTTTAACACTTTTTGCTTTCTTCTCATCAGACTAATCACTGGTTAATTGGCTTCCCCAAAGAATATTTATCTGATTTGACATCAGAATGAAATCAGGAGCACGGAGCTCCTGACCTGCTATTACTTTTGTGGAAACTCGGGATCAATTTTTTCCCAGCACTAATCACAAATCACCAATCACTGCATTTCCCAGGTGGGTGACGGGATTTGAATCCTTTTCAGCACCTTACGCAACTTGTTAGGAAATGGGCTATTGCAAAGCCATACAGAAAGTTCCCCACTTTGTGATAGCCCATCACAACCCATAAAAACCCAAGATAACCTAATCCAAGTTGGCACAAATTTGACACAGGCAGTGGGGGGTAGCGCTCCCCTACCCCCGTCTCTCTTAGACTGTATTCCCCAAAGAGAATCTGCGCTAAATTCTCCAGGACAAACTTACTTAAGCACTACTAAAAACAGAGCGAGTAAGTCGAGCAAGTTCTACCCCACCGTGCAGTTCTATATAGTTTTTAGCAAATATGTAGAGTTGGATGGTGGGGTAATTGGTTCATCTATTCACGGGCACAGGGTGTCAGAATATTTTCAGGTTGGAAAAAAAAGGGGGACAGCTCACAAATGTCTGTCCCTTTCGATTGCTAAAATTTTATTCATCCTTTAACACCCTGGTGGAGGTCCTCCTTTGAAAAGATAATTGATTAAATAGATTATGTCGTTGATGTTAACTTGAGTATCACAATCGACATCTCCGACTGCCATAGGATTAGGCTGCGATCCATACTTGAACAGATAGTTGACCAGATACAGCACATCCGATACATTTTTAAGCCCGTCTGCGTTGCAGTCACCACGAGCAATGGTCGTGAAGCGCCAAACGGGACCCACTGTTGAATCGCCGCTGTTATCTTTTGCGACGATTTGCCAGTAATACGTGGTGCCGAAAGGCAACGTTCCCGGATCGTACATGGCTGAAGTCCTGTTGACCACAAAGGGTGGTGGATCGACCGTGCCGAAATAAACATCATACACTACCCTGTCAAAGTAGTTAGAATCACCACCGGTCCATCTGAGATCAATATAGGGACTTACCGCTTTCGCCGAATCTCTTGGCAGGGAGTCGTTAGGCACATTGGGAGGCACGTTGATCCAGGCTGCGGCTGCGTCGTCCACGTAATAGGCATTAAAAGGATTGGTGCTGGGCGGATATGCATACCCCTGGTGCCACTGAGGGTTGAAAAGCGCAGCTATCACCGTGGTGTTGCTGCGAATTATATTCCCGAAAGTATGTCCGTACCCATCCGAATGGAGATTCCCATTCCATCTGGTAGAATCCATCCAGACCGCACCTGCCGCTACATGCACGCTCTCGGCAAACGCATAGTCCAGGAATGCGGAACCAATGGGTTTCCCGCCATAATCGTACTTCCAGCCCATTTTGGAAACAGCCTCAGTCACGTATACCCTCAAGTAGCCGGTATAATCGCTCGTGTCATTGTTCTGGACTGAAACTACTATATCCATGGTGGCGTTTCCCAGCCAGGTAAAAGACAGGTTCAGATCTACGTTTGATACTGGCCGGTTTCCACAGCTGTTGATGCTGGCGGTATAGGCTGCCTGGCTTCCGGATCCACCTCCAACACTGACTTTATAACCCCCATCAAAGAAAACCGTTGGATAACCATACAAGTTGAAATCCGTTATCCTGCCATTTGCGTATATGTCCTTGTCGGAGACCAATGCAACGAAGTAAAACGGATAGCTCCCGCTTCTGTATATGTTCTCTAATGCAGCACCTGCATATGGGCAATACTGTCACCAGGTAGCTGTTGCCAGCTCTGCAAAAACTGCATGAGTGAAAACAACAGGCTTACTGGCTTCACCTGCTGCCGAAGATACCATCAGCCCCATCAGAACCAAGTAAAGCAAGATCAACAGTTTAGCCCTGACCACAGCCCCATAAAGCTTACCTTTGTTGCTCATTCCCTACCTCCTTTTGTTGTTCCAGAACTGCTGTTCATACTTTGCCATAGTTCACCAGATTTATCTAAAAAACTTGCTGTTGCTGCCTCCTGATGGCTACAATCAGTTTTAAAATCAATATAACAGAAGAACAAAAAAAGTCAAGTTTTATCCTGTTTTAACGGATTAATTCCTGCAGTACAGCATTCGTCAGCATTTCAACTTGGCTTTTTCTATTTTTGCATTATTTTAGCAATTGATAGATAGATACGGAGTCGGCATCATAACTGAATCCTTGACTTTTAGAGGTACATATAGAGGGCTAATCATTTTGTATCGATAGTCTTCTAATCTAACGCCATTAAAGATGAGGATATAAAGGAAGTCAAAGCTATTACTCTTTGAGGCGGGTATGGGACGTATCTACACATTAAGTGGACCGTCCGGTTCTGGTAAGACGACCTTTCTGCTCTCTTTATTCTCGCAACGACGTTCTGATATAGTCTTGCTTCCGCGATACACTGACCGACCAATGAGGGAGGGCGAGGATGAAGGATTCGAGCATTACTTTACCTCGTATCCTGGCATTCTTCAGAAACTCTTCGCAAATGACTTTATCCACATAGAGAAGTGGGGTGACTATTATACAGCAAATACGAAAAGAGTCAAGGATTTTTTGAGCCGTCAGGGGCGAGGTTTCCTCGCCCGATTGCTCAACCTTTATCTGAAAATTTGAAGTAGAAATTAAATTCTTTCAACTTGACTCGTTCGAGATTATTTAACCCTTTCCTTGAATAGACTAATTTATCTTCTATAGGACTTCCTACAACTATTCCTCGCACATTAGGATTCAGGTTGTCTTTTATCCACCCGATGTATCTGGTTATCTGACCAAAAACTCTATCTGAAGAGCGTCCTTTTTTAAGCTCTATTACGACATAGTTGCCATTCAGGTCTTTCGCAAGTATATCTATGGGCCCAACTAAAGTAGGATATTGTCTTCTAATCAAGGTCAATCCCTTTTCCAACTCGTCTAATTTGAATTCTAAAAAGTCCTCTAACATCTTCTCTTTGATTCTGGCTTCAATATAAGCCTCTTCTTTCTCTTCCAGGGGTATTAAGTTTTTCTTTTTCGCCTCTCTGAATATCTCCAGAGATTTATTTATGTTGATCTTGTCTTCATAATAATTTAAAGCGTTAAGATAAGAACTACCCTTCTCGAAGTCCCCATAGAAGGCTAACCAATCCTTCTCGTTTTCGAAATCAACATATACTGCTTTTTCTCTATGTTCTTTAATTAGAGACTCTACTTCCTTTAACCTATTCTTTGCCAAAATGATTTTGTTATTTGATACTTTTATATATTCTGGATATGTAAAAAAATTCAGCGAGTAAGAATGGTTAAGAAAAATCGTGTTGTAGATGCTTGAGCGTCTTGAACTTTTACCTTTTTGCTTTATCTTAACTTTCTCTAATTTGCTTATTAGGCTTGCCCTTTGACTTCTGCTCAATTCACGGAATTTCCGTATAAGTTCGATCTTTTCGGATAGCTGTTCATGTGACTTAGCACGGCTGACAGATAAAACATACTCATCTTTTGAAATTCCGGTTTTATAAAATTCAAATAGAATCTCTAAAAGAAATAAATGAGGAAAGAGCTTTATACATCTAAAATATTCTTCTCTATAAGAGGGATTATAAAACTGGTATTTAAGAAGTTGTTTTTTAACTATCTGGTCAAGCTTGTTGGTTTTTATGAACTCATCTCCAGTTGAAGTAATATATACTTTGCTCTCCTTATCAACCCAGGCAACACCTAAAAGATCAAAGATTACCTTTAACATTCTGGCGATTGCAGTATAATCACTGGGTTTCTGACCTTTGGCTCGGTGTTCTATTAGTTTTTTCTTATTCAATTCATCTGTGTAAACCTTCTGATACTCACGCCAGTCTTTTTTCTCATATTTCTTTAAAATTTTTAACTGCTCTCTTAACAAAAAGAGATTTTCTTGATTGATTGTCTTGCCTTTGGGGACGTACCAGTAGGATTTATCAGTAGTAAACGACTTAATGAATTTGTTCCAATAATCTTTATTTATCACGGATAACTTTTGATAGGCTGGGTTTTACAGTTTGCTCTAAGGAAAGATCATATTGCTTCTGGTTATTTTCAAACTTTATCTTCTTAGTAAACAGGTCAATCTTACTGACCTGAGTAATCTCAACTCTTTGCCTGGCAATTTTGCAATATTCTTCTGATTTATCTATCCCTATATATCTCCTCCCCATTGCCTTGGCCGCCACACAAGTGGCACCAGTTCCATTGAACATATCTAGGATTATATCGCCCTTAAAGTCAAGGTTCTTCACCGCTCCGAAGGTATACATAGCGATTAGTCTTGCCGGCAACTTTACCGGAAAAGGAGCTGGATGGCCTCCACTTCTGCTTACATCTTCAGGATAAATATACCATACTTGTCTGGTCAAATCCATCCACTCCTCCATACTCAACTTACTATATTCTTTAACCTCTTTAGGTATTTTCCTTGGTTCTCCAGGCTTCACTAAGACATTCATGAATTCAATAGTGTTGTTTTCGTAGATGTTGGGCGGATAAGGATAGCTCCCAAACATCTTTTCAGTAGTTTGTTTCTGCCAGATATAGAGGCTGAATCTTTGAAAAGAGGTGTTATTTAAAATTGAGTATTCGATGTCGTTGTTTATATTTTTAATATGGCGAGTATGCTGGTCATTTATGACTTCTTTTTTTATTGGGACTATAGGAGTATTTATACATAATTTTCCATTAGGGATTAATACCCGATCAGCTTCAATCCAGATGTCTAAAAGATCCTGAATATACTGTTCATAAGAGCTCTGACCAATTTGTCCTTCAAAACCATAATCGACCAGATTCCAATAAGGAGGACTTGTTATAATTAAATGAATGCTTTCCCGCTTGAGCTGTTTCATAATCTCAAGGGCATCGCCGCAGATAATTTGATTAATAAACTTCATAGTTCAAGACAGTTCATTTATTTTACTCTAAAGTAATATTCTATTAGATTGGAGTCAAGATAATTTTAGTTTTGATTCGCACACCAAAATGGCCAATCGTTCTAAAACTACATCTTCAAACTCCCAACGCCAAACTTCAAACTTGATTTCAATGCCGGAGGTCGGAATCGAACCGACATGAGGTTTAAGCCTCACCGGATTTTGAGTCCGGCGCGTCTGCCAGTTTCACCACTCCGGCGGATAAAGCAGTGATTAGTGAATAGTGATTGGTGATTAGACCACACCACCCAACCACTTAATCAATTCAAGTTCCAAGGCATAATTATATTGAATTATCGATTCTTGTCAAGTTTTCTTTTTCTAATATATCCAAAAAAAGAGCACCTCCGATCGAGAAAAGTCAAGGCTGAATCTCCTTACCATCTGATTGGGTCTTTCTGATTTTTCACGTCTTTCTCATCTCACTTCTCCCGTCTCACGTCTTCCTTTTTTTAACTTTAGAGTTGACACCCGCTTCCTTTTTCCGTAAAATTGGAAAGTTTATGAAACTGGAATCAGAATTTTTCAGTATAAGAAATAAAAGGTGTTAAACTTATAATCGGCAGGAGGTTTTATGCGTTACAAAAAGATCCTCTTGTGCTTTCCTTTTTTTCTCTTTCTTCTTTTCTCCTTATTATACGCTCAGTCTGAAACTGGATCCGGAGGGCAAGAAGGGATCTTCACCACCAAGTTAAACAATGGCCTGGAGGTGATTGTTATCGAGAACCATACAGTTCCACTGGTAACAATCTCTATTGCGGTGAAGAATGGAGCCTATACCGAACCACCTGAGTACGATGGACTTTCCCATCTGTATGAGCATATGTTCTTCAAAGGGAATAAAGCCATACCGAATCAGGAAAAATATATGGAGCGGCAAAGGGAATTAGGCATGGTCTGGAACGGGGGCACCTCCACTGAATATGTGAATTACTATTTCACCCAGTCAAAAGACAGTTTGAAACCGGGCATGCTTTTCATGAAGGATGCCATAGAGACCCCGCTTTTCAACCAGGCAGAGCTGGAAAAGGAGCGGGAGGTAGTATTAGGAGAGTATGATAGAAACGAGGCGACTCCTTCCTTCCATCTCAACCAGGCAATTGGAAAGAAGCTCTGGTACAAGTACTTCAGCCGGAAAAATGTGATCGGGGATAGAGAGGTCATCAAGACCGCCACCCGTGAAAAGATGATGACCATTCAGAAAAGATATTATATCCCCAACAACTCAGCCCTGATCGTCTCAGGGGATATAGAACACCAGCAGATTTTCAAGCTGGCAAAAGAGCTGTTTAGCTCCTGGGAAAAAGGACCTGATCCTTTTAAGGAATATCCTATACCAGTTCACCCTCCTTTGAACAAAAGCGAAGCGGAGATAGTCAATCAACCGGTCAAAACAGTGACTCTGCAAATCATCTGGCAGGGTCCGAGCCTTTCCAAAGATATCAAATCCACTTATGCCGCAGATGTTTTTTCTTACATCTTGTCACAGGATAACTCAAGTTTTCAAAAAAATTTAGTGGAAACCGGGCTGGCTTTATTCTGCAATTTAGGTTATTACACCCAGGAACACACTGGCCCTATCCAGATCACCGCCCAAACCACTCCGGACAAGCTTCTCCAGCTTAACAAAGCTATAATGCAGGAAGTCTCTAAATTTGACCAGAACGATTACTTCTCAGACGACCTTTTGCAGTATGCGAAAAATAAACTGGCAGTTGACGATATTTACACCCGGGAGACCGGCAGTGATTTCGCCTTGAACCTGGGTTTCTGGTGGTGCAGTGCTGGAATAGATTATTATTTGAACTATGTGGATAACTTGAAGAAAGTCACCAGTGCGGATATAAAGAAATATGTAGACACTTACATCAAAGACAAACCCTCTGTCATCGGCGTGATGCTTTCTTCTGAGAACCAATCCAAGATTAATCTAAAACCGGAGGATTTACTGTGAAAAAATACCTTTCTATCCCGGCCCTTATAATCCTTGTAGTCTATCTACTTTTATCTTCGCTCCTTTTGGCGCAGAAGGACGTGGTAAGTTTC
This sequence comes from Candidatus Zixiibacteriota bacterium, assembly GCA_030692925.1. Classification (GTDB taxonomy): domain Bacteria; phylum Zixibacteria; class MSB-5A5; order MSB-5A5; family RBG-16-43-9; genus RBG-16-43-9. The sequence goes on along the minus strand of JAUYBY010000062.1, from coordinate 48,763 downwards.
GAGTCTAATGGTTTAAAGGTGATCTTCAAGAAAGTTCCCACAAACCAGGTGGTCTCAGCCAATCTTTATCTTAAAGGAGGAGCCCAGCTTTTATCCGATTCAACTCAGGGGATAGAGCTTTTTCTTTTGAACAGCTCTAAAAGAGAAACCAGGAACTTCCCTAAGGACGTCTTGAGCGCGGAACTGGATAGAATGGGTTCGCAGATAGGCGCAGAGGTTTCCAGCGACTATTCTACCTTAACTTTAAGATGCATCACGGACTATTTTGATCGTTCCTGGGAGCTTTTTTCAGACGTAATATTGAATCCAACCCTTTCTGAAAAAGAGGTCAACTTAGTCCGGCAGCAGATGATCAATGCGGCTAAAAATGAGAAGGAAAACCCTGATCCCTACATTCAGCAAATCTCTGAAAGACTTTTCTATACTGACCATCCCTATTACAACCGCATCCGGGGAACAGAGGAATCTCTTGCCAGGATAAGTCCTGAGGAGCTGAAAACCTTCCATAAGGACAATTTTGTTAACTCCAGATTACTTCTGGTAGTTGTGGGAGACTTGGATGAGAATCAGCTCAAGGAAAAAATCGAGAAAACCTTTTCCCAGCTCCCGGCAGGGGACTACAAACTTAGCCAGCCACCTTATGCACCCAGGGTGCAGAAGCCTGAGTTAAGGATGGTTGAAAAGAAACTCCCTACCAATTACATCATGGGATTTTATCATGTGCCCAATCTATCCCAGCCCGAGTATGCGTCTATGAAGATAGCCTTATCCATCCTGGACGACCGTCTGTTTGAGGAGCTAAGAACCAAAAGGAACCTTACCTATGCTGTAAGTAGCGGGATGAGCAGCCGGCTTTCCAATTTCGGATACCTTTATATAACCACAGTCGACCCGGACTCTGCTATGAGAGTGATGTTGAGAGAGGTAGATAAACTCAAGTCTAATCCGGTTTCCCAGAAAGAGTTACTTGATGCTGTGGATGTATTCCTGACCAATTATTATCTGGGGTTGGAGACAAATCGTGCCCAGGCAGATTTCTTAGCCAGAGGAGAGATTTCCGGAATAGGCTGGCAGGGAAGTTTTAAATTTGTTGACGAAACTAAGAGGTTGACGCCGAAGGATATAGAATCTGCTGCTAAAACCTACATCAAAGATATCCATTTCGGTGTATTAGGAGACACCACCAAAATCGACCAGACTCTTTTCACTTCGAAATGACTGTAGGGGCACAGTCCCGCCTTTGGCGGGATGCCCCTACAACTCCGAAGATTAACAGATTTTCCTTGACAACCTCTCGCAAGTTATTATTATTGTTTTTGTTTTTTTGTCTTTAACCTTGAACCATTTAACTCTTGAACCTTTGAACCTTGTAGTTATGGGGCCGTAGTTCAGTTGGGAGAACGTTTGACTGGCAGTCAAAAGGTCACGGGTTCGACCCCCGTCGGCTCCACTTTTAAAAGATGATTTGATTTAAAAATTGTTTCTGATTAAAGGATTTTAGATTTATCCCGATAATCTTGTAAAAAGCATCGGGGCAAATCCAATCGTAAATAAACACAGATGATTTAGATTAAAACGACATAAAGATTTTTGATTATGGGGATAGCCATTTGAGGTAGCGTTTTCCCTAGCCCCCCTACGTTATCTCAATCTAAGCTGTCCCCATTTTATTGAATGATTTTTTTCTGCTGAGAATCATACCCAGGTTGGGGGCAACCCGGGTCTACCGGTTCTGGGATTGGTGGAACAGGCATCTTGCCTGTTCAATCGGAGAAGGTAGTGATGTATTGCGCTTTGTCTTCGCTCAGAACCGTGAGCCGGTTATACTGCAATACGCCCATACCGGCTCAAGGTGTGATTCATACTTTTTTATAAAAATGTAGAAACGCATAGCATGCGTCTCTACACCTTAATAAAAAAACGTCCGTAATAAAGTCGGACGCTACGAACTACGACCTCTGCGATTTGTAGCTTAATCTGATGCTCATCCCCTGAGCACTGAGATCAATAAACCAAAACTCAGCAAAATCAAGCCGATCACCGTTGCCCAGGAGAGGAAGTTATAAACTCGTTTATTGACATATTCCCCCATTAGCTTTTTGTCGTTTATCAAAATTAGGATGAAGATCAAAAGCACTGGTAGGACGATCCCGTTTATCACCTGGGAGATGTACATCACGGGGAAAAGAGGAATTCCGGGCAGAAGAATAATCCCCGCACCTAAGAAAATAAGAAGCGAGTAAAGCCCGTAGAACTGGGGAGCCTCGGAGAATTTCTTATTCACTCCGTTCTCCCAGCCCATACCTTCGCAGACCACAAAAGCAGTCGAGAGCGGCAAGATGGATGCCGCAAATAAGGAGGCATTTAAAAGCCCGAAGGCAAAAAGGTATGAGCAATACTTTCCAGCCAAGGGCTTCAGAGCCAGAGCCGCATCTGCTGCATTGTTGACTGGAATACCAGCTTTGAAAAGCGTTGCCGCACAGGTGAGGATTATAAACCCGGCTACTATGGTAACAATAAAGCTTCCCAGAATGACGTCAGCCCTTGAATGTTTGTAATCCTTTACTTTTATATTTTTTTCTACCACTGAGGCCTGCAGATAAAACTGCATCCAGGGAGCAATGGTCGTTCCGACCAAACCCATAAGCATTCCTAAGTATCCTGCGGAAAATTGCAGACGAGGTTTTATCAGTTCATTTGTCACTGAACCCCAATCCGGTTTTGCCAGGAACCCTGAGATTATATAGGCAACATAGAAGAGACACGCATACAGAAACACTTTTTCAACCGACCGGTAACTACCTTTCACCACCAGAATCCATACAAAAAAAGCAGCCAACGGTACTGAGACATATTTGGGAACATTAATAATCCCCAGACTTGAAGCCACTCCGGCAAATTCTGCAATCACGTTTCCAAAGTTAGTCAGGAGTATTGCTAAAAGAAGATAAAAAGTGATCCTAACGCCGAACCTTTCCCGGATAAGGTCAGAAAGTCCTTTTCCGGTAACCACCCCCATCCGGGCGCTCATCTCCTGGATTATCACCAAAACCACCATTATTGGGATTAAAGACCAGAGTAAACCATAACCGTATTTAGCGCCAGCCAGCGTATAAGTCGTGATACCGCCGGCATCATTGTCCACATTGGAAGTGATAATCCCTGGGCCCACTACTGCCAGGAAGATTAGAAGGGTTTTCCAGCGAGATTTAAAAAAGCTCTCTCTCATATTCTTTGAATTTATTATTTGGAGCTAAAGTTTTGCCTTTCTATGGCGAACCAGAATGGTGTGTTGAAAAAAAAATCCACTCTGTCATTCTGAGGGAGTCCAAATGGACGACCGAAGAATCTCTTTGAGCGATATGGAGATTCTTCCCCCGCCAAAGGCGGGGTCAGAATGACACTCTACTAATTACAGTTTTTCAACAGTCCCTAAAGGTTTATACTCCAATCGGTATTTCAAAATTCTTTGTATTTCGATTCCACTGCATCACGCAGGGTAATTATCCCGGTCAGATGATTTCCCTCGTCCACTACCGGAATTGCCATAAACTTATATTTTTTAAAGATCTCCTCGACGTCTTTGACATTCTCCTCCGGCTTGACTTTAACCAGATGAGTGTTCATCAGCTTGGACAGGGGCGCTTCATTTACGCACAAAAGCAGATGCCTGACAGTTAAAACCCCTACTAACCGATTCTCTTTATCGGTAACGTAAAGATATGCGATCGTTTCCAAAGGGTGAGTGGTTTTTCTGAACTCATCGATTGCCTCGCTGATGGTCTTATCATCCTGTATAGAGATAAAATCTTTGGTCATTATACTTCCCGCGGTTCCTTCCTCGAAGGTCAGCAGCTCTTCTAACTTTTCGCGGTGAGGTTTTTCCATGGTCTGGATGAGCTTGCTTTTCTTCTCTTCCGGTAAGTCTGCTAAAAGGTCAGCCGCTTCATCCGGAGCCATCTCCTCTAAGATATCCGAGGCCTTTTCTTCCGAGGCGGACTCGATTAAAGAAGCCTGAATCTTTGGATCGACTTCCTCCAGGGTTTCGGCGGCAGTCTGGGTGTCCAGAGATTTAAAGACCGTAGCTCTTTTCCCCTGGTCCAGATCCTCAATTATGTCCGCTAGGTCAGAAGGATGGAGTTCGTGTAGTTTCCTTAAGGTAACGTTAAGTATCAGATTCTTTTTCTGAGGGTCGCTGGCTAAAGGCTGAACGTATTTCCAGGAGATCATCTTCTCCGGCAACTGATAGGCGAAAAACCAGTTGGTGAGAAAATCCACCATCTTAATCCATCCCAGACGTCTGAAAATCCCCCTCATCCCGAAATCTACGTGCACAATCCGTAGCTCTCCATCTGCTATCAGCAGATGAATATCGTTTACCCTTTCGATCTTGGCTCCGTAGGTATCCACCACTTGCTTGTCTAAAAGTTCCTCTTTAAGAAGTATCTCCCCCTCATTTAGCTGCAAATCCTTAAATTTTTTCTCCGCATCTAATTTCAAAGTAACCAGGTTGCCGTTCAAGCTCTCCACCTCAGACCAGTCCAGAGCCAGAGGCGCTTTCGCCCCTCTTCTTCTGATTCTCAAGGTGACCACCATAGGGAAAAGCTCCCCCATCTTCACTTTCAGGTCCACTAACTTACCCAGAGATTTCCCCTCTGAGTCGATAACTGAGCGACCTAAAAGCTCGGAGAAAAACAAAAACATTTTCAATCCAGGATCTTGCATATACTATAATCAATAAACCAGCTTTTTAATTCCCCAGATGATTAATATCAGGGGCCAGAATCTCCAGATGTCACCGCTTATGTACCCGAGGCTATTTAAGAAGAATAACAAACCAATTAAAATCAGTATTAGCCCGGTAAAAACTGGTCTTTTATTTTCCGACATATAAAACCTCCATTAAATATATCGACTAAATTTTTGCCAAGATATTAACTCCTTATTAACTTGTCAAACAAAAACTAACAAATCGGATGACGGATAACTGATGACGAATAACGGATTTAAGATAGCATTGCTCTTCGTTGGTGTCCTCACCAACGGAGAAAAGTATCTTCTCTGTTGGTCAGGAGACCAACAGAGAGCAACTGGAGTGCAAGAGCTTGCTCTTGCATGTTTTTTGTTCATTGCATCAGCAAGCTGATGCACTCCAACTTAGCGAGGGGTGAAGAAACTATCTTCAGATAAAATTATAAAGATTCTTCGGACGTCCCTATAGGGAACTCCCCCAGAATGACAATGAATTGGCTTCAAGCTTCTTTCACCAGATCGTCTATCTTTCTGCGCGGAGTTGTCTCAGGCTCTTCATCCGGATAACCTATAGGAAGAATTATTATAGGTCTTAAGGTTCCTGGCAAATCCAGAATCTTGCTGACCGTCTCTTCATCAAAAGCACCAACGATGACGCTTCCCAATCCTGAATCTACCGCAGCTAAATGAACGTAGGCGGCAGAGATTGTAGCATCCTGGACAGAATAAAGCTCCGAGCCTCTTTTACCATATTTACGAGCAGAGCGCAAAGGGTCAATGCAGAAAACCAGATTCACAGGTGCCTGAGTAATGGAATCTTGTCCATAAGCAGCTTTGGTCAAAACTATTTTTAGAGCACTTTTTCTGACCAAAATTATCTGATAAGCCTGCAGATCACCAGCCGAAGGTGAAGAGTTCGCCACAAAAAGCAGCTTATCTAACTTTTCTTTTTCTATCTCTTTGTCCTTAAAAACCCTGACCGAATGCCTGTTTTTCACCACCTCTAAAAACTCCATCTTGCACCTCTTTTTAAAGTCCATAGTCTTAAGGCTAAAGTCTAAAGTCTTTCTCCTGTTTGCTGTCTACTGCCTACTTTCTTCCCTGTCTACTGTCTACTACCTACTGCCTACTTCTTTCAATCTACGAAAAAGAAATCAATTGACCAATCATTTTTTCCAAGAATTCTAATTTTTGTCTGCCCTTTGTCGATAAAGTTTTCAAGGGTGGAAAAATCTTGACAAAGTATAAACGAATAGTGTAAATTCTTGTTCAACCTAACGATCAAAGGAGGCGAACATGTTTTCCGTTAAAAGCTTAAAGGTTACACTTGTTTTTTTCACTCTCTTCACTTTGTTAATCAGCACTAATCTCCCGTTAGCTCAGCAGGAAAGCTCCACTGAGGAATCAATCTTCAGTGGTGTTAGAGATGAGTTAGCTAAAGCCAGAAACCAGCAAGTTGACATCCTTTCTCCTAAGAATTTTGGAAAAGCTTCGGATGAATATAGCCTCGCTTATGAGAAGTTCAAAAAAGGAGGGGAGCTTAAGGAGATCAAAAGCAGGTTAGAAAAAGTCAAGACCTACCTAACTGAAGCATATAAGATTGCAGAGGTGGCTCGTGTTCCTTTTGCCCCGGTCTTACAGGCAAGGGAAAAAGCTCTTAAAGCCAATGCCCCGGAATTTGCACCGGACCTTTATGATTTAGCTAAAAAGGCTTTTGAGGAAGCCGCTTTGCGGATTGAGGCAGGTGATTTGAACGGTGCCAGGGAAAAGGCTAAAATGGCTGAGGCAAAGTTCAACCAGGCGGAGTTAAAAGCAATCAAAGGGAGCATCCTGGGAGAGGCGAGAAGATTAGTTGAAGAAGCTAAGACTAAAGCTAAGGCTGATAAATATGCACCTGTGACCTTGAAAAACTCTGAAGACCTTTTAGCTTTAACTGAACAGCTTCTGAATACTGAAAGGTATGCGGCTGAGGATGCTACTTCTAAAGCTGAACAGGCAGCTTATCAGGCACGGCACGCTGCCTATTTATCCTCCAAATTTCAGAACCTGAAAATCGAGTACCCCTCTTTTGAGAAACTCGCCTTGCAGGAGGAAGATCTGATCTCAAGGGTAGCCAAAGAGGTGGATTATTCTCCTGAATTCGATCAAGGTCCAGAAAAACCGGTAGAATCGATAATTCTGGCGATAGATAATCTAAAACAGGAAAAAAAGGAGCTTCTTTCTGAGCTACAGCAAAAAGACGAAAAAATCAAAGGGCTGGAGGAGAAGTTAGATGCGTTGGAAGAAAAAGTTGCTCAGAAGGAGGCGGGTTATAAGGAGCTGGAGTTGAAAAGCATAGAGGATGAGGATTTTGTCAATTTGGAGAAGCTCTTCTCCAAAGACGAAGCCAGTGTGATAAAAGAAGGAGAGAATATCATTATCCGACTTTACGGGATAAACTTCCCCAGCGGAAAATCTACCATTCTACCGGAGAGTTTCGGGTTATTGTCCAAGGTTCAAAAAGCTATCCGGGATTTTCCTGACAGGAAAATCATCATTGAAGGACATACCGATTCAATGGGTGATGAGACTTACAATATGCAGCTGTCCTTAACCAGAGCCAAAGCTGTAACCGCATACATAATAGCCAATATGGGAATAAGCGAGGATAGAATCACTGCCACCGGATATGGGGAGTCCAGACCGATTGCTTCCAATGACACCAAAGAGGGCAGACAGCAGAACCGCCGGATCGATGTGGTACTGGTAAAGTAAAAAAACCTTTTGTTCTTTTGAATGTGAAGGTATACCCAGGTTGCCCTCAACCTGGGTATACGTATTTCTGCTCATAGCCACTTTTGTATCGTAAAGTCAATGCTGACTGATGTAGTTGGAACGACTACGTCTTACCAAACATCGTAACTATTTACCCCGCAGGTCTTGTCCTCTGGCAGATAAAATAATTCCCGACCCTAACTAAAAGAAGTTGACAATCAGAAAATTAAATGGTATTTTATTCAAAAGCAACTTCTAAATCTGGAGTGAAAGAATGGCAAGTTTAAACAAAGTGTATTTGATCGGTAATCTGGGCAAGGATCCGGAAAAAAGGTATACTCCCAGTGGTCAGGCTGTAACCACTGTTTCCTTAGCCACCACCTTTCGCTGGAAAGATAAATCCGGCCAATTTCAGGAGAAGACTGACTGGCATAATTTGGTTATCTGGGGAAAGCAGGCCGAAAGCGCCAAGGATATATTAAAAAAAGGCGACCAGGTCTTCGTTGAGGGCAGGATCCAGAACCGTTCCTATGATGACCGCAATGGAAACAAGAAATATGTCAGCGAGGTCGTAGCCTTCAGGGTAATGAAATTAGAGCGCAAAGAAGCTGGACCGGTCGAGGAGCCAGTCGAGGAGCCAGTCGAAAAGGACGCAGAGGTCACCGAGGGCACAGATGAGGATCTGCCTTTCTAATAGATTTGAAAGTTAGACTCACCTTTAGCTCTCAGAGAAAACAGACTTCTGGTGCTGGTCTTAGATTCTAAAATGTCCCCCACAAGGTCTTATCTATTCCGGTTCAATAGAGACACTTTCCTATTGGCATTTGCGGTTTTTCTCTTGAGTGGCTTTTTCTATCTTTTGACTCTTTCTCCCACTGTCTCCTGGATCGACAGCGGCGAGCTGGCCACAGTCTGCACTACTCTCGGAATCGCTCATCCTACCGGATATCCGGTCTATACCTTGATAGGCAGGCTCTTCTCCCTTTTCCCTCTGAGGTCTCCGGTACAGAATCACAATCTACTATCGCTATTTTTTATCTCTTTTTCGAATCTGTTCTTGTTTCTTATCCTGAATACCATTTTTGAGCTCCTGTTTCCGGAATTACAAAAGAGCTGGCGCAGTTACATCTCACTGCTCAGCACCCTTATATTCTCATTTACTCCTACCCTTTGGTCTCAGGCTACGTCTAACGAGGTCTATGCCCTGAACTCCTTGCTGAATGCGATACTTTTTTACCTGATACTCTCCCAGCTAAACCTGAAAAGCAGAGGAAAGCTGGCTCAGTCTGATAAATATCTTTACCTTTTCTTTTTCCTTTACGGCTTGAGCTTTGGCAACCACCTCTCCACCGTTCTGCTCTTCCCGGGATTTATCTTCCTTTTCCTGATGGTCTATGGTAAGTCCTTTTTCGAGAAAAAAAGGATTTTCCTTCTGCTCTCTTTTTTCATCCTGGGTATTTCCGTATACCTATATCTGCCGGTTCGTTCCTCACTTAATCCTGTATTAAACTGGGGAGACCCTTCCATTTTGTCGAATCTCAAAAGGCACATAAGCGGCTGGCAGTACCGCGTCTGGATGTTTTCTGAGTCAAGCCAGGCATTCTGGGAAAGTCTCAAGAACTATCTGCACCTTCTCTATTCGCAATTCCCGTTCTACCTTCTTCCCTGGATCATCCTCGGATTTATAACCCTTTTGAAAAAAAACTGGAAGGTCTTCATCTCTTTGCTTTCAATTTTTATCTTTACGATTTTCTATGGAATAAACTACCAGATTCCGGATATCGGTCCGTACTTCCTCCCCTCTTTTCTGGTAGCCGCTGTCTGGCTCGGGTGCGGAATAGCCTGGTTTTTCTCCCTTCTTCAAAGACGAAGACATGATCCTCGCGCAGTCGCGGTAATTTTGATAATTCTTTTTTTCTCCCTTCCCCTTATCAGTCTCTTTCGCAATTATTTCAAGCAGGATGAGAGCAGAAATTATTTTGCCTACGATTATGCGGGAAATATCTTAAGGTCAATTAAAAAGGACTCGATCGTTTTGACTAAAATCTGGGACCACTATTCACCCTGGCTTTATCTAAAATATGTGGAAAATAAAAGGCCGGATGTCAGATTTATAGATACCGAACTCTCGCGAAGAAGCTGGTATCTGAAATATATCCAGCAGAACTATCCTGAATTATATCAGAAGTCTGAAAAGGAGATCAATCGTTTTCAGGAACAGGTATATTTATTCGAGAACGGAAAGCCGTATGACCCTAATGTCATTGAAAAAAGCTATGTGGATATGATTCAGTCGTTCCTTTTGAAAAGCTATCCGGAAAAACCGATTTATGCTGACCTTATGACGGATGAGAAATTTCTTACTCCCTTCATCCAGTTCCCCGATGGTATGGTTTTTCGTTTACAAAAGGATATTGGATACTATCCTTATAGCTATCCGGAATTCCAATTGCGCGGGGTCCTGGATCAAGGAACCTACAAGGATGACAGAACCTTGTTTTATCTTAAAGATTATTCCGCGATGATTCAAAACAGAATTTCTTATCTGCTTTATTTCAAGCAGGATACGCTGGCCCAGAACCTCAGGGGAAAATACGGAGAACTTTTAGCCCGGCCATTTAAGTAAAAACCTGTAGGGGCGTTCAATCCTGCGGATCCGTTTCTAGGATTGAACGCCCCTACAAAAGGTATACTTAAGACAGTTATAGGGGCACGGCATGCCGTGCCCTTACGGTAAATACATTATCTTTTCTTAGCTCCGCTAATACCCATTTTTTCCTTAGCTAATTTAGCCTCAGGCGAATCCGGGTATCTGCTTACCACCTCTTTAAAATAACGGTTTGCCCTTATCTGATTTTTCAGCTCCTCGTAGCACAGCCCGATCTTGTAAAGAGCTGAAGGAAGCTTGTTTGAGCTGGGGAAATTCTGCAAGAGTTTCTGAAATCCATCCAGGCACCGTTCATAATCTTTTTTGGCATAATACGACTCGGCAATCCAGTAATGTGCCTGGTCTGCTGATCTGCCCTTGGGAAAATAGCGCAGGTAATCCGAGAACCCCTGGATGGCTAAATCGTAACTGCCTTTGGCGAAATCAAAATAAGCCTGGTCATATAGCTTTTGCGGATCCAGGCTGACTCTCATTTTCAGTGAATCCGGTAACCCTGAAGTATCCTGTGGCGAAATCTCTCTGTTCTCCATCTGCTTTTTCAGCTCGGTGAAGCGGTGCCCTGATTCCTCCACCCTGCCTTCTAACATCGAGAGCCGGTCGTCAATCGAACCCAAGGTTGAGGAAATATCAGCCTTGAGCCTCTGGTTTTCATCCAGCTGTGCTTTCAGCAGACTGTCCAGAGAAGCCACGTCTTTTTCCAGGTGATGGTTACTCTCCTCCAGATAGTCGAGCTGTTCCTGAAACCTGACTATCTCCCTTCGCGAGACACAGCCGGATGACAAAAGACACAACATCAAGACAAGTATCCCGGCTTTTAGATAATTTTCCGCCAGACTCATCGCCTTTCTCTTCTAAACTCCTTTATTTGGAGACGATCACGAAATCGTCCCTGCGGTTTTTGGACCAAGCTTCTTCATTATGACCCGGATATAAAGGTTTTTCCTTGCCGTAGCTGATTATCGTTATCCTGGACTGGTCGATACCCAGGTTCACCAGATAATCCATAGCTGCCTTAGCCCTCTTTTCTCCTAAGGCTATGTTGTACTCCACCGTTCCCCGCTCGTCGCAGTTTCCTTCTATCCTGATTTTGACCTGAGGATTATCCTTTAACGACTGGGCATTGCGGTTCAGGGCATCCTTGGCATCAGACCTGAGGAAATACTTGTCGAAGTCGAAGTAGATCGGGTCAAGTTTAATCTCTACCTTCTCTTCTTGCTTGACCTCCTCCTGCTTCACCGGTGCTGGCTCTTCCTTCTTTACCTCCTCTTTAGGAGCAGGTTGCTCAACTGCCGGCTTTATCTTGGTGCCCGACTTGCATCCCCAGAAAAATGCCAGGATAAAAACCCCCAGCAGAACTACTAAAATATACCTCACCTTTCACCTCCTTTTCAAGGTTAGAGTTCAATTCTTTCACTATATAACTAAACCCCAAAAAGTTGTCAAGAAAAATCGAAAAAGATTAGAAAATTTTGTTGTTCAAAAGATTGTAGGGGTTCAAAATTTTGAACCCCTAGCGCTCAACTTGGGTTTGTTGTTCAAGTGTAATTATTTCGGTTGGTCTGGAGACCAACCGATAGCAACTGACTTCAGTCAGATTCACGCAGAGTCGCGTAGGGGTGGAGCTTGTTGAGCTTTGCGAAATCCCGATCTGCGGGGTCTCCACCCGAATCTACCAGGGCGTCCAATTGGACGCCCCTACGTGTATTCCTTTCTGAAGTAAGCGGATTGCTTCGCTCCGATAAATCGGAGCTCGCAATGACAGATCAAAGTTGCTATCTTCTTCTCCTATCATCTACCACCTATAACCTACGACCTATTACCAATCACCTGCCAGACCACGAGGGATTATAATTTTCCCCTCCTGAGGTAATCGCTTTCTGGTTCTGACCATCCCAGTCCATAGTGTAGACCTCATGCCTACCTGTGCGGTCAGAGGAAAAAACTAAATGATAACCATCCGTTGACCAGGACGGGTTTTCATTATTTGAGCCATAGGTCAGTCTTCTCAGGTTCTGCCCGGTAACTTCGATTGTGTATATGTCGAATCCTGAAGAGGTCCTGACCACAAATGCAACTTTATCCCCCTTTGGAGACCAGGCAGGCGAATCGCAGTAATCTAAGTCATAAGTTAATCTCCGGACATTACTCCCCTGATTATCCATAACGTAGAGTTGCGGCAATCCTGTTTTGTCAGAGGTGTAGACTATCTCCTTGCCGTTGGGAGAAAATGAGGGTGAAGAGGCTATAGCAGAGCTGTTGGTCAATCTTCTGATTATCTTTCCGGATTGATCCAGCAGGTAGATATCAGGATTTCCTCCTTTGCTCAAGACCAGGCTGATGTATTTTCCGTCCGGGGACCAGGAGGCAGCAGAATTTAACCCGGCTTGAGCAGAAAGGACCTGATCAGTGCCTGTCTGTAAATCCCTTATCCATAAATCAGGATTTCCTTTTTTATAGGATGTATATATAATCTTTTTACCATCCGGTGACCAGCGCGGTGATAAGTCAATGGATTTATCTGCAGTAACTTTCTTGACATTGAAACCGTCATAGTCACAGATATGAATCTCCTTGTTCCCGCTCCGGCTGGAGACAAAAGCGATTCTGGTATTGAATATCCCCTTGTCTCCGGTAAACTTGAGGACAACATCATCCGAAATGGTGTGAGCTAATCCTCTGACATTATCCGATGAAGTTTTATATGACTCTGAGTAGATTTTTTTACTTTTTACTACATCATACAAAGAAACATCTGCTTTGATCTCGTCCCCTTTTTGTTCCACCTCTCCGCTGAGAACCATCTGCACCCCCAATTTAAACCAGCCGTCGAAATTCAGAGGGTCAGCACCCACTACTGATCTGGCAAAAGAATCGATCTCCGTCACATAGAACAAAAGGGAGAAGTCAAGGTCTGCCCTTACTATCTGAGGGATTTGAACGGACCAGCTCTTCTCGTCTGCGGAGAACCCTTTTTTCTTGGGGGAAAAATCGGTGACCGCAATGTCCAGAGGCTCAGACCCACCCACCGGCATCTTGACGTAGACTTCTGTCTGGGCAAAACCAATTTTCAAATCAATCAATGAGAAAAGGATTGAAAAAACTAATATGGCGATTTTTTTTAATTTCATATTTTTTTGCTTTGAAGTTAAGCTGGTTGATCTTTGCGAAATCCCTCTCTGTCAGGTTTCCATCCATCTTTTCATCTTTAGGCGGAGATAAACCTTCCGGTGATTGCCAGGTCCCCTGACCTGGCAATCAAGTATTGTTTGTCTTATCTCGTCGGGTCAGTCCCGCCGTTGGCGGGACGACGAGCACATCCGTTTTTATATCATTTGCCTCAAGGTAAAAATTCGAATTCCAGATGAATCCCCAGCCATTCGCCTTTGTACTCCTGTGGTAACGGAGGTAACGGGTCAGAGGAAATAACCGCGCGCAGGGCTGCCTGGTCAAAAGGGGCAACCCCTGAAGGCGCTTCAACAACAGGCTCTGCTATTTTCCCGTCCTTAAGGATTTTAAAGTAGACCGTTGTCCTTATCGGAAAGGTCGTTTGTCTTAAGGGATTGGAAAAATTCCCCCTTATCTTCCCAAAGGCGATATCCAGATAATAAGAAGATTCAAAATTCCCCCCTTCCACATAAGCAGAACCCAGTCCTCCACCCAAAGAGACTTCATAACCTTCACCTTTCCCTTCTTTACCACCAGCTCCCTTACCTTCCCCAGGCTTTGCAATGGTCTCTGCAGTCTTTTTTGAAGGCTGCGTTTTCTGTTGCAAAGCTTTCGGCTGAGTCTTTTTCGCTTTTTTCTGCTCAGTTTTTATTTCCTTCAATCCGACTCCCTCAGCCGGGGCTGACGCACCAGTAGAACTAGCCTGACCTGTGGTTACGCCCCCGCCTGCTGGCAGGCTCACCAATCCTACCCTGTAGATCTGGGGATACCCTTTCATCTGATAATAGGCAGTAACCGGAACCAAGATTGCTACGGCAAGCAGGATCACCAAATGAGCCGCAAGAGAAATATAAAAATCCCTGGTCACTTTTTACCTGTTGGTTCTATGACTAACCCCAGATCGCTTATGCCCATATTCTTGATCTTCCCCATCACTTCCACCACAAACCCGTAGGGCACTCCTGAATCAGCCCGCAAATATACTGCTTTGCCGCCCTTTTTAGCCCTCATCGCCCCTAATCTCTGTTCGAATTTGTTCAAAGGGGTGATCTTGTCATCCACGAAGATGCCTTTTTCCTTGGTTATGGTAACAACAATCCCTTCACCTAAGTCTTTTTCTGAGGCAACGGTCTTTGGAAGATTGATGTCTATTCCACTCTGTAGCATCGGAGCAGTAATCATAAAAATAATTAGGAGGACTAAGACCACATCCACTAAATTGGTTACATTGATGTCAGAAAGTGCACCGTACTGCCTTTTTCTCATAAAATCCCTTCTTTCTTAGCAGTGGTAAGGAATTCTAAGGAGAAATTGTCTATGTCTGTTGCGACGAACTTCAGACGGTTATTGAAATAATTGTACCCGATAACCGCAGGGATAGCTACTGCCAGACCGAAAATCGTGGCGATTAATGCCTGGGCTATTCCTGGAGCGACTACAGCTAAGCTGGCTGTCCCTCTTATCCCTATGCTGGCAAATGAATCCATAACACCCCAGACTGTGCCAAGTAGCCCAAAAAAAGGGCTGATATTTCCAGTGGTAGCTAAGAAGACCACATTTCTTTCCAGCCGGCTTATCTCCTCTGCTCCCACCCGGTCCAGAGTCATCTTGACTACCTCTGCTCTTTTCTCCAACGGGATTACTTCATCTTTTTTAGAGAATTGCTCGGTCTCCTTGAATCCTGCCACCAGCATGTTGTGCAGAGGAGTTCTGTGCAACAGGCCACAGACCAGATACGCCTCCGAAAGGCTCCTGCTCTTGCGGAAGGTGGTAAGAAACCTTCTGGTCTCCTTTTCCACCTTTCTGAAAACCCTGAGCTTGTTTATCATTATGGCCCAGGAGATAATGGAGAAGATCAAAAGAATAAGCAGGATTACCTGGGCAAAAACACCCGACTCCAGGACCATCCGGATTATGTTACCCCTGAAAGCGGCTGGATCAGGAGCCATCAGCAAAAAAGTCAAAAAGTGCATCGATTTCCTTTCTTGAAAAATTAAGAATTTTTCTGTTGACAATCAAAACTTAGGCTATAAATTGAAGCCTAATATGTTATACACCGTCCGAAGCCAGAAGTTCAGACGTTGAGACAGATTATACGAAAACCGGAAACACAGGTCAAGTAAAAAACAAAAGAGAAGCGAATTGTCAGGAAAATCGAGATAATGAGACCCAAAGGGAGGTGATAAAGTAAGTGAAGAAATTAATCGCGCTTTTGATTGCTCTTCTTCTCACCTTAGCCATCTTTGCCGGATGTGCTAAGAAAGCAGAGCAGAAAACAGAGGAAGCCCCTGCTACTACCGAGCAGGCAGCACCGGCTGAAACGACTCAAGCTGATACTACCGGTGGAAAGTAGAATTCATCCTTATCCATGGAAAAAATTGGCAGCTTCGTTTTTTTGGCGAAGCTGTCTTTTTTTTAGATTTTTTGGAGTAGGGGCAGACCCCCAGAGGACTCTTGCCTAAGTAATTTTTTTAGGAATATTTCTGTAGGGACAGGGCTTGTTGAGCCTTGCGAAATCCCGCCAGAGGCGTGGGTCCCCTGTCCGAACCTTAATGCGGACAGCCACTAGGGCTGTCCCTACGTCGCTCAAAGGAAAAACTGGCAGTCTCGCCTAATGCGGGACTGCCTTTTTTATGCTCGATCTCTCCGGTAGGGGCAGGTTTGAAACCTGCCCCTACGAGCTTAATCAGACGATTCAGCCATACCTCCTACTTTGTTTTTCCCTCTTAACATCTCAAAGTTCACCCCGACTTCTGCTCCGATTAGAAGAATAAAGGCAGAATAATAAATCCAGAAAAGCAAAATTATGATGGCTCCGAATGAACCATACACTTTTTCCACTCCGGCATAATTCTTAATATAGATATCAAAGAGATTTTTGGAGATCTCCCATAAAAGGGAAGCAGATATTGCCCCTGCAAAGGCGACGAAATTTGAAATTCTCCGATAAGGTATGAATTTGTAAAGCAAGAAAAAAAGCAGCAGGCTTAATAAAACCGGAATGAGAATGGCAAGAAGATTGGCGATGAAGGGAGCATCTGAAAGTCTGAAATGTAGAAGTGGGAGTGTCTGGTTCCTGGCAAAGGAGTACAGGTTCGTCAGGCCTAAGGAGAGAATGATAATCACAAGGGAGATTGGAACCAGTATCACCGAAAGAAGTTTACTATGAAAATATCTTCTACCCTTAGCTACTTTCCATACGATGTTGAGAGCCTGCTCAATCACACTGAAAATCCTGGACGCCGCCCAGGTCAGACCTAAAAGCCCAAAAAATCCAAAGACTCCCCTCTTTTGAACCAGGTGAAAAAGGAGTTTGAAAGAGGAGGCAGTAGATAAAGGGAAGGTCTTGACCAGCAGGTAATAAGCTGAGGAGGAAGCTTTTTCAGATGAATGAAGCACAAAACCCAGAAGGGAGATAAGAAGCAGGAAAAGTGGAATCAGAGACAAAATGGCATAAAAAGAGATAGCCGCCGCCATCAAAGGGCAGTTGTCTTTGGAGAAAAAATGGATGTAGGTTTCTTTGAACCATTGCCACAAAAAAAGTATTCTTTTTTTTATCTTGTGAAAAATGTGGACCCTCAGAATTATTTTTAAGATGTGAATCGCGCAGCCCAGACCATTTTGGGTTCGATGAATCGAACCCCTACATTATCTACTTGTAGGGGCTTGATTTATCAAGCCCTATCACTGTGGTGTCAGGAGTTTCCTCAAGACACCATATTAAAATGCCAAGTTGTCAGGTGGTAACGCCTGACAGCACCTGCAAGTTCCTCACAGCTGATTATTATGATTAAGTCGAATTTGACCTTGAGGCTGATGAATCTGTTATCATATCCGCTTAATCCGTTCAATCTGCTGTGAATTTCTCTTCAAGCGCTGGATGATAACATCCAGCGTGAGCTTTCGGGCAGACACACAGGTCAGCCCCTACAAATATCTATTCTTCTTTTTTTCCTCCCAAAATTATCCCTATCGGTTTTAAGGATTCAACATGGTCGCAGATTACTTTGATAGCCGCAGTTATCGGGACCGCTAAGATGATACCTATCGCTCCCCAGAGCCATGCCCAGAACATAGAGGCGATCAGGATAGCTAAAGAGTTGAGATTTATCTTATTCTCTAAAAGTTTCGGCGTGACCAGGTTGCTTTCTAAAAGCTGAATTGCCTCATAAAAGATAAAAACCCACAGAACCGGGAAAAAAGACTGGAACTGAATTCCAGCGACCACAAGGGGAATGATTAAGCCCACAAAGGGACCGATATAAGGAACTAAATTCAAAAATCCGGCTAAAGGTCCCAGGATATAGGCATAGTTCAGCCCCAGCACCAGAAATCCGAGAGAGTAAATCAAGGAGAGAGCTAAAGAAGTGAAGAATTTTACCAGAACAAAACCCCTGATCTGCTGATTTATCTCGGTCAGAATTTTTTCACTTAACTGCTCACTTGAACTCCCGAATGCTTTTATGATTTTCTTCTTCAGATAAGGATATTCATTCAAAATAAAAAGCGTCAAAAAGAAAACAAAGAACGAGCCAAAAATAAAAGAAAGAAGCGAGCTTAAGCCACGAGCTAAATACTTGGAAACCCAGGTTAAATTTTTCAATTGCAGGTTCTCTAAATCCGGTGCCTGGGCTGGAGAGATTGCACCTCTGTCGATTAGATTCTGTTTAAGCCGGGCAAGGAACGAGAGGACCTGGTCCCAGTAAGCAGGAATCTGCTGAACAAAGGAATTTGCCTGACCGATTATCAGGTAACTTAAGAACCCTACAATGACCAGACTGGCCAAGACCACTAAAAGCACCGAGATAAAATGAGGGATTTTAAGGCGCTCCAAGAAAAAAATAAACGGGCTTAACATATAGGCTAAAGAGACGGAAACAAGAATCGGAATCAAAATCGGGCTGGCGAAATAGCAGAAAGCGGTAAAGGCGGCCAGAGCCAAAAAGGGTAAGGCTACTGATTGTAAGGTTAGAGAAGTTTTTGGTTCAGGCATTTGAAAAAACTCCCTCACAACTGATTATTATGATTAAGTCGAATTTGACCTTGAGGCTGATAAATCTTTTATTAAATCTGCTTAATCTGTTAAATCAGCTGTGAATTTCTTTCTCTCCTCTTCGTTGGAATCCCCACCAGCGAAGACAATGTTCTCATTATTTCCCAGCCATCCCCAAACAAGTTTGGGGATGCCACCCTATTGCTTCTCCATATCTAGCTGGGTGGCACCCTCAAAGTGGTTTGAGGGTGATTTGCACGCGTAGGGGCAATTTATGTCCATTTGGATCCATCTGGAAATTGCCCCTACTTCCCTATCATTTTCTTGAACTCAGCCTCATTAATAGTTTTTACACCAAATTTCTGAGCATCAGCCAATTTTGAACCGGGTTCTTTCCCCACTACCACAAAATCTGTCTTCTTGCTGACCGAAGAGGATACTCTTCCACCCATTTCCTCGATAGTCCTCTTGGCTTCATCCCGTGTGAAAGAGTCTAAACCACCGGTAAGGACAAAGGCCTTGTCAGTCAATGGAGTGACTGTGGTTTTGACCTTTCCCATGGATCCAAATTCGGACATCTCCGGAAATCTCACCCCTGCCTTTTTAAGCTTATCCAGTACCTTCTGATTTTTTTCATCGTGGAAAAAGTTATAGATGCTCTCACCGACTACTGGACCTATTTCATAAACTGAGGTCAAATCCTCAATCGACTGTCTGGCAATATTATCCAGGGATTTGAATTCACGCGCCAGAACTGAAGCCATATGCTCACCCACATTTCTTATTCCCAGAGCAAATATCAAGTGCGGTAGATCTGCATTTTTGCTTTTACTTATGGCATCAATTAAATTCTGGGCTAGTTTCGGTCCCATCCTCTCCATCTTATCCAGTAGATTTTTCTCAGTCAGATAGTACAGGTCAGCCGGGTCTTTTACTATTCCTAAATCTACCATCTGCTCGATGAATTTATATCCCAGCCCTTCCATATCCATCCCGCCCTTGGAGGCAAAATGCGAAATCCTCTCTTTTAACTGAGCAGAACAGGCAATTCCAGTGCATCTGTGCACTGCTTCTCCCGGTGGTCTTTCTACTTTAGAGCCGCAAACCGGACACTTATCTGGAAAAACGAATTTTCTTTCCTTCCCAGTCCTTTTGTTTTTTATCACCATAACCACTTCAGGAATAACATCACCAGACCTTTGCACCAGAACCGTATCCCCGATCCTGACGTCTTTTTTGTTGATCTCATCTTCATTATGTAAAGTAGCACGGGAAATCTCCACCCCACCAACTCTCACCGGCCCTAAAATCGCTACGGGAGTCAAGGCACCGGTTCTTCCGACATTTACCATAATATCTTTTATCTTCGTGGTCTCCTGCTGGGGAGGAAATTTCCAGGCAACTGCCCATCTGGGGCTGCGCGAAAGCTCACCCAATTTCTCCTGCAGTTTGAAATCATTTACCTTTATGACAATGCCATCCAGCTCATAATCTAAACTATCCCTCTTTGCCAAAATTTTCTGATAATAGTCTTTGATCTCGTCTAAGCTCTTGCACAATTTCATATCCTGGCTCAGATAAAATCCCAGGTCCTTGAGGTGCTGGATGGTTTCATATTGGGTCAATAGCCTTTTCCCTTCGACTCTGCCAGTGCCGTATACAAAAGAAGTTAGATGCCGGGATGCGGTTATCTTGGAATTAAGTTGTCTAACAGAACCTGCGGCAGCATTGCGCGGATTGGCAAATAGGGGTTCTCCGTTCTTCTTTCTTTCCTTGTTCAGTTTTTCCAGCTCAGATTTGGTCATTATGACCTCGCCTCTGACCTCCAGCAGTTTAGGTAAGGACGCTTTCTTAGTCAGAAGCTTCATTGGAATTGTTCTGACAGTCTTGAGATTCAGGGTGACATCTTCGCCCACATATCCATCCCCACGGGTAGACCCCTGTGTGAAAACTCCATCTTCATAGACCAGTTCAACGGCCAAACCATCGAATTTCGGCTCTGCCGTATATTCTATTTTGGACTCAGGTAAACCGGATAATTCCAGAACCCGACGGTGAAAATCTGAAAGCTCCTCTTCAGTTGTGGCTTTATTCAAGCTCAGCATAGGAAGAGAATGCTTGACGGTTTCGAATTCGGTTAAAGGAGGTGCACCTACCCTCTGGGTAGGTGAATCCGGCGTGACCAGCTCAGGATATTTTTTTTCTAACTCGACTAATTCATCAAAAAGCCGGTCATATTCAGCATCCGAGACTTCAGGTGAGTCTAAAACATAATACAGGTAATTATGATAGTTTATCTTCTCCCTGAGCTCCTGAACTTTTTTTCTTGTTTTTTCGTCGATTTTGGGCATAACAATTTTTATTGGAGTGTATCCGCCTTCGGCGGACAGCTTTACTTTTCTTAATGCAATAACTCAATAGGTAAACCTAAAGGTTTACACTCCACACATTCTCTTAAATATCTGACTGCTTTTGAACCCCCTTCAAAATGTTTTCAGCCCCCTCTTCTTCCTTTGGTCCCGCCCAAGAATTTGTCTTTCCTCTTGCGATCGAAAAGGTGCTTGCCGTGCTTGGTCATATCCCTTCTAAAATCTTTCATTTTTTCTTTAAACTGGGATTCTATGACATGCTCTTGTTTCAGTCTTTCATGTTTCTCTTTACCGGCTTTTTCCTCTTTATGTTCCGCTTTCTCTTCTGGCAGTTTCTCTTTTTCCTGGGGCTGTTCTTTCATTTATCCCTCCGTTTTTAGGTTACTGTCGAGCATAATCTATTCAGGAATTGAAGCAAAGTCAAATAAAAAAGATATAACCTTTGGCGTAGTCAATTGTGTCGGTTTAGACAGAAGCAGCATTCTTGCTTGAATTCCACGAACTTTCCTGAATATTAAAGCCAGATTTTATCTTGATTTTCCAGAAAAGGTTTGTATTTTATCTCAGTCTTTAGCATTCCGAGATTTTTTTGATAAAAATACCTTCTTTTCCGAATTTAAACAGAAGAAAAAATGAGAGGTGATTAATGAAGAAACAATTTTTTCTAACATCTGCTTGCGTCAGCCTTTTCTTTTTTGCTTTTATTTCCCAGGTAGACCCGTGCACCAGTCTTCTGGTGACCAAAGGGGCTTCAGAGGATGGCTCAGTTATGATTACCTATACCTGCGACGGGGAGTTTCATTCCCATCTCGAATATACTCCAGCAGCAGATCATAAGCCAGGAGATTCACTTGAGATAACTGACTGGCGCGGAAGGGTGCGGGGCAAGATAAAGCAGGTCCCTCACACCTATGCTGTGGTAGGGTATATGAACGAACATCAATTGACCATTGGCGAGACCACCTTTGATGGACGAGAGGAACTACAAAATCCGGATGGTCTTCTGCATTACTGGGACCTGATACAGCTCGCACTGGAGAGAGCAAAAACCGCCGGGGAGGCAATAAAAGTGATGACTGAGCTTATGGCGGACTATGGATACCGTTCCACAGGAGAATCATTCTCCATCGGCGACATCAAAGAGGCATGGATACTGGAGATGATTGGACCAGGCAAAGGTGGCAAAGTCGCAGAATGGGTAGCTCTGAGGGTGCCGGATGGATATATATCCTGCCATGCTAATAAATCCAGAATCGGCGAGTTCCCTCTGAAAGACCCGAAGAACTGCTTGTATTCTGAAAATGTTATCTCTTTCGCAGTAGAAAAGGGTTATTACGATCCAAAATCTGGCAATCCTTTCCGCTTCAGTGACGCTTATTGTCCAGCTGATGCAAAAAATAAAAGATATGCTGATACTCGCGTATGGAGTATCTTCAGACGGGTAGCACCTTCAAAAAACTTTTCTCCTGATTACCACCGAGGAATAGAAGGTGCAGAGCCTTATCCTTTGTGGATCAAACCTGACAAAAAGCTATCTGTAGCGGATGTGTTTGGCTTGATGCGTGACCATTATGAAGGCACGCCTTATGATCTGACCAAAGGGATTGATGCTGGTCCGTATGGAAATCCGAATCGCGCCAGACCAATCACCTGGATGGTCGACAGTGTTGAGTATGGGTGGGAACGTTCGATTTCGACTCCTCAGACCGCTTTTTCATTTGTATCTCAATCCCGCTCCTGGCTACCAAACCCGGTGGGAGGTGTGCTCTGGTACGGGCTGGATGATACCTACACCTCCTGCTATACACCTTTTTACTGCAGCATAGATACAGTTCCAAAGTCTTTCACAGTGGGCAGTCTGAACAAGTTTTCCTGGGAATCAGCCTGGTGGGTCTTCAACTTTGTGGCAAATTATGCCAATTTGAAATATTCATATATGCTGCCAGAGATTCAAGCAGTGCAGAAGGATATTGAAGGAAACTTCTTCACCCTGCAGCCAACAGTTGAAAAAACTGCATTGGAACTTGTCAAAACGGACTCAAAGCTGTTGACTCGATACCTGACAGATTATTCAGTTACAAATGCCGAGAAAGTGGTGTCACGATGGAAACAACTTGGCGAGCATCTGATTACCAAGTACAATGATGGGTATGTGCAGGATGAAAACAGCGAGCCGGAAGAAAAAGGATATCCCGAAAATTGGCTCAGAGAGGTTTTAAAATCAAACCCTGATCAGTTCAGGTGGCAGCCTAAATAGGAAGAAGGGTGGCACCCCCAAATTAATTTGGGGGTGCACAACAGTAACTTTTGAAATATGTCATTTGAAGAAATCCATCGAAAGAGATGCCATAGATACAATTCCCCGCGACACGCCCATGAATTGACTTTCTCCTGCTTCAAAGGACAGCCATTCTTGTTATCCGATAGAACCCGGAAGTATCTTGCAGAGGCAATAATAAGAGCCAAGCTAAAACATGAATTTGATTTGTGGTCTTACGTATTTATGCCCGAACATGTACATTTGTTGATCTGGCCCAGGAATGAAATCTATTCTATTTCTGAAATCCTGCTATCCATTAAGCAATCCGTCTCACGAAAGGCCGTGCTGTATTTGAGAAAGAATGACGCCCGAAAGTTGAAGTTCATGGCAACCGGGCAAAAACATACTCATTATCGATTCTGGCAGGATGGTGGTGGATATGATCGAAATATAACTTCAAGGAAAACATTGCTCCACACAATAAACTACATACATAACAATCCCGTTCGCCGGGGACTTGTAAGCAAACCAGAAGATTGGCAATGGTCGAGCGTAAAGGATTGGAATGGCTCAGGGAATGGGATTATCCCTGTAGATATTGAGAGCTTTCCTTTGACTTAATTCACCCTCAAATAAAGTTTGAGGGTGCATATAACATACATACCAATAACTTGTTTAAAAATATTAATAAGAATTTTAAAAAAAACTGGCCAGGAGGAACTATGTTATCCGACGGAAATGACTTACTTAAATATCAGATAAAATTCTGGAGAGAAAGCGTAAAGCCAGCACTAAATCAGGCTTTGGAGCTTGTTCCAGAAGATAAACTCAACTGGGCACCTGCAGACAAGATGATCTCACTGGGTAAATTGTTCTTACATATCTCCGAATGTTCTGACTGGTGGTATGAAGAGGTTATGAAAGGTAAGAAATCAACAGAGCTTGCCTTTGCAGATGTTCCCTGTCCATCCAAAGAAAAAGTAGCTAAACATCTTGAAATTCACTGGCAAAGACTGGAGAGATTTTTTGCAGAACCGCCAGAAGTGCTCAGCAAAGTATATAAGATAGAGCGTCCAGGTGAAACTTTTAGTTTGGATGGTTACTGGATATTCACCCATTTATTGGAGCACGACATCCACCACCGAAGCCAGATAAATCAATACCTGCGGATACTCGGAATAGCTCCCCCGAAGATCTGAAGAATGAATGGAGTGTAAAGCTTTAGCTTTACTGTTTTATTGAGTAACTCTACTCACCCTCAAACAAAGTTTGAGGGTGCCACCCATACTTTTTTATCCGTCATTCGACATCCGTTATTCGTCATTTGTTTTTTATGGAATACAAGGTTTTGGCCCGCCCTTGAAAAGATAGTTGACCAGATAGACTATATCTGCAACTGCAACATCCCGGCTGCAATCTGCATCTCCGGCTCCCAAAGGCGAGGATGCTTTCCCTCCTTTGAAAAGATAATTCACTAAGAAGACCGCATCAGAAACGCTGTATCTATCATCACCATTAGCATCTCCGGGCAAGTAGCGATAAAAGCTTCTGGATTGATTGGACCATCTTTCCATCCCGAAATTATCTGAGGCTTTTACCTTCCAGTAATAGATTGGCCCAGTCTTCAGAGTATCCCGATGAAATGAAGTCTGGCTCAGACCGGTATAAACTGTCGTGGATTCAGACCGGAAATTGACTGACTTTGAGAGATACAAAGTATAGCTGACTATCCGGTCTGGAAGAGTATCTAAAGCCTGCTCCCAGCTAAAAGTCAGGCTCTCGGTAAATATCGAATCCTGATGAGGTGGCATCAAAAGAGAAAAAGCAGAAGGTGGCTGGTAATATCTCAGAGCAGTAGTGTAGACATTTTGGTTTCCCTCACGTGTGTCTGTCCACACAGCATTCAGATAGCTATCCCAGGTGGCTAAACCAATATACTCGCCAATCAGTCCAGCAGGCATTTTCAAAGAGACAGTCCGGTATTCAGCTAATGATACCCCGGCTCTGGGGTCTGAGGAGACTGTGGTTATTCGCCGGTTAGGGGTAAAAGTTAATCCGCCATCAAAAGAGTGAGTTAAATAAACGTCCATCAGGTAACTGTAAGGGTCGTTTCTGCGGTCATAGAAGATAACGCTTATCACCCCTTTCTGGTCAACTGCTAACCAGGGATGAAACTGGTCCGCCCTGTTTCCTGAAGGGTCATCATTTATCCTTTTTTTAGTGCTCCAGCTAACTCCCCCATCAGTTGAACGGGTGAAGAACATATCCAGGCTCCCATCTGTTCCATAATCCTCGTAGGCAACATAGACAAACCCCCGATTGGAACCATTGCTAATGTCAACATCTATTGCCGGATAGGAGAAAGTATAGATTCCACCATTTATCGTTCCAGCAACAAATGACAGGGGCTGTATAGTTCTATCCGTACCGAAGGTAACCCCTCCATCAATAGATTTGTCTAATTTTAAAGCGCTTGAGCTGAACCCAACCCAGGCAACATAGACCTCACCATCAGGACCAACTGCCGGGACTGGCCACTGAACTGAGTTTAAGTCTCCGATCCTTTGAGGGTCTTCAAAACTGTTCCCACCATCAGTTGAACGCACAAACCAGATCTGGTTATAGTTGCTGTAAAACCTTGACCAGGCAATATAAAGGTTTCCATCATAAGGTCCTCCGCTCCGGTCACAAGCCATAAGCTCTTTATCCTCAAAAATACCTATGCTCGGAGGCACGGCTGTGGTAGGAATTCCCCAGCTTATTCCTCCATCTGTCGATTTAAAAACCAATATCTCGCTCTGGTTTATACCTGGATCCACTCCTAAAACCACCGTGTAGAAATTTCCGTTTCTATCCACAGTCAAACCCGGATCGCTGTGCCAGGGAAAACTACCATAAGCATTATTAAAAAGAACATCTGTCCAGGTCCTTCCCCCATCACTGCTACGACCGACTCCCACCCTCCTGTACCCATACCTGAAATCTCTCCATACTGCTACCACGTTATCTTTGTTTAGAGGATTGATCACCACCTGCTCTTCATTTTGAATCTGGGTTGTGCTATCTGAGTTGATTTTGACATTGAAAAGGGAATCCAGGGGTATCGAAACTCTAGAAATATCAAAAGACTTCAATATGGGTCTTGCAACTTGGTAATCCAGGCCTTGATTTTGAGAATTAATTCTGGGTGGCAAGAAAAGAAATAGAATGATTGAGAACATCAATAATATCCCAAAACCTTTAAGCGCTTTCATCATATTTTCTCCTTGAGCGGTGCAGCTTTCAATCCCAGTCAATCAACTTACACACCCTCAAACAAGTTTGAGGGTGCCACCCCTGGTACTGGTTTTTCAAAAGCACAGTAGTCATGCAGTCCTACGGACATGCTTGACCTGAAAAACTGGTACTAGTTTTTCAAAAGTCAGGGCAGACACAGGATTTTGATTTTATTAGTCATTCGTCATCCGTCATCGTATTATAATTTTCTCGCAATCTCCTCAGCCACTTCCAGAGTAGAATTTCTTCCACCCATATCATAGGTTTTGATTTTACCTTCTCTAACCACCGTGGCGACTGCATTTTCTAACCTCTCCATTTTTTCCTTTTCCTCTAACCAATCCAGCATCAGTTTGGCAGCCAGGATAGTGGCAATCGGGTTGACTTTGTATTGACCGGCATATTTAGGGGCTGAGCCATGGGTTGGCTCAAATACTGCATAATCGTCCCCAATGTTTCCACTGGAGGCAAACCCTAACCCGCCTACTAACTGGGCGCACAGGTCAGAGATTATATCCCCGAACATATTGGAGGTCACCAGCACGTCATAATCCAGAGGATTTTTTATAAGCCACATACAGATGGCATCGATATTGGCTTCATACAGCTTTATCTCCTGATACTCTTTAGAAATTTTGCGAGCTTCCCGGATGAAAAGCCCGGAGGTTTCACGGATAACGTTTGGTTTTTCAACCACTGTTACAGATTTTCTTTTATTTTTTCTGGCAAATTCAAAAGCGTCCCGGATGATGTTTTGAGAAGCTTTGCGCGTAATTATTCTTAAGCTCACCGCAATATCCTCTAAAGAAGTCGAGGCAAATCTTTTCATCTTGGGATGATTTTTTAAAAGCGAATCCATAACCTCTTTTGGCAGAGGATGAAACTCTACCCCAGAATATAAATCCTCGGTATTTTCCCTGAAAACAACTAAATCTATCCCTTCTTTATAATTTAAAGGATTCCCCGGATAGGCTTTACAGGGCCTTAGATTTGTTCTCAGATTAAATTCCTGGCGCAATCTGACAATCGGGCTGGAATAGACCAGCCCTTTACCTCTTAGAGCAGGCACTAACTCAGCCTCTGCCTCTTCTTTAGGTTTGGAGGTGATAGCTCCGAAAAGACAACAGTCGGTATTCTTTAAAAGTTGGATCGTCCTTTCCGGCAGAGGATTCCCCTCTTTGCACCAGAACTCCCAGCCGATGTCTCCGTGAATATATTCTGCGTCTAATTTGATTTTATCTAAGACGATCTTGGCTGCTTCCATTACATCCTTACCCACGCCATCCCCTGGCAGCCAGGCTATCTTATATTTTGGCATAAGTTACTCCTTTGAATCCATGACCTCACGGAAGCTAGAACTATTTTTCGTCCTCACAGGAGTGAGGACGCTACAGATTTCTTGTTGGACCTCGTAGGTCTGGCACCTTGCCCGACAAATAATCTCCCTCAATATTATTTAGAGCTTTAAATTGACTGAAATCCTGTGAGAATTTCCTATATCTGAGCTAAAGGGAACAAAGGCATAGTCGATTGCATATTTCTTGATTTTCAAACCCAGGCCCAGAGAAATGTTCTTGTCATCATAACCAATCTGGTATCCGCTCCTTAAGGTGAACTTTTCCTTGTATGTATATTCGCCGCCTAAATGAACCTTAAGGTCATTGTCATTTGGTTTGACTAAATCCAGACTAAGGATGAAATCGCCATTGAAATACTTTTCATGCCCCAGATAGGCAGCACCTACTTTATACCTGGTGGGTAAATTAAATTCCTCCTGTTCAAATTTCATTTTCGAACCCAGATTCAGGATCGCTCCTCCTATCTGAATATCAGGCCTCAACAAGTAGACCGCACCTAAATCGAACCCCAGTCCAGTAGCTGAGGAAAAATCTATCTTCTCATAAAGAAATTTCGTGGAGATGCCTAAGTCAAATTTATCATTTAGTTTTCTCCCCCAGGAAAAGGCTAAAGAGAGGTCATGCTCATCAAAATAACTTATCGGATTTTCAGTCGGACCTTCCCTTCTTTCTAAATTTGTGACCTGGCTGAGGGTCAAGCCCAAACCGAAGACGTTTTTCTTATAACCGAAACAAAGAGCCGCATATTCTAAGCTCACATCCTGAAACCACTGGTTGTGCATAAAAGCAAATTCGGTCCCAGTATGCCGGGCAACTCCGGCTGGATTCCAGTAAAGAGAAAATATGTCTCCAGAGATAGCAGTGAAAGCCTCGCCCATACCAGTAGGCCTGGCTCCAATTCCCAATTTGAGAAAGGACAAGCCTGAAGTTCCGGCCTTGTCAGGAATGCTTGCCCCAAAAGCAGCCGAGCTCAACAGAATAACCAGAACAATGAGCCAGACTGATTTAACTAATGAGAAAATCTTTTTCATCTTACACCTCAATCCGGTAGGGGCACGGCATGCCGTGCCCCTACTTGTAAATCTAAAATTCTATCCCCATCGAAACCAGATTATCCGGATTTGTTCCAACCTGGCTGGAGATAAAAGCATAATCTAAACCAAAAGTTATCGATTTCACTTTCTGTCTGATCCCCAGCCCGAAAGTGAAGGAGCCATCATTATATCCCAATCTCCCGGCTAAATATTTCAACCCCTGGTATTCTGCACCAAAATGCAGCCTGGCTGTCTGCTTATTATTTTTATCCATTTGCGCAGACAGAAGCAGCTTATCCTTTAATAAGAGATACGAACCGCCTAATTTGAAATTAAGTGGAAAATCCTCTTTAGTATCCGTGCCTACCTGGTCAAACTCCTGCCAGTACTTGCCTGAATTCCAGGAATATCTCATCCCGATATTGTCTGCTGCCAGACCTATCCTGAGTTTCTCATACGGAGTGAAAAGCACACCCAAATCAAACCCCACAGTGTTTGCGTCTAGGTTGGCAAGGTTAGATTGCGAATATCTAATGTTCAAACCAACGGAAAACTGTTGAATAATCCTCTTGGCGAAATTGAAGTTCACCAGGTTCTCGTGGTTAGTTAACTCCCCTGTGACCTTTCCCTCGTAATCTCTCGTCTCAACATTGCTTACGCCTGCATTTATCCAGTAGAGCCCTACTGCGGCGCCTCCTTTGATCGGTTGCTGATAGCTCACGTAGCTCAGTTTTCGGTCTAAACTCATAAACCTGTAGCTGGCGCTGAAAGTAGGTCTTTTAAGCTGAACCAAACCAGCCGGGTTAAAAGACGAGGCGAAACCATCATCCGCAACTGCAACAAAAGCTCCTCCCATCCCTAGAGCCCTAGCGTCGAAACCCATTCTCGAGAAAACCCCTGCATATCCGCCATCCCCCGTAGTGGCATAGGTTAAGGAGATACAGAATATAAGGAGGAGATTCATGGCCAAAAAAATCTTTTTTATCATTTTTAAACTCCTTTCCTCGGATCCGCAATAGGATTATTTTATAACCCCGATTTTACCCCACTCCTTCTGACCACCCGGTCCTTCTATTTTGAAAAAGTATATTCCATTGGCAACTATCTCATCCTTCTCGTTTTTGCCATCCCACACCTGGTCGTATTCTACTCCTCCGGCACGGGGGGCGTTTTCTAAAACAGTTTTGACCAACTTCATCTCGAAATCATAGATTTTTATGGTTACTTCCCCATCCGAATCAGGCTTGTAATGAATCCTTACTTTCTGATTAGCGGTCATCGGTGAAAAGGGATTCGGATAAGCATAAGAGCTTTTTGCCTGTGCAGTCCCTATGGGGGCAAAGGAGCGGTAGACCTTCCAGGAAATTCCATCATCTGTGCTTTTGACCAGGCCATCGAAATTTCCAGCCCAGATTATTGAATCATCTACCACTCTGACAGCGTAAAACTCCGTGCTCCAAATCTGCTGGTCTGGTTGATCTTTATCCTGCATATAATTAAATACTTTCCAGGAAGTTCCTAAATCAGTCGACCTTTTGAGTCCGGAGCTGGTAGCTGCCCAGACAACTGAATCCTCAAAGTCGAAATTCCATATCTTATCCCCTGCTAAAGTCTGTGACCAGGTAACTCCATTATCTGTGGTGAAGCTTGCCGCATATGAACCGTTATATGTCGGCTGTGTTCCTGCCCAGACTATCTTTTTATCCCCTATTTTTTGAACAGCTAAGGAAACCACAAAGTTCCCAGAGATAGAGGGGAGGGTATCGCTCTGCTGATAGCCGATTACTGTGTCCGCAGTGTCTGAAGTTGTATAGACGAACTTGAAAATACCTGCGGCAGTCCCGCCCCAGATGAAAGTGGTATCAGAATTAAAAGTGTCAGCTACATCAGCTACAACCGAAAAAAAACTATTTCTGAAATCCTCACATTTACCTTGTTCGTAATACGCCTTAGCAATAGAATCCACAAACACATTCTCCCAATTTAACCCATCGTCCTTAGAACGGATAAGTCCACCACAGAAACAAGCCGCCCAGACTGTGGTGTCTGAAATTGCAATATCATAGGCTAATTTACCGTATTCACTGGCTTGCTCTGGTTTAAAAGAGGCCCAAATTTGCCCCTGGTTAGTAGTCTTATTAAATCCATCCCCAAACGGATAAGATACCCCCTCTCTGATCAGGGTATAAGAGGTCGCCACCCATAAAGTCGAATCTTTGTTATTATAGGCTAAGGCTGAGATCCCATCCTGATTTAAACCATTGGTATGGTCAAAAGTTTGCCAGGTTCTGCCTCCGTCTGATGAACGGCTTAGCCCGTTGCCAGTTCCAGCCCAGATATAACGCCCATCCCAGATTATCTCCACCACACTGTTACCCGCTAAGCCTGAAGCCGGGGTCTCCAGGGAGTAATTGATGTAGTCCCCGGACTGGCTTAAAGAAGGCACCAGCAAAACCAGCGTTAAGAATAATATGATTTTTTTATTATGACTCATCCAATCCTCCGTTTTTGTTTACTTAATTCTGTTCATAAAAAAAGCCGAATAGATTTTTCGGCTGTTAAAATTGTCGCCCATAAATTAGGTTTCCTTTTCCTTTCCCGTTAAAAACGGTAAAACTAAATCTTTAAACAGGCTCTATAGGCGACCTCCATTTAGATTAATAAAATATAAAATCTGATTTTGTCAAGATTTATAATTGTTTTTTTTACAGAGGATTCACCCTCAAACAAGTTTGAGGGTGCCACCCTTGGTTATATACCGACGATTTGTAAGGGCAATCCGCCACAGGCGGACTCGCCCTTTTCCTATCACCGATTGGGTGGGGTGATCCTCCTCTACAGTTTTTATCCATCATTCGAAATCCGTCATTCGTCATTTATTTTTATACACCTTGATTATCTCCGAATTGCCATCTATATCCACTTTGACTAGGTAGATTCCAGAAGCCACTTCCTCGTTCTTTTCATTTTTTCCCTTCCAGAAGAACACATAATTTTCCGAATCATACAAAGAAGGATTGCTTTTCAAGACTCTCTCCCCTGCAGAATTGAAGATCGAAAACTGTACTTGTGAACTCTGAGGCACCTTCACCAAAACAGTAAGGTTATCTTCAAACGGGTTAGGAAAGGCAAAGATTTTTTTCTCAGTCTGAACCAGAGCATAATTGAACCCGGCAGCTCTCACTGCATCGACTATCCCGTAGCCATACAGCGTATCTGGAGAAGAAACCCCATAGGCTGTCCTCCACAATCTATCCCTCAGTTGCATCGGTTTTATGGTAGTATCAGCTTGGAGTATAAGTGCACAGGCACCAGCCACCAGCGGTGTGGATAAGGAAGTGCCGTTGATGTTACTGTAGCCTCCTGAGACATTCGCACAGTAAGTCCCCACTCCGCAGGCACACACATCCGGCTTGATTTTCCCCTTTTGAAAATCCCAGGGAAAACCTACAGAACTGAAAGATGCAATATTCCCGTTCAGATCCACAGCCCCTACCGCAATCACACTATCCCCATTAGCTGGAGCAATAATATAATGCCAGGGTAAATTCCTCTCGTTTCCTGCTGAGTTCACCACCACTACCCCCTTAGAGACAGCGATATTTGCAGCTCTGGTGCATAAGGCTGTATCCAATCCCTGCGGGGTGTACCAGTCTGTATATCCCAGTGAGGAGGACACGATGTCAACTCCAAGGCTTTCCTCCCATTCTATTCCTGCTACCCAGTAATCTTCCTCAATTTGAATCTCCTGAGCAGCAATTTCCGTCTTGGCTAAAACGAACTCAGAATTATAAGCCGGTCCAATTAAATTACCTGGAGAATAGCCTGCCAGAGCTGATAAAGTATAAGTTCCATGTAATCTCTGTATATCAGGCGAATCTTCGACATTGCTATCTCCGTTTATAAAATCACGAGTGGCTACAATCCGGTTCGAATCGATCAGATACTGAAATGCTCGATGATGCAAAAAGTAACCGGTATCCAGCATTCCAATTCTGATGCCCTTACCAGTATAACCTAATCTGTGCAGTTCAGGAACGTGAATCTGCAGAAGCTGAGCATAGGAAAGCCCATAATCCAGAATTTCTGGAACTAAACTTTTTTTATACTCTGGAGCTTTTCTTTCTATCTCCGGAAGTGGTCTATAAAAGGTTGCTACTTTCTGAATTTTCTGGACAAAGCCAAATTCAGCAATTCTTTCTATATCCTTTACTGTAGCTATAATACTTACCGCATTTAACCATCTGGACACAGTTTTTATCTTTACACCGGTCGATTTAAGAGAGTCTACATAAAACGGGCAAACAGGCAGATCGTAAAAATCTACCAACGTTCCATTCCCTTTCAAGCTTCTTCTCTGGATAGTTCTTTCCGGAAAACGGAATATATTTTCCTGCAGATTTTTTTCATAAGCCCCCTGTTCGATTGGACCTTTATCCTTGAAAAAAATCCAGAAAGAGGACAGTGAATCAGGGGGAAGCTTTTGTAAGAAGACCAGGGTCTTATTATCGATTTTATCTGGAGGTATGGATAACGGGTCAGGGAATGAGAACTCAGTGCAAAAAGAAAATATGATCAGAAAAAAAAATGAAATAGCCTTGATACTTATACTATTTTTGCTCATTAGTTAAACAAACCCTCTTAAAAAAACGGCTGACCCATTTTTAGTAGATCAGCCGCTCTAAAAACTTTACTCCTGTTTACTTGGTCTTTTTAGGAATTGGGTGCGCAATCACCTTCATCGCATCCGCAAATTTGAATTCCTTATAAGTCGGGCTATCCGGATTATGGCATACTTTGCACTCCTTCTCCCCGGGCATTATCATGCCATTTTCCTTTGCCAGCTTCGGGTCCTTCATTATTTTCATATCTTTATACTTCTCCCCGGGACCATGGCAGGCTTCACATCCCACTCCCTCAGCCATGTTGTATTTAGGACCCTTCTCCGCAGCCGAGGCTCCAAATCCCGTTATATGGCACTTGAGGCATTTGTCGCTCTTTTGTGGATCTTCTATTCCCTTAGCCTTGGCAACCTCTTTGGCTTTATCGCCGGCAAGGTCTTTATATGCCATGGCATGCTTGGAGGCCGCCCATATATCATACTGCTTACCAGTAGTTTTCTCTAAGTTATGGCACATCTTGCAGCTCAGGGCTCCCATATATTTAAGTTTGGCAGGAGCTGCTGCTTTAGTGGTGTCTCCTTTAGGCGTGGTTTGTGCATAGCTCAAGCTGAAAAACATAAAAAACAAAAAGCTTACTAAAACCAGTCCGAATTTGGATCCATAGGACAAGCTGATCTTTCTCATCTTCTCTCTCACCTCCTTTGTGAAGAATTTAACAATCTAATCCAATTTTTATCAAGTGAAAAAGATATTGCTTTTAAACACTTTGTCAAGCTTTTTTTAAAACTCCCTAAACACTCGACCTTACCCGCCCTATCAAAGAGGTGCGACCAAGGAGCAACAGGCAGGACTTGCATCATCAAAGATTCTGGTTTTTCAATGACCCTTTAAAAAAGAAGGTCAACTATTAAGTTGACCTTCTAATATCAATACGAATTGGAAAGAAGAATTATTTTAGCAAAACCATCCTTTTGGTCAATTTAGAATCTCCCGCTTCCAAGCGGTAAAAATAGATTCCACTTGAGACATCTCTCCCTTTATCATCTTTTCCATCCCAGGTAACCGAATGTCTGCCTGAAATCTGGGTTTCATTTACCAAAGTCCTTATCCCCTGTCCCAAAAGATTATAAATTCTCAGGGAGACAAAAACCGACTGGTATTTCTCCGGCACAAAATATCTCAGCTCAGTCGTCAGGTTAAACGGGTTAGGATAGTTCTGGTCTAAAGTGAAAACCTTGGGTAAGCCGTTAGAGTTCTCATCCCCTTTAACCCCGGAAGGAACGTAAGAGAAATTAATCGTTATCAAAGTGTCAGGATACTCGGAAATAACCGGATTCTGCGAAGGAGGAGTGTTATAGCCGGAAATGTACGGAGGGGAGATAGTCCAGCTTCCATCGCACAGGTACAGATCAAAATGACCGGTTATCCTGTCAACCTCTGAGCTGGTGCCATACCCATTGGGCCATGAATCGGTCTCCCCGTTGACCCAGTTGCCAGGAGAAAGAGGAAGAGTCACATTAGTTAAACTGCCTGAGATGTGAGCATGAGCTTTATTCAGAATAAAACCTAACCCACCAGTGGTATCCTTACTCACGTAAACGTTTCGAGACCTCGGATTAGAGAGGTATCCCGGATAATAAACGTTCACGTCGTAGGTTCCGGAATCAACATAGATGGTATATATCCCGTTATTGTCAGGATTTCCCCCATAGCTCTTGCCGGCTGACCAGAAGTTCATCCAGACGCTGTTCCAGCTCACTCCTGGATCACCCGGATCTATCTTGACTGTATCTCTGACCATTTTCCCGGATATCAGGTTCAGCAATACCGTATCACCTGGCGAGATATTAGACTTGTTTCCTCCCTCCAAGATGTATCCAGCCGGAATCGGATATCTATTATCCCAGGTAGCTAATTGCACAGTCCAGCCAGAGGAATCCTTAGAGGAGATATGCAACACGAAATTGTTATTCGAGCCTGTCCCGGAAACTGCCTCGGTCCAGCTTGAAAGCAGGCTGGAATAGGCTTGAATCTTATAAGGATGAACTGGAAGCCCTCCCATCTCTGTGACTCTGCCGTAGATAACCGTGTCTGTTCTCAGGCAGGTGAAATTGTGCTGGATACCGTGCTGGATCTGGTTGTTAAATTGAAAACTGTTTGGGGTCAGGTAATTCGGGGCTAAATATTCCGAACTCGTACCTATATCCCATTCCCCTAACTCAGAAGAGCCGAAATAAACCTTATAGTTTCCATCTGAAGTCTGCGATCCTTTTTCCTGCGGTCCGCCAAAACGTGGGCTGCACCAGATCCACAGGAGCTGTCTGATCAAGGAATCCCGGTCATCTTTTATCTGCCCGTAGATACTGTCAACTGGAACCTGGTAAGCAAAATAAACGCTGTCCACCACACCAGAGGCTACTTTATTTTTCCTTGCAGGAGTGATAAAACCCTGAACGTCTGAAGGTTTAATAATAAAGGTACGTCCGGTTCCGCTGCTTCCCACGTTGATTTCGTAGTATCCGCTGTCGTTGGTCAACCCGGCCCAGAAAGCATTCTCAAACACGCTGTCATCTGCCTCTATCCAGATGTTTTCCAAAAGCGCATCAGGAGCCGAGTGTCCGGGTATGGTCACCCAGCCTGTGAATTTGTTAGGTGGTGAAGGGAGCGGAGTGACTATGATCCTCCTTTGGGCGGTGGTGCTGTCTGAAAGGTCCATAACCTTGAAGACATAATGTGTCGGCGCAATTCCGAAAGGGAAAGGCTGGCTGATATACCAGCCGTCTGGAGTCGGACTTACATCTGGCGGAGGTCCCTGAGAGGAAGTGTCTCCATCTGCGATGACGAAGTCAAAAAGCAGCTTATCGCCAGCATTCGGTACCCCATTGCTGTCCGTATCAATCCAGATTTGCCAGTAGAGCTGGGCACCGACCGCACAATTTGATCCCCAGCTAAAATTATCACCCTGCACCGCGGTGGTCTTTAAAGTGGTGTCTCCGTTGACAGTGAAGAAAACGTAGTTGGTCAACCCATAGCTGGATTGAAAACTTAGAAGTACTAATAAAAAAAGCCCCCAGAAATAAAACTTCTTAAAATCTTTCATTCTCATCCCTCCTCGATGATTTTTTGTTCCCTCAAAAAAGTTTTCTGCTCTGCGTTGGTGTCCTCACCAACGCAGAAGAATTCCTATCCTCTCACCTCCTTTTGAGAAAAATTTTTTCAGTGAATTTTTTTAGCTATTTTCTCCAACATGAGTAATACAGAGAGAAATATCTCTTCAACTAATTTTATCGGCAGATTAATATAAAGATGTAATAAAGTTTGTCAAGGAAATTTATCTTTTACTCTTCGTTAGTGTCCATACCAACGAAGAAATTATTGGACAGCCTGGCTTTAAATTATAGTCGCTGGTCAGGAGACCAACAACCAACCGAACGCCCGATAAATCGGGCAACTACAGGGTGTGGCACCCTCAAACTTGTTTGAGGGTGAAAGCTGATGTAGTGATAGCTCTCGTGGCTATCCGTCACAAAATCGGTATTTCCACGTTGCCCTCAACGTGGCTAAAGACAGAAAACATCCCTATCTAACTTTTTTCTCCATTATTCCTGGAATCGAATTATAAAACCTCTCCTTAAGTTTCTGAACTGGCAGATCTATCCATTGGTTTATTCTGAGATTTTTTCCTCCGACTTTTCCCAGAACGGTAAAATCAACCTTACGTTCCTTTGCAGTTTTTTCTAACTCTAACAGGTCTTTTTCATCTAAACTCAGGATGATTCTGGACTGGCTCTCGCCGAAAAGGAGAGCATCTTTTCTGAAATCTTCCGATAAAGTGATTTCTGCATTTAATAGTAAGTTATTCCCGGAGGTAAAACAGCATTCAGCTAAAGCCACGGCTAAACCACCTTCTGAACAGTCGTGAGCGGATTTGACTATCCCTTTTTTAATCAGATTAAGGCAGGTTTGCTGAATTTTCTTTTCATAATCCAAATCTAAAACCGGAGGTTTACCTTTTACTAAATTGTGAACCAGCTTAAGATATTCTGTCCCGCCCAGCTCTTCTTTATTTTTCCCCAAAAGGACAATTATATCCCCTTCTTCTTTGAACCACTGGGTGGTTATGTATTTGACGTCCTCGATCAATCCAATCATCCCCACCACCGGAGTAGGATATACCTTCCTCTCCGGGTCCTCATTATAGAAGGAGACGTTTCCTCCCGTAACCGGAGTCTCTAACGCTCTGCAGGACTCGGACATTCCGGCAATGCATTCCACAAAAGTCCAGTAAACCTCTTTGTCATAGGGATTCCCGAAGTTTAAACAGTTGGTTATGGCTAAAGGAAGTGCGCCTGAGCAGACTAAATTTCTTGCCGCTTCAGCCACTGCAATTCTTCCTCCCATTCTCGGGTCAAGATAACAGTATCTGCCGTTGCAGTCTGTGGTCATTGCCAGAGCTTTATTTGTCTTTCGCAGGCGGATAACTGCGGCATCTGAGCCGGGTCCGACTGCAGTTCCGGTTCTTACCATAGTATCGTACTGTTCATAGACCCACCTCTTGCTGGCAATATTCGGAGAGTTTATAAGTTTTAAGAGCACCTCATTTAAGTCTGCAGGAATTTTTATTTTGAAGAGATCTAATTTTGAAGTCCTGGCAAGATATGCCGGTCTTTTCTTTTCTCTTGTGTAGACTGGCGCTCCACCTCCTAAGACCAAAGAATCAGCCGGTATCTCCGCTACGACTTTACCCTTATTTCTAACCCTTAACATCTTGTCATCAGTCACATATCCGATTATGGCAGAATTCAGTCCCCATTTAGAAAATATCTTTTGAACCTCCTTTTCCTTACCCTTTTTAGCGATGACTAACATCCTTTCCTGCGATTCCGAGATCATTATCTCATAAGGTATCATCCCTTTTTCCCGTAAGGGGACTAAGGAAACATCGATCTCCATTCCGCTTTTGCCCCGGGCAGAAGTTTCTGAAGTGGCACAGGAAAGTCCTGCTCCTCCTAAATCCTGAATCCCAACTAAAAGACCAGCTTTGATTATCTCTAAGGATGCTTCCAGAAGCAGCTTTTCCATAAACGGGTCCCCTATCTGCACCGAAGGCCTTTTCTTCTGCGATTTCTCGCTTATCTCCTCAGAAGCAAATGTTACCCCGTGAATTCCATCCCTGCCAGTTGAGGCACCAACCAGAAGAACCGGATTTCCTGCCCCGTAAGCCTTTGCGCTTGCCATCTCATTTGGTTTGACTATACCTACGGCCATACAGTTAACCAGAGGGTTTCCAGTGTACGATTCGTCAAAATAGATTTCACCAGCCACTGTAGGGACTCCAAAACAGTTGCCGTAATCTCCGACTCCTCTTATCACCCCGTCGAAAAGATACCTCACCCGTGAATTGGAAAGCTCGCCAAATCTTAAGGAATCTAAAGAGGCAACAGGTCTGGCACCCATACAGAAGATATCTCTGAGTATCCCGCCGACCCCGGTGGCTGCCCCCTGATATGGCTCAACTGCCGAAGGGTGGTTGTGGCTTTCGATCTTGAAAACCACTGCTAAGCCATCCCCGATATCAACTGCACCGGCATTCTCCTCACCAGCTTTGGCTAACAGATTTTTCCCCTCCCGGGGGAAAGTCTTAACTTGGGCAATCGAATTTTTGTAACTGCAGTGTTCGGACCACATCACCGAGTAGATTCCAAGCTCAGTGTAAGTCAGGTTTCGACCTAAAATCTTTTTTATCTTCTCGTATTCTTCTTTTAAAAGCCCGTGCTCTTTGGCTAATTTTAGAGTCACTTTAGATTCTTTCATCTTTTATCTCCTGAGATTTGCGCTGAATCTTAAATATATTTGTCAATTGCTCAAAGTCAAATGAAATCCTCTCTGGTGTTATAGCAAGATTTGTCAAGCCAAAATAGAAATGACCTATTTGGTTAATATACATGCGCCTTCCTGTTTGAAAAACGACCTCGCAACCTGTGAATCACACCTCTTTCGCCCTCTTCACGCACTCCCCTAACCAGCCTTCTTGTCTGCCTCTCTGAAAGCCCTATCATGGAGGCAGCTACCCTCAGGGTTATATGCCTCTCTATAGCCTCCTGGATTACCTTTAATCGCTTAACCTCTCTTATGCTCATCCTGATAATATCCTCTTCTGCCATAATCCTCCCTGTTTTTTAAGGGAAAATTATAGCTATCTCTTAGGACATTTCTACTTTGGTAATTTAGGACATTATCATTTTGGTGAAACACTAAAAAGATTAGATAAATTATTGTCGTGAGGTAGGGGCAATTTCCAGATGGATCCAAATGGACATGAATTGCCCCTACCATTTCTTTACAAAGAGTGAGGCAAGATTTTAGCCTTGCTAAAAGCAAAAAAATGTAATCCTGAAGGTCCAGAATGGATCTTGAGAGTTGCCCTACAAAATGACACTCATGAAAAGACATCCTACAGTGAGTAGCTGAGCTAAACACAAAAACCCTTGACAAAAACATTATTGAGCTTATTTTCCCGACAAGTAATTGAGGGTTCTTAGATTATGGCTATTTTTATCACCGGCGGCACCGGGTTTATCGGAAGAAAATTAATCGAAAGGCTTTCTTTGGAAGATGAGGTTTTGCATCTTTTAGTCCGTTCGCAGAGTAGCATTGCCAATTTAGAAAGAAAAGAGAAGATTCGTTTTTTTTACGGAGATGTCACCGATGAAAATTCGGTTTTAGAAGGGATGAAAGGATGCGATAAAGTCTACCATCTGGCTGCCTATGCCAGAAACTGGAGCTTTGATAAAAATCAGTACTACAAAGTCAATGTGAGAGGTGCAGTAAATGTATTTGAATCAGCACTCAAGAATCGAGTGAAGAAAATAGTTTTCACTTCATCCTGTGTAACTCTGGGTCCAAGCCAGGATAGAGCCCTTACTGAAAAAGACTGGAAGAAAAGAAACCATTTTTACACCGAGTACGAAAAGAGCAAATATCTAGCTGAACTGGAAGCCTTAAAATTCGTCGAAAAGGGATTGAACCTGGTGATGGTAAACCCGACCAGAGTGTATGGTCCAGGACTTTTGACCGAAGCCAATTCAGTCACGAGAATAGCGCAACAATACATCGAAGGGAAATTCCCCCTGATTTTAAACCGGGGTAAAGAAATTGGGAATTATGCCTTTGTAGAGGACGTAGTCTCAGGTCAAATCCTGGCGATGGAAAAGGGGAAAACCGGTGAAAGGTATCTGCTGGGAGGTGACAACATAACTTTAAAAAATCTCTTCTCTCTGCTGGATGAGATTATGCGAACCAAGCACCTGCAAATAAGTATTCCTCCGAAAATAGCCAGATTCATTGCCTGGCTTGAAGAAAAAAAAGCTAATATATTCAAAAAATATCCGAGGATCAGCCGGGATTGGGTAGACACTTTCCTGCAGAATTGGATATATTCATCTGAAAAAGCAGAAAAGGAACTGGGGTATAAGTACCTTCCCCTGAAAGAAGGACTGAAAATTACCTGTGAGTGGATATTAAACCAGAAAACAGCCCCTAACAGAGATTCTATTAAACTCTTACCTGAGGCGAAACAGAGTATACAGTGAATAAACTTAACATAGGAAAAATCGACCTCAAGCCGAGCGTGATACTTTTATCTGCTTCTATCCTTCTGGTCATTTTCAAATATTATGGTTATCCTCAATCATTCGTTTCTATTTTCCCTACGATTTGTGGAGTAGATTTCAAACATTGTTTCCCAGCGTATATATATTTCTTCCTCTGCTCGGTTTTACTTTTGATCTTAATTCCCTTTATCCTGATAAAATATGTTCTGAAAGAAAAGATATCAGATTACGGTTTTAAAAAGGGAGATTTCAAATTCGGGATAACCTCTTTTCTGATTTTATTCCCTTTGATTGCCCTGGTTATGATTCTCCCTTCTTCAAGGATGCCTCAATTCAAGGCGGAGTACCCTCTCTTTGCCCTGGCTGGAAAAACTTTCTCGTTGGTTTTACTCTACGAGTTGATATACGGGCTTTACTATATAAGCTGGGAGTTCTTTTTCCGGGGGTATCTCCTTTTTGGGTTGAAAGATGTCTTCGGAGAGTGGAATGCCATTCTAATTCAGACTTTGCCATCCGTATTAATGCATATCGGTAAACCGGACGGAGAGATTTTAGCCTCCATCGCTGCCGGTATATTATTCGGGAAGCTGGCCCTCAGGGGAAAATCCATTTATTATGTTTTCCTCTTACACTGGTTTATCGGAATAGCTATGGATCTTTTTATCCTTTATTTATAGATGAGAAAACCTTTTGAATTTTTGAGACCGGTTGACCGGCTATTAACGGTCTACCTGTTAAGTTTGACTCTGATTTTAATCGTTTTCGGCAAGAATAACTCAGGTTTTTCCTCTCTCGTCTTCCTTAATTTAATTTTCATTTTGGGTTTGATTTCTTTTTCCTTTTTAAGGGAGAAACTGATCAGTAATGTTCTGGGTTTTGGCCTTGCGATTTTCCCTTTAATCGCCTCTATTTACCTATATAAGGAATCAGGACAGATGGTTCACATCTTTTATCCGGGCTGGTATGATAATTTAATTATGAGTTTTGAAATAAATCTATTCGGGGTTCTGCCCAATTTCTGGCTGGAGAAATTCTTTTCACCGGTCACCACCGAAATCTTTATGTTTGCTTACTTCATCTATCTGCCCATGATACCCTTTTTGTGTATTTACTTCTATTTCAAAGTCAATCCGCAAGCTCTGGATCAGTTCCTTTTACCTTTGATTTTAGCATATTCCATTTGCTTCCTGGGTTTTTTTATTTTCCCAGCAGCCAGTCCCCGCTTCGTCCTGGATGGTGGCAAGGAGCTGGAGGGGTTCATCTTTAGAAAGATTATGCTTTACATTGAAGGAAACGGACAGTTCCAGGGCGGCTCCTTCCCCTCTGCCCACTGCGCTGCCGGGACCGTGATGATATTCTTATCCTATCGTTTTGACAAAAAATTATTCGCCTTTGTCTGTCCAATAATTCTGCTTTTTTTCTTAGCCACGGTCTACGGCAGGTATCATTATTTTTCCGATGTCATTGCAGGAATTTTAATAGGCTTGGCAAGCGTATATTTGTCCGCGAGGTTGTCAAAGAATGTAGGAGCTACCCGGCAGTTCGACAGGCTCACTGCTCTGAGCGAAGCCAAAGAGTGGGTCGCCCCTGCAGAAAAGGCGCAGCTACCAAAAAAACGGGCGATATGACTTTTCGCTTCTAAACTTCCCTGACTAATTCCCTGAGCTTTCCCTTATCTTTGATTACGATCTCTTTTGAGCTTGACCCCAAAATCCCCTCTTTTTTGAACCGGCTCATCACACGGATGGCTGTTTCCACGGTCGTTCCCACGGAGTCTGCCATGTCCTGCCGGGTAAGTTTAAGGTTGATCTTTATCCCACCCGGAAACGGCGTGCCGTGCTTCTCTGAAAGCCCGAGCAGGAGCGCAGCCAGTCTTTTCTCCACCTTTCCCGAGATAAGCCCAATCATCATCTCATGGGCTTGCATCAGCTTTCTTCCCAGAAAACTTATGACCCCCTGGGCTAAGCCTTCCTGGGTTTTGAGCAGGGAAAGTAAATCCCTCTTTGAAAGAGAGTAGACTCTTGACTTTTCCTCAGCTCTGGCTGAGGCATACTGGATCTCAGAGAATATCGTCCCCCCTCCGCAGATTTCACCAGGAGTTACGACTTCTAATACTATCTCTTTACCACCTGCTGAATGTTTTAGAACCTTCACCTTTCCGGATT
The DNA here is from genome assembly GCA_030692925.1 of Candidatus Zixiibacteriota bacterium. GTDB lineage: Bacteria > Zixibacteria > MSB-5A5 > MSB-5A5 > RBG-16-43-9 > RBG-16-43-9. The sequence goes on along the minus strand of JAUYBY010000062.1, from coordinate 5,734 downwards.
TGATCACATACAAGTAAGAAGCAGGCTCACCCTCCCAGAACAGGTATTCTCCTTTTTTAAATTCCCTTTCTGAGAATTTCTGGCTGACCTCTAAAAGCTCGTTTTCAGACAAGTCCGAAAAAAATGGGATTCTCCCGACTATTTCTAATTTTTTCAACATCTAAAGTAACCTCACTTCTTATATTACGATATATTTAACGATAATTTAACCTGTCGTTATTCTATGTCAAGACCAAAAGTGGGGACGAGCATTCTGTTCGAAGGTTCGACAGATTCGCCGCCCTGAGAACCAAGGGCGAGGAAACCTCGCCCCTACAAAAAAAGTCAATAAGACATGGTATCCCCACGTTGCCCTCAACGTGGGGCCATTATTCTTCCAAAAAGACCAATCATAAAAAAATCCCCGCCGAAGGTTTCCTCAGCGAGGATGGGGGGAAGAAGCAACAACAGGAGTTAAAAATTATTGTCGTTTTTGACAGCAATAAAAATAAACCATCAAAATATAAAAACTATGACCGTCATTATAAAAATGCGGATTTATTTTGCATTTTCCTCTTTAACCCTAAATTACATTATTTGAATGCAAATTGTAGGGGCAATTCATGAATTACTTCTACAAACCCTTGGTAGGTCTGACATCCTTGTGGTTAAGAGCCAGCCCGCTTAGCTCTCTGACTGTCAAAACAGACAGGAATGTCTGTTTTACCTTTCGGGCGAACACGCAGGTTCGCCCGTAAAAAAAAATCCCTCTCCTTTTAGGAGAGGGTCAGGGTGAGGTCAGTATCATTCGTGAGGGTGGCACCCCCAAACCGTTTGGGGGTGCGGTGCAGAAAGATCTACCACCATACTTGCTTCTCATCTTCAACCGTGAAAATTCTTTCCTCCTCTTTGTCAGAGTCTTTTGGAACAAGCCAGTAAAGACATCCTGTTGGGACTTTTTCGAAAACCAGAGGCTTATCGCCCGCAACTGAACTTCCCAATTTCTGCCAGCCATCCTTCCAGTAAAAAAGTTCATATTCCTTTCCCTGCGTGAGGAATGTTTTCGCTATCCCATCAGTTGACGCTTCTTGTTTCCTGGCAGTCGTGGAAGTTAGAGCTAACGACGTAGTTTTCTTCTCATCACCCTGAATCTCCTGGACACTGCAATCAGAGAGAAGAATAAACGGATCGCCATAGGGAACGACCTTGCCATTCAGATAGAGGGCCGGCAGGTAAGCGATGTCCTTCCCCATATCCGTGAAGACTGCACTTTTGTTCTCGATTCTACCCCAGTGAACAGGCTGCCACTCGCCATCGTTGAAAACGCATAGGTATGAGATATCCACCGAGTCCGGAATCTCTTTATTGAAGTTGACCGTTACATCACAAACCTCTTCGTAATCTTTGGTGACATCTTTATAACTTTTACCCGCAAGCCAGCCCGGTATCTCCTTTTGCTTTTTCTCCTGAAAGGCAAGATTGTCTTTTTGTTTATCAAAGGTCTTGCGATAGACTTTGGCGAGTTTGTTCCAAAGATGATATTCTCCCGGATTTGCCTCAGCTCCCATAAAGGGAATCACTTTACCATCCAGAGTAACTATTGCATTCCACGCATGGTTATTCCCGGCATTTGCCCAGAAAGGGGTGTAGTCGGAAGTAACAGCTAGACCATTCGCTCTCATAGCATAAATGGTCACATTGGTCATATCCTCACATCTTCCCAGATGATTTTTGAGCATCTCAGAAAGCCCCTGGTCAGTCGGGTGATAATAATAGCGCGGGTCAAAGGCAAACCACGACTTGACATCATCATTGATCAATTTTGCTACCTGAATAGGGTCATAGGGGTCTGTCATCTTCTTTTCCAGACCTTTGTACTTCTCCCAGAAAAACTCACGCCAGCTCTCCAGAGGCTCATTGCTCCCTCGATAGGGCAGCACATATTCGCAAAACTGTTCAAAAGATAATTTCTTTGCCCAGGGTTTTTCCCGCCAGGCTTTAAACGAGTAATCTATTTGCTTGATCAAGAAATCGGCTGTGACGGTATTCAAGTCGTAAATTATTTCTTTCTTTTCGAAATCAAGGGAACCATAACGTTGTTCCAAAGTATCCCATTCCGCTCTTAAGGTGTCATAATCCCGATAATCAAGAACGTTGAAGCTGACCTCTTTTCTGTTAGTGTCTTGAAGAGCATAAGTCACGTAGCTGTGCCCTTCCATATTGCCGATCAGGAAAAATGCGGCTTCCAGTTTCAAGGAATCCTTTGCAGAAGTATAATGCGACAAAACCTTTTCCAGCTCCACTCGATTACTCCCGGCGGAATCAAGAGCAGAAACCACATCTGGGGGATAGGACAGTTTTACGTTCTCAGCTTTGGCGAGACTTGACAAGAAGATTGTGAACAAAACAAGCAGAACTATTGATTTACTTTTCATTTTTTCCTCTTTTCTACAAGTTAGCTGCTGGCAGGTTTCTATATTTTAGGAAAGAAGCCAGCGGATAGCATCAGAGTGCTAAACCTGAAAAAGTAAGGGTTAATTCATATAATGGACTCACAAATGATGGGGGCATAGCATATTGTTCTCGACTTTTTACTCATTTGGATCCAGTCGTAGCAAACGAAAAAGGAATCAGCCATGTTGCGAAAGTAAATAGATCAGAGTTTATAAAGAAAAATAATAATCCTTTATTTTTCTTGCCATTAATAATCTTCTTTGCTTTAAAAACTCGCCATAATTACTAATATCCATTGAAAATATAGTATCGAGAACACAATTCATCTTTAAATTGTTTCGTAAACTCCCCAGATCATTTATACCACCATATTTCAATTTATCTCCATTACATTGTCTTTCTACTTCCTTGAAATATTCACATGGAGCTTTATCGCCAATCTTAATATTTATCTCAGATTGCATATAAACATAGTTAGCAATTTGGTTATAATCCCCTCTTTTTAACCCATTCTTCTTAAGATAGTCTTTCGGGAATATATGATGTATGTCTCCCCTGTGTGCGATTAGGTCTTTCACTGAAATATCTTTTGATAAAAAGCCTTTATCATTCGCCTTTACTTGAGCAGCCAAGTAAACATTAAAATACGGACTACTGGATACCGAACTATCAAAGCGTTGCAGTAATGCAACATCCCAGAAACTATTTGATAACTCAGCATTTTCTATACTCTGAAGATACTCGCTAAAATTTTTATTGGAAATATTTTTTATGTCATAATCAAACGAAGTTTCAGGAGAGGCTGAATACCTACCTGTTAAGATTGATAATACAAGCCATTTACGCACAAATTGTTCTATATCGGCGGGATTATAATTTTGAGATCTTAGTTTAAGATATAAAATATATGCAAAGTTTAGAACATTTTGGGAACGGATTAAATCGGGAGAAATAAATCCAGCTGATTTAATTATCATTATGAACCGCTTGAAATTAGTTTCATTTATGAAGTTCAGTATGCCTTTCTCAAGCGTCTCAAAAGATTCTTTTGCTATCTCTTCTTCGTATGTTCTTGTTTCAAAATTTCTGCCTGATAGCAAACTGACCAAATCTGCTAATTTCCCTCTATTAAATTCGGAGGTAAAAGCGACTCTCAACATATCATTATAATCAGGGTCATATAAATCATCTTTTTCATTCTTTAGCCAAGATATCTTTTGAAAATAGTCCGTAGCAGAAAAATCCTTATCTACTTCGATAATGTGGGAGTGAAACTCAGGAGCAATTGACAAATGGCAGAAGTAATCTATGCACTTTCTAAGATTTGACCCTCCATAACGTTCATTGGATGCAATTTTTGACATGGCGAAATCAGCCTGATCTAACTTGACCCCTTGAGAGTTAATCCGTATAAAAATTTCTGTCACTATTTCAATATTTAAGTCATGCTCTAACTCAATTATTCCTATTTGTTTCTTCGTTATTTGTCTTAAAGATTCTATTTTCTGATAAAAAGAATTACGGTCGATGTCCCGGTTTTTTGTACAATAATCATCAACCAACTCAAGTATATTTACGTCGCCCCCTATAATCTTAGATATATCGGGTAACCAACTATTATCTTTTTCAATAGCAGGGTTAAACACTTCAAACTTTTCTTCTTTGGGGTTAAATGCTATTGTTATCTTGATTTTTTTGTATTCCTTGTTGATTACCCTTTCACCCAAAATAGCAGCTTTTAGTGCTATGACACGTTGTTGTCCATCAATAAGAATTTTCTTTCCCTCCGCTATGGTGCCATCTTTTAGCTTCACTGTTGGATTACGCCAAACAATTAAATAACCTATAGGATATCCTTGATACAATGAATCCATTAAATCCCTGATTTTTGTTGAATCCCACACAAAAGGTCTTTGAATTTCAGGTATTGCTATCTCACCTGATTTCACCCACGATAGAACTGTTTCCGTTAAGTGTTGATTGACTGAATACTTTTGAGTTTGCATATTTTATCCTATAATATGATACTTACTGGTTATCTTAGTTTCTTGATTATATTATATCCTATAATAATCTATAGTCAACTAAAAATGTGTAACCATTCTGACCTACATAGAGTGGAAAGGGGCAGGATACTGATGTAATGGTTCTAAATTTTGCATCCTGCACTACTTTTGTTAACCCTCAAACACCCTCTTAAAAACCTCAATCGTCTGATGAATATCTTCTGTATTCACATCCAGATGCGTAACCAGTCTCATTTTTCTTTTCCCAAAAGGAATACTAAGAATCCCATTTTCCTTCAGTCTTTCCACCAACCACTCTGCATCCTTCCCTTCCTCCTTAATCTCCAGAATCACCATATTCGTCTGCACTGTCTCCATATCGATATAAATCTCTTTTATCTTCGATAACCCCTCAGCCAAAAGCCGGGCATTTTTGTGGTCTTCTGACAAGCGGTTGACATTATGCTCAATCGCATAAATCCCCGCAGCCGCGATAATCCCCACCTGCCTCATTCCGCCTCCAAACATCTTTCTATTCTTGCGTGCTTTTTTGATAAACTCCGTGCTCCCTGCAACAACCGAGCCAATTGGCGCTCCTAAGCCCTTGGATAAGCACACGGAAACCGAATCAAAATAGCTGGCATACATATTCAGGGGAATCCCGGTGGCAACAGAAGCGTTCCATAGTCTGGCACCATCCAGATGCATCTTCACGTTACACTTTAGTGCCACCTCATTGATTTTCTGCACTACTTCAAGAGAATAAATCGTTCCTCCTGCCCGGTTATGGGTATTTTCGATGACGATGAGTGCAGTTGGCGGATGATGAATATTGTCAGGCCTGATCTCTTCAAAGATTTGCTCAGCCTTCATAATCCCTCTTTCACCTTTTATAGGATGAAGCTGAAGCCCGGACAAAGCCGCAGGTGCGCCAACTTCATAATTGTAGATATGCGAGTTTACTTCCAAGATGACCTCATCCCCTGGATTAGTCAAGGACCTTAAGCAGACCTGGTTGCCCATAGTCCCGGAAGGGACAAAAAGAGCTTTCTGTTTCCCTAAAAGGAAAGCCACCATCTCCTCCAATTTTATGACGGTTGGGTCGTCCCCGAAAACGTCATCCCCCACCTCAGCCTCGGCAATGGCTTTTCTCATCTCCTTAGAGGGACGGGTGACAGTATCGCTCCTTAAATCGATAAATTTTCTTTGTTCCACTGCCTTCCTCCTTTTGTAGCGGAAGGCTTTAGTGTATTATCAAGTAGCATAGGTTACAGATCAATCAACTGACACAGGTA
>JAUYBY010000105.1 GCA_030692925.1 Candidatus Zixiibacteriota bacterium | reverse complement strand
TAAAAAGAGTATGCTTGAATCAGCTTTAGCCGGGGTTTACATACACGGGCTATGCGGCGATTTAGCTAAAGAAGAAAAAAGTGAAATGGGGATGATTGCCGGAGATATGATGGAGAAATTGCCAGAGGCGTTAAAATATTTGGTAAACGAATGATGTTTTAAGGGAAATGAGTAAGGTCTAAAAAATAGGAAAAATTGTCGGGCAAGGGTACCCGACCTACGAGAAATCTTTCTCCTTTTTTATACGTAGGCAGGGCTCCCAGCCCTGCAAAAAGAGTTTTGAATGAAAATTGAAGATAAAATTAAAAGTCTATCCAGAGAGTTTTACCCTTCGCTGGTGAAATTGAGAAGAGAGCTTCATCAATATCCAGAGATAGCTTATACTGAATATAAAACCTCAGGTATTGTGGCGAGGGAGCTAAGAAAATTAGGAATAGAAGTTAAAATAGGAGTTGCCAGGACTGGAGTTGTAAGTCTATTGAATAAAAACAAAAAAGGAAAGACTGTTGCTCTACGTGCGGATATGGATGCCCTGCCTGTGACTGAGATGACTAATCTTCCCTTCAAGTCGAAAAATCCGGGTAGGATGCATGCCTGCGGGCACGATGTGCATATGAGCTGTGTTATCGGTGCGGCTAAAATTTTATCTAAATTAAAAGATGAACTGCCGGGAAAAGTGAAGTTCATCTTTCAGCCAAGTGAAGAGGTAACCCCGGGTGGAGCTTATCCGATGATCAAAGCTGGTGTGCTGAAAAATCCAGAGGTAAATGGGATATTTGGATTGCATTCTGATTCGGCTATTCCTATCGGAAAAATCGGGGTCAAAAACGGTCCTATGATGGCTCAGGCAGATGATTTTGACATAACCATAATCGGGCAAGGCGGGCACGGCGCCAGGCCCCAGGATGGGATCGATGCTATCGTGGTTGCCTCAGCAGTTATCCAGGCTTTGCAGACCATACCCAGCAGAAGGATAAGTCCTTTGAAATCTGTGGTAATAAGTATAGGAAGCATAGAAGGCGGGACTGCAAGGAATATAATCTGCGATAAAGTAGTTCTGAAAGGAACTGCCAGAACTCTGGAAAAAGGGATCACTGAGAAAATACCGCGGCTTCTAAAAGAGATAGTAGCCGGTGTGACTCAAGGTTATGGGGCAGATTTTGAACTGAACTATTATGAGGGTTATCCGGTGCTGGTGAATAACCCGGATATGACAGATCTGGTCAGAGATTCCGTAATAAACCTGTTCGGAAGAGAAGCGCTTTTCGAGGTCAAAGAACCAATGATGGGGGGTGAAGATTTCGCCTATTTTCTCAAGGAAGTGCAAGGCTCATTTATCAGAGTAGGAATCAGAAATGAAAAGATCGGGGCGGTCCATCCCTGGCACCATCCTGAATGGAAAGTGGATGAAAAGGCAATAGAAATCGGCTCGGCTCTTTTAGCTCAGGTTGCTTTTGATTTTTTGAAGCAGTTGTAGTTGCTCGATTTATCGAGCAACTACAATTTTTCATTACAGGAAAGAATTAAAATGGGAAAAATAAAGGCCATTATTTCGCTCTGGATATTCTTATTTCTGCTGCAGTTGTCTTTTCCTTTTACCTCTTATTCCAAATTCCCCTACCGGCCAGGGGATTGGACAAGTTACACGGTTTTAAGATATGTCAGTTCCATAGACAAAGACTTTAATTACATCTACTTTGGAACCACAGGGGGGGTGTCCAGATATGACTTCTTTGCGAACCATTTTATCGAGCCTTTGACTGAAAGCGATGGGTTGCTGGATGACCGGGTTCAAAAAATAGCCTACGACCCTATGAGCAACGAAATCTGGTTTAGAACCTCCTCCGGGGTATGCAGGTATAATCCGGCTTTTCAGGAGTTCTATTACGGAGGGGTATTCCCGGATAATCTTGCGCATAAAGATTCAGCCAATTTCGTGTTTCCAGTTTTCTTCATGGATTACGGCTACTCATTTATTCCAGACGGTTACATCGCGGACCTTTACCTGAACCATTACAAGATAACAGACCGGCTTTTTGACATGTGGGGAAGTTTGTGGATCGGGACCTGGGGACTGAATGCCGGAGTAGCATCCCTGAGAAGCTTAGATCTGAAGATGTTGAAAACCGGGCTTTATAATGATGACGTCAAAGCTTTGCTTCTGGATGGGGATGATATCTGGTTTGGGGGCGCCACCTTAGTCTCCAGAACTGCCGGCTTGACCAGGTACAATCGCAAAAAAGAAGAATGGGATTATTTTGAATCGACCTCACTTTCAGATCTTGCCAACAAGAGCATCACCTGTATGGAAAAAGACTCCCAGTATGTCTGGTTTGGAACCACCAACGGACTATTGCGATATGACAAGAAAAAGGATAGATGGCGCTCCTATGACAGCTTCAGGGGGTTATGGGATAACCAGGTAACAGCTTTAAAATCTGATCCAGGGCTACTCTGGATAGGAACCCGTTACGGGCTGAATCTTTATTATCCCAAGGGGGATTCAATTGTCCGGATCAAAGATGACCTGATCAGAGGCGCTTATATTTATTCGATTGAAAAAGATACGAATTTCGTCTGGCTTGGCACGGACCGAGGAGCTTTCCAGATTAACAAGAAATCAGGCGAACTGATTCGCTTTGCCATTCCAGAAGGTTTTTTAAATCAATGGGTGAAGTCGGTTTTCAAATACCAGGATGAGCTCTGGTTCGGGACCACAGAGGCGGTCGTAGCGGTTAACCTGAAAACCAGGGATAGAAAAATCTACCAATCGCCGGTTAATTATCCCGGCTCAGAAGTGAATAAAATCGTATGCGATGACAAGTACCTGTGGGTGGGAACCATCCTGGGCGTCTGGAAGCTGAATAAAGTTAAGAACACCTGGAAAGGGTTTTTCAAAGAAGATGGGCTTTTAGACAACTACATCCAGGATTTGCTTTTGGATGGCGACTATGTCTGGTTCGGAACCCAGAGGGGAGCCACCCGTCTTTACTGGAAGAGTCCCCTGGTAATAGATTGATGCTAACAAAAGGTTCAGATCGTATCGTTGCCACTCCTGAAGCATCAAGGTAGATGTTTCCTCTCCCCTCTACGAGGAGCGATGCCTCCGCCGCCAGGCGGGGCGTAGCCCGTAGGACCGAAATGCTTTATCGGCTTGTGGGAGAGGATTAAGGAGGCTACGCCCCCTTACCCCTCCCATCAAGGGAGGGGTAATCAAAAACTAATTCCGTCTTTTAGCGGAGCATTCCAAGTAGTAATGTTGTCACTCTTGTGACAATGAAGGAAATTGAAAAATGCAATTGAAAAAGATAGGCGAATTCGGATTGATAGACTTGATCAGAAAGAAGGTCTATACCAAAGATAAAAGGGTGGTTTTGAATATTGGGGACGATGCCGCAGTGCTCAAATGCTCACCAGGTAAGCTTTTGATCTTCACCACTGATACCCTGATGGAGAGGGTTCATTTCGACTTGAGATATTTTTCTTTTAAGGATATCGGATGGAAAAGCATGGCTGCCAACTTAAGCGATATTGCAGCTATGGGAGGAATCCCTTTAGCCGGTATGGTTTCCCTGGGGCTTCCTAAAAGGATGAAGGTCGAACAGGTTCTTGAGCTTTATTCCGGGATGGAAAACCTTTCCTCAAGATTTAAGTGCCCTATCGTAGGTGGGGATATATTTTCTTCACCTCAGGGTTTGGTTGTGACCATTTCCCTTTTAGGGGAGGTCGAAAAAAATCTATTTAAAACCAGAGGTGGAGCAAGAGTGGGGGATTTAATCTACGTAACCGGTGATCTGGGAGAAGCTGAAGCAGGGCTGAGAGTCTTAAGAAAGTCGAAAGCTAAAAAAAATTCAATTACCAAGAAACATCTTACCCCTTATCCAAGGGTATCCGAAAGCAGGCTGCTGGTAAGAAATCTGAAGATAACTTCGGTGATAGACATAAGTGATGGGCTTTCCTCAGATTTACACCACATCTGCGAGGAAAGCGACAAGGGTGCTTTAATCTATGCAGAGAAAATCCCGGTCAGCCAAAGGATTACAAAAGTCTGCAGATCTTTAAAAGTCTCACCTCTGAATTTAGCCTTAAGCTCAGGAGAGGAATACGAGCTTCTTTTTACCTTAAGTCCGGGTCAAGAAAAGAAGATAGAAAAAATAACTAAAGGAAAGTTCAGTTTCACCTTAATAGGGGAGATCAGAAAAAAAGAGGAAGGGGTTAAGATTTTAGACTTAGACGGAAAAATCAGAAATCTGAAAAAAACTGGGTATACCCACTTCTGATCTTTCTATGGATTGCATCCTATGGATGCCATTGTGTGAAATCCCCCGTAGGGGATACAGCCATTCAAGGCATCTGCATAAACTCCTGCATCACCCTCAAACAAGTTTGAGGGTGCCACCCTGCTTGCATCATCACGGATGATGCACTCCAAAATTAAAAAACAGTTGACATTTTTTTTCAAAGTATTACTTTGCTTTCAAAAGTTGGGGCGAACGAAGCGCAAGAATTAATTCCCCCTACGGGGAAAAGGGAGGTGGGGAAGGTATGGAGAAGAATTTCCCGGAATGCCTTAAATGCAACAACGGTGTCCTTTTGCCTCTGTCCGATTACGGCAGAGAGGGTGCCAGCATCAGATATAAAGCCTGGGTCTGTTCTAACCCAGCCTGTGGTTTTTCCATCCGCATAGACAATGGCGAGATAAGCTTTGGCAAGACCATAGGGCTTTCGACCAAGTAAAAAAGAAGTTCTGTTTAAGCGTGCGCTTCGTTCCTTCTCAACTTTTTTAAGTTTATCCTTTAATACCTGTCGATTCCGGGGGATAGGAAAAGATGTGGGAGAAGTTTTTAGATAACCTCTGGCTGAAATTAGGGGCAATTCTTTTAGCCTGTCTTCTGTGGCTTCACGCCTCGACTGATAAGCAGTATGAATTTACTTTCGGGTACGATTTGAAAATGATCGACCTCTCCCCGGGGCTTATCTTAGCTGAACCTATGCCAGCGTTTGCCAGGGTGAAAATTTATGGAAAAGGAAAGGAGCTTTTGAAACTTCTGCTGTCCAAGGAAAGAAGCATAAGAATCGATGCCCAGAGGTTTTCTGCAGGTGAAATTGAGCTGCAGTTGAAAAAGGAGATGATAAATATTCCAGAGGGGCTGAATTTATCCGTAACCGAGATTAGCTCTCCTAAAGTCTTGAAGATCAATTTACAAAAGATAGAAGAGAAAAAAGTCCCGGTCATCTCCCAGTTGAGGATCTTTCCTCAAGAAGGATATTTTCAAAAAGGTAAGGTAAAATTTACGCCGGAGGAAGTTAAACTTAGGGGTCCTGCGGAGAGCGTGGAGAAGACCAGTTATATCTTGAGCCAGGAAAAGGAATTCCAGGATTTAAAAAAATCTTTCTCCGGAACTATAGATCTGGTTCCGCCTCCCTTTTTTAATGTCAGGTTCTTCCCACAAATGGCGGATTTTTCGGTGGAAATTAAGAAAGGCGAAAAAAGGATGCTGGAAAATCTGCCAGTCAAACTGATAAACCTCCCCAGAGGCAGAAAGGTTTTTCTTGACTCCAAGACCATCAACCTTGAGGTCTTAGGGGAAAAAGAGACGCTGGATGAGCTCACCCCTGAAAGGATAAAGATCAACCTTGACTGCCGCAACTTGAAAGAGGGGAAGATTAAATTGCCTCCACAGATTGAACTGCCGGAAGATCTCCTTCTTGTCAGGGCTGAGCCGGATAGTTTTTCTGTAGAGATTAAGTAACATGCTGGTGTTAGGGATTGAGACCTCCTGCGACGAGACCGCAGTAGCTGTGATTGAGGATGGTCAGAAGATCCTCTCGAACGTGGTTTTCTCCCAATGGGTTCACAAGAAATACTGGGGGGTGGTGCCTGAACTTGCCTCCAGGGAACATATTAAATCCATCCTTCCTCTCCTGAAGGCTTCTCTGGAAGAGGCTAAGGTCAGTTTAAATAAGATCGACGGCATAGCTGTAACCTGCGGACCGGGCCTGGTTGGCTCACTTTTGATCGGTCTCTGTGTTGCCAAGGGGTTATCCTATTCTTTGAAAAAGCCGCTCATAGGGATAAATCACTTAGAGGGGCATATCTTCTCCAATTTCATAGAGCATCCCGAGCTTTTTCCTCCTTTTGTCTGCCTGGTAGTATCAGGCGGGCACTCCACCCTGGTCCATGTCAAAGACAAAGGTGATTACAGAGTCTTAGGGAGAACCAGAGATGATGCGCCAGGCGAAGCATTTGACAAGGTAGCAAGAATACTCGATTTAGAATATCCTGGTGGTCCTTCCATCGACAGGATAGCTCAGAAATGCGAGTCTGGGGGGGTCAGATTTCCCAGGGCTTTTTTAGAGGAAGGTAGTTTTGATTTTTCCTTTAGCGGGCTCAAAACCGCTGTGGCTATCTATGTGTCAAAACTCTCACCTCAAGAGAGAGAAAAACAAAGAGACTGCATAGCCAAGGGGTTTCAGGAGGCAATAGTTGACGTTCTGGTTGACAAATCTCTGAAAGCCGCACTTGAGCTTAAAGTCAACCAGATAGCTATAGCCGGGGGTGTGGCGAATAACAGTCGTTTAAGACAGAAATTAAGTTTAGAAGCTATAAAAGAAGGACTGGAGCTATATATTCCTTCCCCTGTCTTATGCACGGATAATGCAGCCATGATCGCAGCGGCTGGATATTTTCATCTCCATAATGGAGAGAATTCTCCTTTAGACCTGAATGCCTATCCTCATCTTTCCTTAGAGCAAAAAGTATAAATTTCATTATCAAAATGAAATCGACCCAGGTTAAGGGCAACCTGGGTTGATTGTTGGTAGGTCAGACATTCCTGTCTGACTGAACAGTGACTGTACGGACAGCCCTTGTGGCTGTCCGTATTAGGGTTAGACAGGGACAAGCCCTGTCCCTACAAAAAAAATTCACCTAAAAAAGACCTCGACAACAACCTCTTACTGTCTGACTGAACAGACAAGTTCAAGAAATGGATCCGTAGGAAAT
>JAUYBY010000082.1 GCA_030692925.1 Candidatus Zixiibacteriota bacterium | reverse complement strand
GGTGAAATTTTTAATTACCTGATTAAAATTAAGGTCAAAATTAGCAAAAGCTGGAAGCTTCTTGGTTAGATATTTTATATCCGGATAAGATGAATAATCTGGATAGTAGCTCAGCTTTTTGCTACGATAATTGAAAGAAACTTGAGTGGAAAAGGAGGAGAAGATTTTAAGGTTCAGATTCAAATTGAAGATATTTTCAGGCAGAAAGCGAGCTTTTCTTTTCAGCTCCTCAAATCTTTTCTCCCCGGAAAAGAAATCATCATAGACCAGCTCTTTTTTTATCTCCTCTCCTCTGTTATAAGAGTAATTCAGATCGAAATCGAAACTTTCTGAGAACTTATAATCCAGTTCTAATTCTATCCCTTTAGAGTTAAAACGGTCTAAATTGAAAGGCTGCCATAATCCATTTTCACCCAGTGGCTGCCAGGAGATCAGATTTTTTACATTACGATAAAATAAGGATGCCTGAGAGGAGATTTTGTTACTGCTGAAAGAAAAACCGGCTTCAAAATTTTTTCCCTTTTCCGGCTTTAAATCTTTATTTCCTCTTCCATATCCTTCATCGGGCCAGTAAAGGTCATTGAAGGTAGGTGCTCGATAGGCTTTTCCATAATTGAATTTTAAGGAGAGATTATCCTTGAGATGATAGATAATGCCTAAATTTGGGGAGAAAGACTTTTCAAAATTACTGGGCAGATCGTATCTTGTTCCTAACTGGAAGGTGAACCTACCTATTTTCCAGTTGGAGTTTCCCCAGAGACCAAAAGCAACATTAGAGCTTGGACTCCAGGAGAAGATTGAATCTTTCTGTGAGGTAACGAAATATGAACTCTTTCGGGCTTCAAAACAATCTGCGGAGAAATCCAGACCGAAAAGGATTCGATTTACATCTTGAGCTAAAAAGGAATACTGCATAAATCCACCCAGGCTTTTGGTCAAATAAGAATAAGTTACTTCTGCTTCTCCCAAAGAATAATCCTCGTATTTTGTGGAGTAGTTCAACCTCCTTCGGTCAAAAAAGAGCCGGGTTAAAACCTCTTGTGATTTTTCATCAGAGCGAACATTGAAAGTCAAATCTAAGGAGAAATTTTTATCTTTCTGATGGTCGAAAAGAGAAGAGACTTCTGAATTGCCAAATTTCGATATATTCAACGGGTCAGGAACAGGTCCCGGAAGACCTAAATCATCTTTCTGAGTTAAAAGATAGAGTTTAAGATCAGCCTTGGAGGATAAACGATAAAAAAGGTTAGAGTGAAAGAACAGGGCAGAATAATCTGAATTCTTTCTTTCCCCGTCACTATCCTTTTTTTCCAGACCAAAATTGAATCTGAGATTTTTTATCCCTGAGTTGAAATTGATAGAAGAAATGAAAGTGTTCTCTTCCCCGCCTTGAATAGAGAAGGATAAATTTCTCTTCAAAGGTAGAGCCGGGATTAAATTCACCACCCCCCCCAAGGCGTTAGCACCATATAAAGATGAAAGTGGACCACGGACAATTTCAATTTTCTCCAGATTCTCTAAAGGGAAATCGCTTAAGTTGAAAATCCCATTCGCTACATAGTTTAATCTTCTCCCCTCTAACAAAAACAGTACTTGAGATGAGGAGGAACCCCTCAAGCTTAATGTTTGTGATTGCCCTAAGGAACCGGAGGAGTTGACCTCTCCAGCAGAGAAATTCTTTAAGACCTCACCTAAAGATAGGAGATTGAAGTTTTTCAACTTGGAAAAACTTAAAGAAGTAGAATGGGTCGGGATATTTTTGAGATATTCCGGATAGCGGGTAGCAGTAACAATAACAGGCTCAAGCTGATATATCTTTCTACTTTTTGTAATCTCCTCGCTCTCCTCAGCTTTCGTTCCTACTGAAAAAAGTAGGACCAGACATAGAAAAATAACCTTTTTCATT
>JAUYBY010000076.1 GCA_030692925.1 Candidatus Zixiibacteriota bacterium | reverse complement strand
CAAAAATCCTACTAAAAATCCAAATATCGCCCCTGAAGCTGGTCCCCGGGTCAGTCCCACGTAAACCAGAATGAGCAAAGGCAAATCCAGGCTTATCCGCTGAATGGTCAAAAGCCCGGAGAATAAAGACTGGTATAAGACTACTATTAGAATTAAAAAGAGAGTATTGGCGGCTTTTGATAAGTTCAGATTCCTGATAGGCATTTCTTGATAAAATGTTTTTGAGCTCAGATTTTAATTACAAAAAGCTCTTCTAACCGCGAAAAATCTACCGCGGGCTTAAGGATTATAATCTTAAAAAAAGGATCTTTAGCCGGAGATACTTTAAGAACCTGGCCAATTTTTAAACCTTCAGGGAATATTTTGCTGAAGCCCGAGGTGTAGATCTC
This sequence comes from Candidatus Zixiibacteriota bacterium, assembly GCA_030692925.1. Taxonomy (GTDB): domain Bacteria; phylum Zixibacteria; class MSB-5A5; order MSB-5A5; family RBG-16-43-9; genus RBG-16-43-9. The sequence goes on along the minus strand of JAUYBY010000076.1, from coordinate 14,745 downwards.
ATCACCTACTTTGACATCCTCTTCAGTCGGAACGTTATCCAGGTTTAACATAACTCCCCCCTTTGACCTCACGATCCCCTGAACTCTGCTTCTGGTATCTAAGGCTGCCACTCTGCAATTGGGGTGGTAGAGTAATTGAACTACCGAGCTTCCCACCAGGACCTCGCTCACTCTTCCAATCAGTCCATCGATGTTTATCACTGGCATCCCTTTTCTTATTCCGTCCTTCTCCCCTAAATTTATCCAGATCAAGCTGGGAAATCTTTCGGGATCTGCTGCGACCGCCTCCGCCGGAATAAGCTGGTAACTGCTTTCAGATTTGAATCCTAACACCTGCCGTAGTCTTTCATTTTCCCGCTCTTTCTCCTGTAGCCGGCTGTTTTCCAGAGTAAGCCTGGTTACTTTTTCATTCAGTACTCTATTGACCTGGTGGACATCATGTAGCTCGCCTATCTGGTTGGCTACAGAATAAAAGGGAGCATAAGTAAAGCTGAAGACTATCTCGGAAAGACTTTCTTTGACTTTAAGCGGGAGAACCAACAAAAGCAAGGATAGAACCAGAAAAAGAAAAAATGTGGCAGAGCTTTTCTCCTTTAAGAAGGGACCTCTTCCGCGAGCTAAGATATCAAATAAAAAAAATGTCATCTCCTCCCCTCCGGAGAAAAACTTATCATTCCTCAGAACCCAGAGGTCCTGATAATTCTTCAGGACCCATCATCCAGCTCACCGTCACTTCAGAGGCATATAATCTGCCCCTTTTTACATTACTCGACTAAAATCTCTTTAAATATTACACATCTCCAATAGTTTCCTAAAATTATTATTACTACTCCACCGAGTCCAGGAGCTCCAGGAGCTCCTTGGGACTTGAAATCTTCATCAAGGCTTCACGGTTTTTCTCACTTTTCATAAGATAGGAAAGACGTGCCATGACGTTGAGATGGGCGCCGATAGCATCTTCGGGTGCGGCTATCAGGAAAAAAAGATGAACCGGCTTTTTATCCATTGCATCAAAATCTATACCTGTTTTAGAGCGACCAAAAGCGATTACTATCCCCTTGATGGCTTTGGTCTTGGCATGGGGGAAGGCGACTCCGTACCCCACACCGGTGGTGACCAATTTCTCTCGCTCCAGCACTGCCTTAAGAACCTCGTCTTTATCCTTGACCAGTTTCGATCTGGAGGTCAGATTTACTAACTCTTCTATTATCTCATTTTTTGTCTTCCCTTTAAGGTCAAAAGAAATTAAATCCTCGCCACAGAATTTAGAAAGCTTCATCCTTTTCCTCCTTTTAATATTCTTCTTTTCGTTGTCCTATAATCTTTGTAAAAATCACCGGACTTTAAGCTGAATCATGACTTTATCCAGCCTTTTAGCAAACTCCTTATCCGATATTCTCAGGTGGTTCACCTCTTTCTGGCAGATGGTATTCCTCAGTTGAGAATACGCCCATTCTTCTGAATTTTTCAATTCTTTTCTGCAGGAGCTCTTCTATTTCCAATTCCGAAAGCTCGCCTAAGTCTTTAATGATCTCTCTTTTTAGAATATCTGCTGCTTCTTTAGGATTTCGATGTGCTCCTCCCACTGGCTCAAGCACAATCCTGTCGATTACTTTTAGCTCCTTTAAGTCAAAGGAAGAAAGCTTCAGGGCTTCTGCTGCCAGGGGGGCTTTGGAGCTATCTCTCCACAAAATGGCAGAGCATCCTTCCGGGGAGATGACCGAGTACCAGGAGTTCTCTAACATCAGTACCCGATCTCCGATTCCTATTCCTAAAGCACCCCCGCTTGCTCCCTCTCCGACTATATTTATGGTAATGGGGACTTTTAATCTGAACATCTCTCTTAAGTTTCTGGCGATGGCTTCGGCCTGCCCTCTTTCTTCGGCTCCAATTCCTGGAAAGGCTCCAGGAGTATCTACCAGAATGATAATAGGTTTCCCGGAGCGGGAGGCAAGCTGCATTAGTCTTAGAGCCTTACGGTAACCCTCTGGATGCATCATCCCGAAGTTTCTATAAAGCTTCTGCTTAGTATCCCTGCCTTTTTGCTGACCGATGAACATAACCGCTCGACCCTCGATTTTGCCAAATCCGCCTACTACTGCTTTATCGTCTGCAAATCCCCTGTCTCCGTGCAACTCCACGAAATCGGTACTTATCAGATTAATGTAATCTAAGCTGTGGGGCCGGAGTGGATGCCGGGCCAACTGTACCCTTTGCCAGCGAGTGAGTTTAGAATATATGTCCTGCAGCAATCTATCCTTGCGCTTTTCCAGTAGTTGTATCTCCCTGCTAAGCTCCAGACTTTCGCCAGAGGCGAAATCTTTCATGTCCTGGATCCTCTTTTCCAGATCCAGGATCGGTTTTTCGAAATCTAAATATTGACCATTCATCTTTTTGAATATTATCCTTTAAGCGACTACTCTTTTTTTGCTTGATCAGTCATACCTATCCGGAACAGGTAAAATGCCAGGACTAAAATCAGTATCCCTAAAAAGGATAGCAGAAAAGAAAAAACCAGTTTATTCTCCCGGACTAAAATAGCCCAGGTTATTAGGCTTAATATAATGGAAATAATATAAAAAATCCAGATGGTTAATTTTTGAGTTAAACCTTTTTCCAGCAGGAAATGAAAAAGATGCCTTTTATCCGCATGATAGAACCTCTTATTATTTAAAGTTCTTCTGAAAAAAGAAAAGAAGGTCTCGAATATCGGTAATCCCAGGGCTAAGAGAGGAATAAACAATGCCAGGGCAGTGTAGCTTTTAATCGGACAGATTACTCCCTCTGCTGCGAAGATGTATCCTAAGTATTGAGAACCAGAGTCTCCCATAAAAATCCTGGCTGGAGGGTAATTATATCTTAAGAAGCCCAGACAGGCACCTATAACGCCTAAAGAGATAAAAGAGATAAGCTTCACCTCCAGGAAAATCCCCACACCCAAAAGAGCTAAGGAGGCGATTACCGACAGGCCGGCCGCCAGTCCGTCCAGCCCATCTATCAAATTAAAGGCATTGATGATCAAAAGACACCAGGCAAACGTAACCGGGTAAGAGAAAAACCCAAGACTCACTGCCTTGAAAAAAGGAATGTAAAGCAGATTGATTCTCAATCCGAACAGGATTAAGACCAAGACGGCCAGCGATTGTAACAGAAGCTTCCATCTGGGCCTGAGGTTTTTAAGGTCATCATAAATTCCGGTGGCAAAAATTATGACCCCTCCTAAAGTAAAACCCGCAAGGTATCTCAAGTCAGATAAAAGGATCGTTCGTTCCCAGACCAAGGCTATCCAGAAAACCAAGTTAAAAGATAAGAATATAGCGATCCCGCCCAGGGTAGGTGTGGGGTTCAAGTGGATCTTCCTGTGGTTCGGATAATCTAAAAAATGGTATTTAAGACTGAAATTCTTGACCAGAAAGGTAAAAAGCAAACCTAAACTGAACGAAAAAGTTAGGATGAAAATATACTGATTCAACTTAACTCCTCTGAATCCGGATTTTGACCCTATTTCTTTTTCAATAATCCGGTAAAACTGTAGACTAAAGATAGAAAGACCAAACGCAAAAGCAAAGATAGATAGACTAAAAGCCTGAAGATGAAGTTCGGATGATAATGCTTCTTAAAAAAATAATACATGCTGCGGTGATGTTCCAGCTTTGCCCGCAGTGGATTTAAGGAAGCAGAGCCTCCTACCTGGTGAGCCACAGTCAAAAAAGGAAAGTAGAATACCTTCCAGCCGTTTTTCTTTGCTCTTAAACAAAGGTCTGTATCTTCACAGAACATAAAAAAGTTTTCATCAAGAAGCCCCATCTGTTCCAGCATCTTCCTTCGGGCAAAAAGACAGGACCCTGATACCCAGTCCACCTCTTTTATTCCGGTTCGGTCTAAGTCTTTAAGCAGATACTTCCGGGATAAGGGATTATGGGGAAACAGGCGATTAAGAACCGATTGAGAGGAGGAGATGGAGGTAAGGAAATCCGGGAATGAGCGGCAGGAATAAAGCAACTCGCCTTTTTCGTCAACCATTTTTGGACCGCAGATTCCAGCCTCTGGATTTTCGTCCATAAACCTGAGCAACTGGTCTATTTTCCCCTCTGAGATTTTCGTATCCGGGTTCAGCAGAAGCAGGTATTCCCCCTGGCTTTCTCTTATCCCCTGGTTAGCGGCTTTGGAAAAACCTGAGTTCCACCCATTTTCTATCAGGTTGACCTGTGGGAAGTTCTCTTTAACCCAAGGGACTGTATCATCTTTAGAAGAGTTATCAATTAACCAGATTTCAAATCTTAAATTATTTTTTGTATTATAAATTGAATCCAGACAACCTTTCAAAAATCTTTTTGCCTTATAGTTTACTATGATGATCGAGAGAGCAATTTCATCCTTCATAAGCTGTGTAGGGGCAATTCATGAATTGCCCCTACAGATTCTCCTTTCATACTTCATATCCGACCCAGAATACTCAGGATTCTAAGCTTCCAGACCACCCAGATAGCTTCCCGCACTATCTTTTTGGACATCTTTGATTCGCCTGCTCTTCGATCTACAAAAATGATCGGTATTTCTTTGATTTTGAAACCTTTTCTCCAGGCGCGGAAGCTCATCTCTATCTGGAAAGCGTAACCGTTGGAGTGGATATTATCCAGGCCAATCTTCTCCAGGACCTCCCTTTTGAAACACTTAAACCCGCTGGTGGAATCTTTCACCGGAAGCCCGGTGACCCAGCGGGCATAAACATTCGCAAAATAGGAAAGAAGCAACCGGGTTATGGGCCAGTTCACCACGTTGACTCCCTTGATGTAGCGCGAGCCTAAAACCAGGTCCGAATCTTTTATGGCTTTAAGAAAATCAGGTATGTAATCAGGGTCATGAGAGAAGTCAGAATCCATTTCGAAGATATAATCGTAACCATTTTGTAAAGCATATTTAAAACCAGCTAAATAAGCAGTCCCCAACCCGGCTTTTTTCTCTCTTTGGATTAATTTGATTCTGGAGTTTGTGGTCTTTAGTTCCTCCACTATTTTGCCAGTTCCATCCGGTGAGTTATCATCCACCACTAAGACTTCTATGTCCGGATCTTGCTTCAAAACCAGAGGGATAACCTTGCTTATGTTATCTTTTTCGTTATACGTAGGTATGATGACTAAGGTCTTCATTCTTCTTTCAACTCTCCTTTTTTTCCAGTAAGAGTTTTCACTCCCAGAAATCCCAATATAAAAAGATAAAACAGCCCTGTCAATATACTACTGGTTTTACCGATATTATACGGCTTTGAACTGTAGATCAAATCTATTTTATGCTTCCCCTTTTCTAAAGGAATCGCCCTGAAGATATAATCCGCAGTATAGATTTTGGTTTCCTTGCCATCTACGAATGCTTTCCAGGCAGGATAAGCATTCTCTGATAGAACCAATAAACCTGGCTTATCTGTCTCAGCCTCAACTGTCAGAGAGTTTATTTTATCTTCGGTGACTCTGGCTGGAGTAGAGACGCATAGCGATGCGTCTCTACATCCTTCGATTTTAGGTTCTTCCTCCAGGATAATAGAGCCTCGATAATCAAAATCTGGCTCTTTCAAGCGCTGTAAAATCTTATCTTTGTCTTTAATGACCTCATATTTGTAAACCATCCTTGCCCTTGGCAGGTAATTTGAATTTATGTAGAGATTTTTATCCCCTGCCCTCAACACCAGCTTGTACTTGGAGGTATCAGGGAAAACACCTCTGAACAGGAGATATTTCACGTTCAGAAGGTCTGGTTTTGGGCCAAACAGGAAGTCTAAATACCTCTGTCCATATTCGGCTTGAGTTCTGGCGCTTTCCAGATAGCTTTTCTCAGTGAAGTCGTCATACCTCTTAAGCTCGTTCCCGTGGTAGCCAAACGCTTCATCAATTCCATAAAAGGCTAAGAAATTGCTCATCGGAAAAGTGCCTGGAATGACTAAAGCTCTATATGGCTCCTTGTCCTGCTTAAGGTAATCGATGGCCTGGTCTTTCTGGAAATAGGTCTGGTAATCGAAATTCTGGATGAATTTTGCATCCCATCTCCACAGGTCTAAAAATAGAAGTGCACCGATCCAGAAAAGGAAATAGCTTCTCTTTAACTTCCCCTGAAGATACAAATAGACCCCTGCAACGACTCCACCCACCAGGAGGAAGCTAATCCAGAACCCTCTGGTGATATTGGGCAGATTCAAAAGCATTATATCTTTTTTCTGAGCAGGGATATCAGAGTAAAGAATCCCATTCCACAAAGAGAGTAGCCCACTTCCAGCTACACTGAAAAGAAAGGCAAAGCCAAAGAAAATAAGAACCACAACTAAAAGAAGTTTATTAATTTTTTTCTTGTCCTTTAAATCTTTAACTCCATGCAGAATCTTCTCCAGCCCGAAAAGAGCCATAACCAGGACCGAGAAAACCAGCAGGAAAAGTATCAGCCCGGGTGCACGAAAGCTTTTCACCTGAGGAACAAAATAGTAGAAAAGTCTGAACAAAGGCGTATGTGCGCCCAGGGAATAGATCAAAGCCAATAACCCCAGACCGGAGAAAAACCAGACTTTACGGTTACGAACCAAAACCAAAGCTACGATGGCAAAAAGCAAGGGAACAATTCCCCCATAATCGCTGTTTATCTTGAAAGGATTTCTTCCCCAGTAACTATTCTCGGTTTCCAGATTCAACCCGGCAAACTCTGGCACGAACTGGGAGACCAGCTCTTCCGGATGAAAAGACCAGGAGGTGGCAAACTCGTAACCCCTGGCACCCTCAGCTCTGGGAGAATATTTATTGACATAGATGTAAGGCGGGAGTATCTGCACCAATGAAAGAGCTAATCCTAAAACAAGAGCGACCACAAAGTATGCCACGGGCTTAATCAGTCTGGCGACTTTCCTGTTATCTTTATAATCCCAGATTAAACTCATAAGAAAATAAAGCCCTAACCCCCACATGGCAAAATAAGCCAACTGGGGATGATTGGCTAAAATCAAAAGCCCGATTGTGCCGCCGAAAAGGATGAAATGAATAAGCTTTCTGGATCTGAGGCTTTTCTCCAGGAAAAGGAGATTCAAGGGCAAAAGACTGGTGACATACATCCTGCCATCGTGACCTGCATAGACCCAGGAGACTAAATTAGCTGAGAACATATAGGCTAAAGCTCCGATTATCGAGATGCCCCGGCTGAACCCGAGGGTGCGCATACAGTAGAAAGTGAAAATCCCTGCAAGGAAAATCGTTAAAACCAGCTTCCAGCCTAATGCTTTGTATATAGGCAGGATGAACTGCAGGATAGCCAGAGGATAAAAGGTGTCACCGTGCATAGCATCAACAAAGGGTAATCCACCGAAGAGATACGGGTTCCATAAGGGGATGGAATGAAATTGCTTTACGAAATTGGCATAGAAGGAGCGAAACATAACCCCCGCTTCGATGGTGTCGCTTCCATAAAGCATCTGGTTTGAGAAGATGAACTCCCTGAACATAAGGATAGTCAGAACAGCAAACAGGATAAAAGGAAGGTATTTGAATATTTTATTATCCTGGCTTATTCTGGCTCTTACCTCTGCCTCTTTCGATTTTTCCTTTTTTTCCTTCTTTTTCATAATGCTCCCTTTCATTTCACTTAATTGCCCAGGAGACCAAGAATCCGCCAAGCTCTACGATAGAGATATATAGCCTGGAGAAAATCGAGATCAGAGTAGCCACTGGCAGGGGAAAATAAAGACTCAAAAGGAGAACCAGAATTCCCTCCCTTACCCCTAACCCTCCCGGCACAAAAACTGCCAGAAACCCGATGGTCAGGGAGAACGCAAACGCTCCTGTCAGGCTGAAATAAAGATTCCAGTTGACCTGGGTTATCGATTGAATGAAAACCATAAAGGCTAAGCCGAACAAAAACCAGCTGAATATGTAATATGCAAGATACAAAAGAAGGTCTCTGCTCCTCAGCTCCAAATTTATACGTTCTTTTTTAGCCAGGCTTAAGCCCAGATTTATTGAGATCTGTAACAATTTAGGATATGCCACAATGATTAAAACCGCAATTGAAAACAATATGGTTAAGAAAAAGATACCCGGATTTTTGGAGAATATCTTCTCGTACAGAGTAAATCCTAGAAGGGTAAAAGACAGAATAAAAGCAGACAGCACAGAAAGAGCCTGACCGATGATGGAAGTAGTCAACCCATTTCTCTTTGGCACTCCTTCTTTTTCTAACAGATAGATCATTCCCACAACTGTCCATACCTTTCCTGGCAGGTATTTTCCGATATTCGAAATAAACCAGATTTTGAACATCTTCCAGAACGAAAGGTCTGAGCCGACTTTTTTAAGCAGTGATAACCATACCTTTATGAGAAAAAGGTAGACCAGGGAAAAGAGGAAAAAAGAGATTATCAGAAGCGGGTAATTAAGCTCCCAGTGGTAATCCCTTACTTTAGTCCAGTTGGTAAACAGGCTCTTGCCCAAAAAGTAGAAAATGACCAGGAGGATTATGACTTGAGCTACTCTGTATAACACCTTTCTGGCTGGCTTATTTTGATTCAGTTGGAACTCCACTCTGCTGCCTCCACAAACTGTCATTGCGAGGAGGTCATTTGACCGACGAAGCAATCTGCTCAAAGTAAAGGGATTGCTTCGTCCCCTGCGGGGACTCGCAATGACAATTCCAGAACCTCTATATATTTTCTGGTTATCGCCTCAGAAGAAAACTTCTCCTGGGCGCTTCTATATCCTGCATTGGCTAATTCTTCTGCGTACTCTTCATTTGTCAAGAGTTTTTCTATGGCTGAAGCTAAAGATGAGGAATCCTCAGGCAACGCTAACAGTCCGGTTTTTTCATGCTCGACGATATCGAGAATCCCACCTGACTTTACTCCCACTACTGGCCTTTTGCAAAGCTGAGCTTCCACTAAAACCATGCCGAACCCCTCTTCCATCGAAGGAAGCACGAAGAGGTCGCATTTCTCATAAAGAATCTTCAATTTCTCCTGGGGCATCATCGCTACTAAAAAAACCGAGCCGGACAAAGAACTCTGCTCTATTTTCCTTCTAAACTCATCTTCGAGCGGTCCTTCTCCCACGATCTCAGCCTCAAAATCATACCCTTTTTCTTTTAACTGCTTGAGCGCCTCCAAAAGATACCTGACCCCTTTTTGTTCTGTGTATCTTGCCACTGAGAGAATTTTTTTCTTCTTCCCTTTAATTCCAAATGCTGGCTTTAGAGTCTCAAATACCGGATTGACCGGCATCGGAACTACCTTGACCTTTTCCTGGGGTAGAGAGAGAACTGATAATAGTTTTCCTTTGAGGAAGCTGGAGACTGTGGTTATATATTTCGCTCTTTTGAAAATCGGATGAGCCAGTCTTTGAAAAAGTTTTGATTTCAAAAGAAGCCGTATGTCGGTTCCATGTAGCGTCAAAACCAGAGGTTTTTTCTGAAGAATAGACGTCAGGAATCCTATTAATCCACCTGGAATCCACCAGTGGCATAGAATGATATCAGCCTTTTCTGATTTTGCCAGCTTGTAGGAATTGAAGGTGAAACAAAGGAGAAAGAAAAAGAAGACAACCAGATTGACCGGGTTTTTCATAACCAGCTCGTGCATATTCCCGGCATAAGCTATCCTCTCATATCTTTCCGGCGCATATTTGAACCTGTAGATCTGGACCCCGTCCAGATTCTGATGAACAGGAATCCCCTTTTGATGTGGAGCCAGAACGGAGATTTTCAACCCTGCAGAGACCAGGTTTTTGCTAAGCTGGTGCAGGAAGACTCCGGCGAAGTCTCCTGGAAACCGGATATAGTTATGGGTAAGGATTAATATTCTGATAGGCACTGCTTGCAGAGAAAGTTTAGTTGCATTCTCTAATTTTGAACAGGTTTTATTTTTTCCTCTGGTATTCAATCTCTTCTTTCAGGCTCACAATCGCCTCAGCTAAAAACCCTAAGGCGAAAAGCGATAGCCCGGAGAGCACTAAAAGGATGACCAGGTACAGAACTGGCCTGAAACCCTCGTGCTGAAATATCCTTAAATAAAGAGCCACAATCCCGGTTAAGAAGCCCAAGAAAAGCGAAATCAGGCCGATCGAGCCGAAAAGGAGCATCGGCTTGCGCATAAAGGAGACCTGAAACTTAACGCTGAAAAGGTCCAATACCCCGACTGGAATTCTCCAGATGCCGAATTTTGATTTACCGAATTTCCTGGGATAAAGAGGAATCCTCACCTCGTCCACCTTGAACCCTTTTTCAGCTGCCATAACCACCATATACCTGTGCCAGTCCTTTCTCAGGGGCAAATCTTCCAGCACCTCTTTTTTAAAAGCCTTGACGCTGTTAAGGTCATGCACTTTGATTTTAAAGAGCCATCTGGACAGAATATTGTAGAAAAAGGAGACAAAAGCCTTCAATCCATAACTTCCCTTTTTCCAGCCGGTCACAATGTCATTCCCCTCTTTCATTTTCTGAATAAACTTCGGAATATCCTCAGGCATATACTGTAAATCTGCAGGCCAAAAAAGATAGATGTCGCCTTTGGCGTTGTCGAAACCTCTTTGCAAGGCAGAAGTCAACCCCTGATGGGTTTTAGTGGTAAGGGCTTTCAAAAAAGGATATTTTTTTTCGTTCTCCCTGGCAAGCTCAAAGGTCTTATCAGTAGAGCCATCATCCACTAACAGGACCTCTCCTTCCAACCTCGATTCCCGGAACATCTTCTCAAAATTCTCCAGGAGTGGAGGGATATTCTCCTCCTCATTATAAGCCGGCACCACAATGGAGATTTTATAGTCGTTTTCTTTTCTGTTATCAGCCATATTCGAATTTTTCATTAATATATCTCTAAAATCACAAAAGTCAATCTAAAACCATTTCTGGATATAGCGTAAATTTCCCGAACCAAAGTCATAACAGTTGCAGAGAAATCTTTTATTGTTTAGGAAGTTCATACAAAAGCAGAGGCTTGTTATACTGTGTCCGAACTGGATATTCCTTCAACAAAACTGTTTTAGACATCAACTCCGGGTAGGTTTGGTGAAAATATTTGTCCTCCCACCCATCTTTGGAGATTAATATATGTGTAGGTCTGAACCTCTCAATAACCTTGTCTTTATTGGCGAAATCCTGCATCATAATCGCATAATGCGGATTCTCTAAACTCAAAGTAGCAGCCCAGGGGCCAGCGATTATGCTCCCCTTGGGAAGAGTGTTTAAATCTTTAGATATATCCGGAAGATCATAAGTCAGGTTTTCTGTCCAGGCTGAATACTGCTTCAAGTTGCTAAAGGTAACCAGGAAGAGCACCAGGATTAAAAGAATACCTTTCAGCCCGGTAGAGAAAGCAAGCCCCTCTCTGAGTTTCTTAAGCCTCGAAAGCCCTATCAAAGTACCCAAAACTATCAAAGCTAGGATTATTGACCTTCCCACTAAGGCAGAATAGTTCTGCATCAGACTCAAAGCTCCCTGAAACCAGCTATTCGGGTCTGAGGAGAAAGCAGAGACAATTCCGTAGAAGCTTTGATAATTGACCAGTATATGTAAGATGACGCTATAATAGAGACCGTAAATGAAAACGACCAGTATCAGAAATTGTAAAATTAATCTCAGAGGATTCGCCCCACTCGAAATCCTGAGCTTTTGCGTTTCGATTAACTTTTCCACAAAAAAACCAGCCAGTATGCACAAAGGCGGCACCAGGAGCAATTGATAGCGGATCGGATGGTAATTGGGATAAGAGAGAAAAATGATTCCAAACACTACCCAGCAGACGCTGACGAATTCCATTGAAGCACCAGATTTGACCTTCTCCCCTATATTCCTGACCCAGTAGAGAATATACAGAAAGGAGAGAATGAAAATAAAGAAAAACCTGGGAAAGAGCTTATCACTTATCCCCAGGGTGATTATGCTTCTCAGGTAAGCGCCTAAATTCGCCGCATTCCCGGCTGGGGATTTAAGCGCACCTGCCTGAATATATCCGATCACAGCATTTTTATATGGCAGCAACACTAAAAGTAGCCAGATTATCCCTCCTCCTGCCAATCCCAGAACAAAATAGGATAAGCTCTGCCAGAGTTTTTTCTTTTTCTCCTCTTTTTCCATCCAGATCCAGCGGACAAACTCCAGAAACATAATGGCTAAAAAGAAAAGCCCGGAGATCTTCACAAAAAGAACCGCCAAAATGAAAGTAAATCCGCTTAAAAGAAAATATATTATTTTATCCTTACCCAACTGTAGAAAAAACAGAGAAAGCAAAAGTAAGAAAAGCAGACTGGTCTCCTCCAGTGCCAGGCGGTTGTGCATAACGTTGATATAGGCTATGGCTAAGAAAAAAGAGGAGAAGACCGCTGATTGGGTGCTCTTCTCCCTTTTAAGGAGAAAGAAAACCAGAAGGATCGTGCCTAAGCTTGATAAAACCGGAAGGACTCTTATCTGAATAAATCCTGTTCCGAAAAGCTTAAATATGAAAAAGTAAATTGCCGACAAAAGTGAGGAAATCCCCATCCGGAAGAAATCGTCCATCTTCCATTGACCGAATAGTACTTTATCCCGGGCGTTGATAGCGATAGCCCCCTCATCCGTATAAGGACTCAAGCTCCATGACAGATCTGTCGGTGGATCAGCAGAAAGATGAGAAAATCTTAAATAGGCTCCTAAAAGGATTATCACTCCTAAAAGGATATAAAGAAAAGGAGGTTTAAATCCGCCTGAGGCGGACTTCAGAAAAGATCTATTTTTCTTTATTTCAGGTATCTCTGTTTTTTTATCTTTCTTTTTCTTGCCCATAATTTAAGGCCTGAAAAGTTTGGAATGGATGATCCCCAGCCGGTCAAGAGCGAACTTGAAAACCGTCCAGAGGGTTTTAAAACCATAGATCAAGGAGACCTTGAAATTGACCGAGGATGCTTCTTTGAAATATTTAGTGCTCACTGGAATCTCAGCGATTCTTTGTTTAAAAACCACAGCTTGAGCTATTATCTGGGAGTCGAACACGAAATCGTTGGAGTTGCGCAATAAGGGAACTTTTTCTAAAAAACTCCGACTGTAAGCCCGGTAACCAGTATGCATCTCTGAGAGCTTCTGACCCAAAATCAAGTTCTCGACCCCAGTCAGAAATCTATTGGCTAAGAATTTATATAAAGGCATCCCTCCCTTTAGTGCTCCTCCTTTTTGCTTAAGCCTTGAACCTAACACGAAGTCTGCCTTGCCTTCTTTGATAGGCTCGATGATCTGCGGTATCAGGCGTGGGTCATACTGCCCATCCGGATGAAGCATAACCACGATGTCTGCCCCATCCCTCAGAGCCTCCATATAGCAGGTCTTCTGGTTTCCTCCATACCCCACGTTATGCGGATGCCGGACAACCTTCAGATGAAAGTCTAAGGCGATCTTGACTGTCTCATCCCGGCTGGCATCATCTACTAACAGAACCTCATCCACTACCTGCGAGGGGATGTTCTGGTAAGTAATGGCTAAGGTTTGAGCAGCATTATAAGCCGGCATCACCACTACTACCTTTAGCTTTTCTTTACCCACTTGAAACGAATTATCAACCTTACTCATATTTATCTTTTCCAGCAGTAGAGCTCTAAAGAGCCCCCTCCCTTCGCCATAGAGTCATATAGAGACAGAATCAAACTCAAGCCTGCCAACATCGGGAGAGTCCACAGGATGAAAAGCATCTGTAATCTGTGTTGATTCAAAATCCTCAACCTGTCCTTTTTAGCCCTGAAGATGCGATATAACAGGTTATGTTCTATCCCGATGAAATTATACAGGCTTTGCAGAAATCCAAACGGGTCATACTCCAGGGAGAAATGATTTACCTTTTTGATCTGGAAACCGGACTTATCCAGAAAGCTCTTGAGAGTTTTTTGAGTGAATTGAGAATAATGCCTGGGCACATCTAAATGGAACCAGGCTTTGCCAGAGAATACCGATTGACCTCCACCAAAATTCGGCAGCGCTATCAGTAGAAGCCCATCCTTCTTTAGAACCCTTTTAATCTCCGCCAGATTTCTCAACGGGTCTTTAAGATGTTCTAAAACGTGAAAGAGCGTGACACAGTCAAAAAAATCAGCAGGAAAATTGGAGTTTAAGAAGTCACCCTGATATACATTTAACCTTAGTCTCTCCTTGGCATACCTGGCTGACTCTTCTGAGAGCTCAGTTCCGTATGTTTCCCAGCCTTTGTCTCTAAACCCGGCTAACATCTTTCCCCTTCCGCATCCGATATCTAAAATCCTGCCCCTTTTCTTGAACTTTTCGATCTTCTCTATCCTCCCCTTCCGGAAAGAATTGATGACCTTTTCGATGACTGGCCAGAAACGCTGATGCTCCTCTCCATAATACTCAGACGAATACAGCTTTTTTAAATCCTCTTCTTCCGCCTGTGGGTTGGTGAATACGAATTCACACACCAGGCACTTGGAGACTGAAAAATATCCCAGTTTTTCAACTGGATCTGCAGGCGCTTTGAAGAGGAATCTAAGCTCTGATGACCCGCATAGGGGACAATTTACCTTCTGCATAAAAAAGGTAATCCATCATAATTTTCTAAAGCACATCTTCCCTTATTATAGAGTTTACCCGTAAAAAGTCAAGCTTCAAAGAAACCTCTGTTATAGCAAGATTAAAATGTCCTAATTTCTGCAAAGTTAAAATGTCCTGTCCTACAGATCAGTTTCTCGGATTTTCATGTTTTAGTTGGTAGTAGCTTTTTTTCATTTTGGGCACCTTTTTCTTTTTGTTCATAAGGTT
>JAUYBY010000069.1 GCA_030692925.1 Candidatus Zixiibacteriota bacterium | reverse complement strand
AGATAACAGTTGATCGACCCTCCGGTTCTAAAAGGCGGATAAATCTTACCCATCTAAGAGACTGGACCTGGGGAGCAAGAGTTCCCGATAGGGAGGAAATTTATTATTTGACCTTCATAGCCTATGCACCTGAAAGTTTGATTGTTACCCTGAATGCCTCAGATACTTTGACTGATAGCAATATGACCAGCCAGCAGGATGTGGCTACAGCTTACAATGATTTAGTTCCATCAAATATAAAATATAATCCCGCAATGTCCTGGGTGGGAATGTATAATCGAACCGCAGGAAGGAAGATCATTATACCGACTCCTGAATCCCAACCTTCAGCCGGGCAGAGACGAAGGATGACAGTGATTGAACAATTGCTAAGTAGTAGACAGCAAACAGTAGACAGTAAACAGGGAGAAAAATAAAATGAAAAAAAACAGACAGTATGTGCTGGGCAAGAGCAAAGATTGCCCCACAAAAAGGAGGCTGGCGCGCAGATGTAGTCAGGTGAAAATCGTTTTGGTTTTGATTTTTTCCCTGTATGCTGTATGCTGTATACTGTCTACTGCTTTCCCCTTTTATGGCCGCTTCTATGACGGCACTGGGGCAAGAGATTCAGTCTGGATGAATGTGGCCACTTTCGATACTCTGGGCTATCAGATAAATGCAGACTCGGTTTGGTTCTGGAGATTTTTCAGAACTACCTTAGTTGATTCAACCATCCTCACCGGTGCGGGCACCCGTACGGCTTATTATGTTACCGGCAGAAGGGCTTTTGACGGAACCAATTATGGAGAATACAATGTCAAAATCACCTGGAAGGTGCAGGGGAAATATTTTACTAAACCAGAAAGTTACACTGTTTTCCCTGATTCGGTTTTAGCAGTGGGGCGGCTATCGACCAATAACGACAAAACAAGCTATCAGTTAGCTTCCGGTCAGGTGATTGCCCGGGCTGATTCAGTTACCGGAGCAGGCAGGCTCTCTACTAATTTAGACAAATCCAATTATCAATTAGCCCCAGGACAAGTTGTTGCCAGAGCTGACTCGGTCACCGGAGCTGGAAGATTATCCACCAACTTGGATAAGATCAATTACCGCCTGTCACCGCAAGGGAGAACAGATATCTG
Organism: Candidatus Zixiibacteriota bacterium; assembly: GCA_030692925.1. Lineage (GTDB taxonomy): Bacteria > Zixibacteria > MSB-5A5 > MSB-5A5 > RBG-16-43-9 > RBG-16-43-9. The sequence continues at coordinate 17,131 of JAUYBY010000069.1, read as the reverse complement.
GATTGAAGATACCACCGGAGAAAATTCAGGCTGGGCCCAGTTCTTTAAAAGCAGGTTAGATGTGAATATCTCCACCAGATCGACTTTCAACGTAAGCTCTGAAAGCGTAACGGTTGACAAATCGAATCTGGGGGCTGTCCAGGCTAATCTTATTCCTGAGGACTCTAATTTATTAGCCGGGATAAAAGCAAAAACCGATAAACTCCTATTCGACGCTCAAGACTCTCTAATCATAGATTATGGAAGGATACCTACAGGCGGAGGGTCCGCTACAAATCCGGATACGATTGCCAATCACGTCTGGATCTGGGGCACGAGGACTCTGACTTCTGGCTCTGGAGCTGGTGTCAATCAAGTAATCATTAATACTTTTCAGCTTCCGGATTCAATACCGATCATTGGAACACAGGTTCAGGTATTAAATCAGAACCAGAGCGCTACAACCGGGCTATTAAATTCCAATTCTACAGGTCAGGCGACCTTTGCCTTAGATAATGGAATCTACAAATTAAGAATGTATAAATCCGGCTGGGTTTTCACTGTGCCTGAGAGCATAATCGTCTCAGGAAATCTTGCAGATACCTTTTATGCAAACGCCTTTAATCCGGGAAATCCACCTGTGGCTAATCTCTGCCGGGTGTATGGCTGGATCAGAGACCTGAAAGGGCAGCCAGTGGCTAGTGTTACTGTCGAAGCCAAGATCAGCACAACTCCCCTGAGATACCAGACTGTTCTGATCAGTCCTTATTATAAGACCACCAGCACAGATAGCGATGGTTACTGGTATTTAGACCTTTATCCCAACTCGATTCTGACGCCATCTAATACTCAGTATGATTTCACCATCTATATCCCTTATGGCACAATTCTCAAATTGAAAACCTCGGTTCCTGAGCAAAGTAGTTGGCAACTGCAGTAACGAGTGGTCAGTGGCCGGTGGTCAGAGAGGATCGTCAACATCATGGAGTCTCAGGCCGTTCTTTGTGTCATTCTGAGCGAAGCGAAGAATCTGACTTCGCAAAAAAAGCCAGATTCTTCGGTCGTCTCGCCCAAAGCGGACTCCCTCAGAATGACAAGGGGATTTAAATTACGAAATCATGAGAGTCGTTTTCTATAGAGTAAAAGGTCACAAAAATATCTGGAGGTTTAAAATCGTGGGATGGACTGTATTTAAAGATCTGAAAGCGTCACCAAAGTCTCCATCAGAAAAATCAAAGATTACCCCGGAGGAAGTAGACGCTTATCTGGCCTTAACTCCGCTTCAAGGTCTGGGCAGAGATCTGGTCCGGGTGGCAGAGCAGAATGGAGTGAATCCGATTTACCTGTTGGCTCATATCATTCACGAGACCGGCTGGGGGAGATCCACTCTTTTCTCCGAGAAGAATAACTTGTTCGGGTTCGGTGCTTTTGATAAGAACCCTAAAGCTAATGCGGTGAGTTTTTCTTCTCCGGTTGAATGTCTGGAGAAAGTAGTCAGATATATAGCCAGAGAATACTTGAACGAGGGAGGGAAATTCTATGCTGGTTCCAACCTGATCGGGATGAACCGGCATTATGCCACGGATAAATCCTGGTGTTGTAAGATTATGATTTTAATGAACAAAATAGAAGATTTCTTGAGGGAGAGGAGGGTATAAAAAACCGTTATGCGTGACCGTGACTCGTGAGCGTGAAAGAAATGTAGGGGCGAACCCCTGTGTGTGTTCGCCCTGATTATCTCAGGTCATTGCGAGCCCGTAGGGCGAAGCAATCCGTTTATTTTGCCGAGGGATTGCCTCGTCGTCCCGCCAACGGCGGACTCCTCGCAGTGACAGATGATGAAATAAAGGAGGTGTTATGTTCAGCTTAACCGATGCATTATTTATTCCTCTTTCCATTTTTTCCACTGTGGGTGGCTGGGTTTTGTCCGGGATCGGGACTTTAGTCACTCTCATTGTTGCCTGGCTGGCAAAAGAGTATCTTTTGCCTCTTCTTTCAACAGAGAGAAGGAAAAAGATGGCAAGCTATATCCTTCTGATCGCAGATGAAGTGACCGATTATTTCCGGCTGAAATATCCGGAAATCAAATGGACTGAATGGCTGGACCAGGCTATCGAAAAAATCATTGAGATCACCGGCGCTCCAAAGGAGGTAGCTGCCAGAGCGGCTCAGGCGGCGATTGCCAGAAAGAAATGACAGATGACAGATTAAAATGAAAAAAGACGTGACCGTGATTCGGGATTCGTGAGCTTGAAAAAAAAGAGGGGACTCAGCGTTCATATTACACAGATCAAATCACTTCGGTAGAGACACATAGCTGAGTATCTCTACAAAAAATAATATAGACCCACCTTGAAGGCAAGGTGGGTCTACTGTTTTGCAGGGACAGAACAGTGTTCTGTCCCTACGTCTTACATAGGTAATTTGTCGGGCAGTCTTCGACAGCCCGACCTACCAACCTATATCAACATGGTCAGACAGGAATGTCTGACCTACCATTCAAAATTGTTTTTTTCTTGACAAATAAGTTAAATCGCCCTATATATTCCCCCATCAAGGATGATGTGACCTTCGACCTTGATTTAAAAATCAAGAATGTCATCCTCAGGGCGCAAAGATTATCAACAAAAACCTATAACCTTTTCCTGCCTCTGGCGGGATCCCGCTAAAAGCGGGAAAACAAACAGGAGGGTCTTATGCGTTATGTTGTTTTGCTTTTGGTGGTGGGGCTTTTGGTCTGTCCAGAATGGATCCATTCGGACAGTTTAGCTTATGCAGATGTGCCGAAGTTAATTAACTTCCAGGGTAGGCTGACAGATGCCGCAGGCAAGTTCGTACCAGACGGGAATTATTCGGTAACTTTCAAGATTTACCGGGATTCCACTGGTGGAAGTGCCCGATGGACTGAGGCTCAGTTAGTATCATCGAGCAAGGGGCTGTTTAACGTCCTCTTGGGAACAGTGACTCCGATACCTGACAGTATATTTGAGCTTCCGAATAGCTGGTTAGGGATACAGGTAGGAGCAGACCCGGAGATGAGTCCTCGTCAGAGATTATCGAGCTTAGGATATGCCTATTATGCGTTGAATGCAGACAAATTAGATGGCTATCATGCCTCTGATTTCACTGGTCCGGCATCAGATTATGGTCGTTTGGGTGTAGCAACAGATTTATATGAGGGGGCAAGCACTTTGTCCAGCAAGTATGTGGATGCTACTGGTCCGGATAGCGTTTCTAACACCTCTGGCTTGGCTTTTAAGGGCAGAGTCTCCGGAACAAGTGCCTCGACTATGTATGGGATTAGAGGATTGGCTGACAATTCAGGTTCAGGCACAGCTTATGCGGGATATTTTGAAACCACTACCAACGGAACAGGAGCCCGTTATGGGGTAAGAGGAATTGCTGATGGTTCTTCAAGCAGTTCTGTCTTTGGTCTGTACGGCGATGCTGGAGGTACCTCTACAGGAGCTGTCTATGGAGTCTATGGAACTGCCTCTAATAGTTCATCGGGGAATGTCTTTGGCGGCTATTTCAACGCTTCCTCGGCTGGAACAGGAATCCATCGCGGGGTCTATGCTTCTGGTTATGGAGCTTCAACTGATCCTGCTTATGGTTCTTATTTCTATGGTTCTAATACTTCTACCGGTGATGCCTATGGAGTTTACGGACAGGGTTATAACTCTTCCACTGGTGAGGCTTATGCTGGATATTTCTACACTTCTTCTTCCGGAACTGGGAAACACTATGGAGTTAGAGCATCAAGCTATGGTGCCAGTGATTCTTCCACTTATGGTCACTACGGCTATGCCTCCAATTCTTCCTCAGGTGATGTCTATGGTGGATTTTTTGAGACCTCCTCTTCCGGGACAGGACTACATTATGGTTTGAGAGCAGAAGGTTATGGAAACTCTTCATCTTCATTCAATATATATGGCGCTTATAACTATGGTTATAATAATGGCACAGGTTCCACTTATGGTGCCTACGGTTATGCTGAGAACACTTCTTCTGGGGATGCTTATGGTGGACGTTTTTATGTTCCATCTTCTGGAACAGGATCGCATAGGGGAGTTGTGGTAGATGCCTATGGTAGTTCTTCTTTAATCACTTTTGGAGTAGATGCTTATGTCTCAAATTCCTCGAGTGGGAATGCTTATGCTGGATATTTCTATGCTTCTTCTTCTGGCACAGGGACAGAATATGGAGTCTATGCCTATGCGCCGACTTCGACAGGTTATGCTGGATATTTTTCAGGGAATCATGTAATTACCGGAACCAAGAGTGCGGCGGTGAAGGTGGATAACGGGGAATATCGCTTGCTTTACTCTATGGAGTCACCGGAGAACTGGTTTGAGGATTTTGGAGAAGGTCAACTGGTAAATGGCAGGGCACTGATACAGATAGACCCGATGTTTTCCCAGTCGGTTAATACCTCAGTAAAATATCACGTATTCTTAACTCCTCAGGATGAGCCTTTGACCCTGGCGGTGGCTAATAGGACAGCAAGCTCCTTTGAGGTGAAAGGTCCAGCAGGCTCAAATATATCCTTCTCCTACAGGGTCGTTGCCAAGAGAAAAGGGTATGAGGATTTGAGGATGGCTAAGATGCTCGGGTCCACTCCTGAGGAGATGCAGGCTGAGCAGGCAAAACGGATAGCTGAGTCAGAGCAGGAGAGGGCACAGCTGAAACGCGAAAGAATAGAGAGGACAGAGGAAGATGAGCTGAAACACCAGCCCCAGCAACCTGAGATGGAGAGTGTGCAGAAGGTAAGAAAAGAAGAGCCAAGACCGGATACGGAGAAGATGAGAGTGGTATCTGAAGAGAGGTAGAATTAATGTAGGGGCGTATTGAAATACGCCCCTACATTAATAAAAAAACCTCTTGTTTTCTATGAGTCGATTGGTTATGTTGAGACAAATTGAAAAGTTCAAAATAAAGGAGCGGAAGATGTTAAAAAATCTAAAACTTCTGCCAGCAGTACTGATATTAGTGTTATTTTCCTTTTCCTTATCTTTCCCCGTGGATAGGACGATAACCCGTGGGGAAAAAACTCAGGAAGAAAATGTGTTGACCGGGAGAGAGGTAGTCATACCCAAGGATACCAGCAGCACCCCGCAGAACTACCATATACCCTGGAGCGTTCTAAATGGCGGCGGCACCAATATGGCTTCTACTGGTTATAAGGCGATGGTCTCCACAGCTCAATCGGTCATCGGAGAAACCCAGAGCACCAACTATCAATTAAAAATCGGTTACTGGTACGGTGGGAAGCCCTTTATGTGCGGAGACGTTAATGGTACCTTGAATGTGAACGTAGCTGACATCGTTTACCTGGTGTCTTATGTATTTAAATTTGGTCCGGAGTCAGACCCGCTCTACTGTGGAGATGCGAACGGCGACGGTAAGGTTAACATTGCCGATATTGTCTACCTGGTGGCATATATCTTTAAATTCGGTCCTATGCCTATATGTTAGTAAGTTATTCGCTGTAGAGTAGTTTCATCGGTAAGAAAACAAAATCTCCCCGCAAGGACGCGGGGAGATTTTGTTTGCCTCAAAAAACAGTTATCAAGAAGATTCTTTCATCCGATAAGATAAAAGACAGTTTTCTTCTTTCAAAGAATAGTTTAAGGAGGAAAGATGGATAAGATAAAGGCATTTTTGATCAGCCACTTAGAGAAGTTTCTGATCTTGGGATTAACCCTGGTCATTTTAATAACCAACTATTTCATCACCCAGAAGATGGCTTTTCTTAATTTCTATTATCTGCCGGTTTTGGTCTCCGGCTATTTTCTGGGGAAGAAATATGCGGTTTACACCAGTTTGTTCAGCATCAGCCTGGTGGTTTTCTTAGGAGTCTTATACCCGCACTCCTTTTACAATCAATCCACTGGTCTACAGGTAGCTTTAAACCTGGTAATCTGGGGAGGTTTTCTTTTCTTGTCAGCAGCCGTGGTAGGGACCCTGTACGAGCAAAAGGAGAAGAAGATTCAGGAATTGAAAAAAGCTTACGTGGGTGTCATCGAGATTCTAACTAAGTACCTGGAATCCTCTGACCGTTATACCAAAGGGCATTCGATCAGGGTAGCTGATTATTCTACTGAGATCGCTAAGGCAATGGAACTTCCCAAAGGTGAGGTCGAGAATATCCGGGTGGCAAGTCTTCTGCACGACATAGGGAAAATAGAAATCTCCAGCGACCTGATAAGTAAAGCCGCCAACCTTACCGCAGAGGAGAAGAAGATAGTCGAAACCCACGTGGAAAAAGGAGCAGAGATCTTAAACTCGGTCGGGACGGTTCTCAAGGAATCTATCCCCATAGTGTTGTCACATCACACCTTTTTTATCGAGAGCAACCAGGAGGAGAAGAGATTCAACAGCCTTCCCTTAGGGGCAAGGATTTTGGCTGTGGCAGATAGTTTCGATGCTATGGTTACAGACAGACCCTACCGGGCAGGAAAACCTTTGTGGCAGGCAGTAGAGGAATTGGAAAAGGGGGCTGGAACCCAGTTCGATCCGACAGTGGTAGAGGCTTTCAAAAGGGTGCTGGCGGATAAGGTGGAAGTTACTTAAAAAGGATTCAAGGATTCAGGGGTTCAAGGAAGAAAATAAAAATCAATTCACAGCGCTCGATCCAATTAGAGGTCGGGCGTTTTTTTAGTCCGCAACTTTTTCACTTAGTCAAGAAATAGCCGGTAAGACAAAGGGGAACCTAAAGTTAATTAGCCATTAATATATTGCCGGGTAATATCTTAACTTTAAACTTTTTTTAAAAAAATAGATTGACAATTGTAGAAATTTGGTTATTTTATATTTTGAGAAGAGGGGGAAAGCTCTTGCTCTTTGCTTCTTAATTCCTGGAGGTTTATGAAAGCAGTTGTTAAAGCTTTCTTTTGCTTTACCATAATTCTCTCTCTTTTCAGCGGTGCCTCAGGCAGGATAATCTACATCCCATCTCCTTCCTTAGCCACAATTCAAGGGGGGATAAATTATGCTTTGGATGGAGATACGGTCTTAGTTAATTCAGGAACCTATTATGAGAATATCAACTTCAAAGGCAAAAAGATAGTTGTTGCCAGCAGATACCTGCTGGATAATGACACCAGCCAGATAAGCTCAACCATCATTGACGCAACCTATAAACCTTCAAGTCCAGTAGTTACTTTTAAATCCAGAGAGGATTCTCTCACCATTTTAACGGGATTCACCATTCAGAACAGCACCAATTTTTGGGGTGTTCTATGTGATAGCGGTTCTAGTCCGGTTATCATTCACAACCAAATTAAGAGTAATAACAGAGGTATGGTTTGCACTAATTCCTCTAATCCCTCAGTTAAAGATAACTCTCTGCTGAACAATACTGATATTGGTTTACTTGGCGAGGCAAATTCCTCTCCACTGATTGAAGGGAATAATCTTTCCGGACACCAAACCGGGATGAAGTTCACCAGCGGAGCTCCACTCATCCAGAGAAATGTCGTTACTCAGAGCATCCAGCAGGGGATAAGCATAACCGGAGCTTCTCCTCAGGTTTTTAACAATACAATTGCCAATAATACCGGAAACGGAGTAGAGATTACCTCCTCAACTGGAGTAAATCTGAAAAATAATATCATCGTCTCCAGTAGCGCCGGAATCGGGATAAAGGTTTCTTCATCTACACCGGACATAGGTTATAACGACGTCTGGAACAACGCAGGGGGTAATTTCTCCGGAACACCGCAGGGGGTTGGAAATATGTTCTGGGGTAAAAACCTGAAAGGGATACCCTGTGACCAGTTTTTCAATATCAGCCAGGAACCCAGATTCGTTAGCCCGCCTGCTGATTTTTCCCTGCAGTGTTCCTCTCCCTGCATAGACGTAGGTGACCCCAGTTTTCCGGTGTCGCCTTCAGGCAGACCCTGGATCGACATGGGCGCTTTTGAATATCTTATAACCACCGGCGATGTTGACTCAAATGGGAAGCTCGATGTCTCGGACGTGGTCTATCTTATAAATTACTGTTACAAGGGGGGACCTGCTCCAAATCCTTTGCTCAAAGGTGACGTGACCGCAGATGGCGCGGTAAACGCTAATGACATAATCCACCTGATAAGTTATCTTTTCAGAAACGGCATGCCGCCGTGTCATTGATCCCGATTTAGAGAGGAGGCTGGAACTCCCTTTATAAAAACAAAAGGGGTTTCTAACCAAAGCGAGTCCTGCAAAAAGAACTCGCTTTTTTGTTTTTAAAAATAGTTTGTTTTTCAGAGAAAGAAGATTTATAATAAAAGTCAAAGTCAAGTCAAGCACGCGAAGAAATTAACCATAGAGAATCGTCCTTGGTGAATACAAAATGAACAAACAGAATCCAGAAAAGCAAAAATACGTGACCGTTATCTGTTGTTCGTGAACGTGAATTGCAGAGTCGAGGGTTTCCCCGCCCGCTGATCGATTATTTGAAGAAGACATGATGAATGATTTAAAAAAACGTGTAGTTTAAAAGAAGGAGACGTTTACGATGAGATATTCGGCTTCTGCATTAAGATTCATCACAATTCTTTACATTATATTCGTCTTTGCGGGATGCGGGCAGAGAGAGAAGATTGATGAGATCGTGCCGATTAAAGGTCTGATGGGTGTTTTTGAAAGAGGAGTTCTTTCCCAGGATAGGGTGGTCCTGGATTCGGTCTACAGCACTAAAGAGGTAAACCGGGATTCTCTGATCAACTCACTTCTCCTGGAGATTTCCAATTTGAAATCATCCGGTTCAACCACAGGTGGGGAGGTCAGAAACCTGCAGTTTACCCGGAGAAGGTTTTCCATCTCTGAGGGAAAGGACAGCGCAAGGGTGGAGCTTTCCCTTAGCGGAGAGAACATCAAGGGAGAGAAAAACCTTGAGGTTTTCCTGAAGAAGAGAAAAGGGGAATGGAGAGTCGTCGCACAGAGGATGGAATAGAAAATGCACATCTGTCATTGCGAGGAAGTCATTTGACCGACGAAGCAATCTCCTAACAGTCAACGGATTGCTTCGCTCCTTCCAGTCGCTCGCAATGACGATTTCAGCCTGTCTTTGCGAGGAGCGAAGCGACGAAGCAATCCCTCCACTGTCAGTTGAGTGCTTTGCCTTTGCTCGCAGTAACGGTATAGAAAAAAAATGAACAGACAATATTATGTATATCTAATGACCAATAAAAATAACACGGTTATCTACACCGGAGTAACCAGCGATTTGAAGAAAAGAGTGTATGAACACAGGTTAAAATTCGTAAAGGGATTCACAAAAAGATATAACATTGAGAAATTGATATATTATGAGATATTTGATGATCCATATAATGCCATTTCAAGGGAGAAGCAAATTAAGGCTGGCTCAAGACAAAAGAAGATTAACCTAATCAATGCAATGAACAAAGCATGGAAGGATTTGTCAGAAGAATTATAAAATTTACTCATAGTAAGCGGATTGCTTCACCCCCTGCGGGGGTTCGCAATGACATTTAAGCTGTCTTTGCGAGGAGTAGGTAGGACGACGAAGCCCAGATGGGCTTCGCCCTGCGGGCTCGCAATGACTGTTAGGAAAAGGATAACAGATGTTAGGTTTGACTGAGAATATCGATAAAGAGGTCACTGAGGCGGTCTCCTTCATAAAGGAAGCTCTAAGGGAAAAGCCTGACCATATAGAGATCGAGCCAGGGGCAGAGGAAAAAGAGCTTTTAGTTCTGGATAAGAATTTAGACCAGTTCTCTTTTGAGAAAATCCCAGAGATTTCCTTTGAGAATTCCGAATTTGGATCCATAGGAAAAGTCGCGGCTGTGGATGGCGGTTCTGCCACGGTCTTAAAAACCAGGTCGTTTCTAATCGGAATATACCGTGCAGGATTTGTCATTTTCCAGAAAGGGAAAAGGGTGGAGGAGAAGTTCTTGCCATTAAAAATGGAGGTCATCTCCTTAGAGAATAGTGCAGAAAAATATCTTTCTGCCTATTCTGAACTGGTAGGCCAGGTGCCGAATGAGGTGCCGGAAATTGATAAGATTCTGGATCGTCTGCGGCTTTTTGCTGAATGGGGGTTGGTCAAGGAGCTTTTGCAGAAATTAGAAAAAGGAGATATGATTTTGGTGGATGGCTCTCTGAGGGCAAGTATCGTTCCGCCATATGAGCTACTCTTAGAAGTCATTCGAGAAGCTAAAAATGAAAATATCTGCCTGGTCGGTGTGACCAAAACCTCTACTCTTTACTGGGGTAAAAAATCTCCCTTGATTCCGATGGTGGTGAAAACCTCTGAGGAGTTCTGTCCCGAATCTAAGTGGTTCTGCAGACTTTCAGACGTGGATTTAGCATTAAAAAATCCTAACTGGTTCGGGACGATTTATGTGTCCAGACTTAAAGCCTCCTCTGATTATGCTTTCCGGGTGGATGTGAACCGGCTGGACCAGACTGAGCCGGAAAAGATTTTCTCCTGGTTATCTAATCTTTCCTCTGACCCGGCATTTTTAGGGTATCCTTACCCATTAGCTGCAGTCCATAACCGGGCAAGGGTTTCAGGGAGCGAAATTGAGGATATAAAATATAGATTGCAGACAAAAGCGTTGGAGAAAGGGATTTCCTCAGCAGACTGGGATTTATTGTTCCGGGATTTTCACGAGATTCTGAATGCGGATTTGAATAAATAAAAAAATGACGGATGACGAATGACGGATAAAAACAAAAGGAAAAGGGAAAATAAAAAATAAAAAAACGAAGAATGGCAAATAACGTGTAATAAATAAAAGCTGTAGGGGCAGGCTCCCGTGCCTGCCCTGAAAACGGGTAACCACCGGGGGCGCCCCTACGAAGGGAGAATTGATGGATTATAAAGGCAGGATTATCGGCAAAAGCATTACTGAGATTTATTTCCGGACTTTTTATGAGGAGGAATTACATCTGGGGGACATACTGGTTGCGCTGGATGAGGAGCGGAATCTTCCTTTTTATCTAAGAATCGTGGATGTGAGCTACGGGGTGGAGGCAACTGACCCGGATTGGGCATCGCGCACTGCGGGGAATATGATGCTGCTTGACCGGCAGAACGAGTCTTACCAGTTTCAAGAAAAAGAAAGGCGGTTATTCAAGATAGGAAAATGCGTGCCCTTAGGTTATGTCAAAAATAATCAGTTTAAGAAACCTAAAACCATACCGGAACATTTCTCCAGAGTTCGAACTCCGAATAATGAGGATTTTCTTTTCCTAAAAAAATATATGGGGGATGTCGAGGTTGGCTCTTTGCGTTCAGGAGAGGAAATTCTGGATTTTAAAATCGGAATCAGCGGAGAGCTGTTCCCTTATCACATAGGGATATTTGCCACCACCGGCATGGGGAAAAGTAATCTGATGAAAGTTTTGGCTTCCTCAGTATTGGAATCGGGCAAATACGGAATGCTCATTTTAGACCCGCACGGAGAATATTACGATGGAGGGGGAGATCCGAAACATAAAGGACTGGTTGATCATCCTCTGGCAAAAGAAAGGCTGAGAGTCTATTCTTCCAGAGATCTAAAAGGACCATATAATAAACTCAAGATAAGCTCCAAAGAAATTGAGATAAAAGATGTTCGTCACATTTACGGTTTTACGCAGGCTCAAGTTGAGGCTCTATATGCTTTATCTCACCATTTCAGGCAGGATTGGTTAGTGGGGGTGACGAAAAGCTCTATTCAGGAGCTGGCTATGAGCATATCCTCAGGCGGAGCATTTTTTGAATCTACCATCGGGGTAATCCAGAGAAGGGCAGAGCAGATTTTGAGGCTTCCTTTTGTACACGGTGACCCGCAGGTTTCCATCACCCTGAACGTGATTAATGATTTAAGCCTGGGGAAGGTAGTTTTAATTGATACTTCCAATATGTCTGAACAGGAAGAGCTTTTGATCTCAGCAGTTCTTGCCAGAGCAGTCTTCTCCAGAAATAGAGAAGCGTATCAGGACCCTGCCAGGTTCAAAAAAATCCTGCCGACTTTGATAGTGATGGAGGAAGCCCAGAGGGTTCTGTCTCAAAAGGGAGAATCAGACATAAATATCTTCGCACAAGTTTCCAGGGAGGGAAGAAAGTTTAAAACCGGTCTTTGTGCCATCACCCAGCAGCCAAAGCTGATTAACGAGGAGCTTCTATCTCAGTTCAATACCCTTTTCATTTTAGGACTGGCAGATGAGCGGGATAGGAATATCCTGAAAAGCTCAGCCAAGCAGGATATATCCGATTTGGGCACAGAGATTCAGATGCTTGAGGCAGGAGAATCGCTGATTACCTCACCTCAGGCACCTTTTGCCATCCCGGCAAAGGTTTATCTTTTTGAGGAATGGTTAAAGGACAGAAAGGATTTGTTCAAAGATAAAAATGCTGTGGATGTGAAAGTAGATGAAGGATTTTTTAAATAGGATTCGCAGGGACAGAACACTGTTCTGTCCCTACAATTTTTATCAACCTGTATGGATACTCAAAAACAGAAAATAAAATTTTATCTGGATAAAAATATCTGGTCACACAGGATAATGAAGATGTCTCCATCTGAGCTTGAAGACTTTAAGAACCTGCTAGGACCTCTAAGGGAGCAATCTAAAATTGAGATTTATTACTCTCCTATCAATGTGTTGGAGCTAATAAAGGGGATGAAATTAGAGGAATATTTTGAGAAATGCCGTGAAGAAATAAGCTTAGCTGATAGGATAACAAATAAGCATTTTCTTGAATATCCTTATGATCATGTTAGAAGGTCAGCCTTTTGGTTTCTTGGGCAACCATTCAAGGAGCCAGATCTTGCTTTTTTAAATTTATGTAGAAAAATAGCGATCTCGTCATCATATCAGGCAATAGAACCAGAGATTCAGCCATTACGTGACATGCTGAATAGATGGGTTAAGGATTGGGCTGATGACTTAAATTCCGTTATACAAAATCTTAAAGAAAAATTTAATTTGGAGGCGTGTAACAGGGACTTCTACATACAGACTAAAAAGTTATGGGAGAATGAAGTTATATTGGATAGAAAACAAAAAACATGGGTGGCTTTCTGTAGACATTTTTCTCTCCCCTCAGAACTAAAGGATTTCCCTTTGGCTTCTGCTTATGATGGATTTCATTCCTTTAGATATTGGGTAGATTATCGACTGAGATATGAGAGCAAGCTGATCTTTGATAACAGAAAAGCGGAACCCAGTGATTATTTTGACTGGCTACAAATAGTCTATCTAAATGTGATGGATTATTTAGTTACTGAAGATGAGAAACTTAGGACAATTCTTAAAGAATGCGATAATGAAGAAATGCACAGAGTTGCTATGAGTTTTGATGAATTCATTGGCCGCCTAAGTGGCTTGCCTCCTAAACGAGCACCAGATACTACCATAGAGAAGTGGTATGACGCGCACTAGTCTTGTTCGAGCAGTAATAGGAATTCCCGCACATTATTGGTCAGGGAAATCCGATTCCCTGATCAACTTTAAAGAGCGGTCGCCTGAGTTCGCTTCAAAAGTTCTGCACTGTATCCATATCCAGTTACCATCTCCAATCAAAGATTGCTTCAAGTGATACTTTAAGTCTTATCAAAACCGGGAGAAAAAGGTCAAATCAGGGCTTCAAAGACAGGTCTTTTGAGCGGCTGTCTGACACAGTGCTAGGCTAACTGTCTTGTAAAAAATGTTGCAAAATGTATGAATTTGCTTGCATAAAATCTGGTTTTGATTATATTATTTACAGTTCTTTGTCAAGAACAGGTTCAAAAAGATGGGTTTTCAGATTTGAATATGCCGGTTAAGAGTTAAGGTCATAACTCTTTAATGATAATTTAGTTACGGGAGAAACGTAAAGTGGCATATAAGGAGTGTGACTTGATCTTAAACTGTTACTTTAGGAGTAACTGGACTTGGGCATATAAATTGCATATATCTTTTTAAGGTCGCGTGATATTACTAAGAACTTGGGAGTGGTGTGTGCTGGTATATTAAAACCCAGCCACCCCGATGGATTCGGGGCATCCCCCCTCCACCACTCCCATCAAGTCAATTCAAGCCCCTCTCGCCTTGGCGAGGGGGGATTTTTTTTGGGCAAAAAGATTAAGGGATTAAGGGATAAAGGGATAAAGGGTTCAAGGGAGTCAAGGGAAAGGAAAAGGCAAAAGTCGGGCACAAGGCCCGACGCTACGTACTGTAGATGGATTGCTTCACTCCGCCAAAGGCGAGATTCGCAATGACGGCAGGGTGTGTTGAAGAATGGATCAATCTGTCCAATGCAGACGAATTGCTCCGCCCTGACGATTTTAAAGTGTCTTTGCGAGGAGTCCCCTACGGGGGCGACGAAGCAATCTGTGCACTATCAACGGATTGCTTCGTTCCGATAAATCGGAACTCGCAATGACCGTGGGTTTTTCGGGCGAGGAAGCCTCGCCCCTATGGAAAAAACTGGGCACGGCACGCCGTGCCCCTACAGCTACAGCAATGGTCACGGACAACGAACTACGGTCACGTCTTTTTTATGTTTTATCCGTCATTAGTCATAAGTTCTTACATCTCCAGTTTCACACCTGCGTATATTTTTCTTCCAGGGTTGGGGTAATTTAAATCCGAAAGAGAATTACCAAACTGGGTCGGAGTTTTATCATTAAACAGATTGTTTACTTTCAAACTGAAAGTCAAAAGATTGATTTTCTGGCTGAGATTAAGGTCGAAATTGGCGCTGGGTCTGATCCTTTTGGTCAGGTACTTTATCTCCGGATAAGAAGAGTAATCCGGATAATAATTCAGTTTCTGGGTTCGATAGTTGAATGAAACCTGCGCGGATAAAGAAGGAAGGATTTTGAGGTTTAAATTCAAATTGAAACTATGCTCAGGCTGAAACCGGGCTTTCCTCTTTAGTTCCTCAAATCTCTTCTCTCCGGTGAAATAATCATCATAAACTAATTCCTTTTTTATCTCCTCTCCTTTATTAAAAGAATAATTCAGGTCAAGGTCTGTGCCGTCTTTAAAATTATAACTTAGTTGAAATTCTGTGCCCCAGGAGTTGAAATGGTCCAAATTAAAAGGCTGCCATAAGCCGTTTTCACCCAGGGGCTGCCAGGAGATCAGATTTTTTACATAACGTGAGAATAAAGAAATCTGACAGGAGAACTTCTGGTTGTTATAAGATAATCCAGTTTCAAGGCTCTGTCCTGTTTCCGGCTTCAGGTCTTCATTCCCTCCATCCGGCCAGTAGAGGTCGTTAAAGGTGGGGGCTCGGTAGGCTCTGCCGTAATTAAGTTTGAGGGATAGATTTTCTCTCAGATGATAAATTGCGCCTAAATTCGGGGATAACGATTTCTCAAAATTACTGGGCAGGTCAACTCTGGCACCAGCCTGAAAAGTGAATTTGCCTTTGTTCAAGGAGGAGTTTCCCCATAAGCCGAAGATGCTTGAGCCGGGATTCCAGGAAGAAGTCAGGTTAGTCCCGGATGAAATGAAATGAGAGTTTTTCTCAGCTTCAAAAAGGTCAGAAGAGAAATCGCCTCCGAGAATGAGCCGGTTTTCTTTTTGAAACGATAGTGAATACTGGATAAATCCTCCTAGACTTCTGGTCAAATAAGAATATGCCTCATCCACTTCGCCGAGGAAATCATATTTGGTGGAATAATCCAGATGCCTGCGGTCAACAAAGAACCTGGTTGAAAGCTCCTCTTTCGCATCCTCAGAGCGGAAATTGAAATTCAAATCAGCAGAGAAGTTCTTATCCGCCTGTTTGTCAAAAAGTGAAGTGACATTGGAATTGCCGTATTTCGGGATGCTCAAGGAGTCGGGTACTGGACCGGGAAGACCTAAATCATCTGTCTGAGTAAGAAGGTAGAGTTTCAGGTCAGCCTGAGAAGATATCTGATAGAAAAAAGTCGAATGGAAAAATAATGAAGAATAAGCTGAGTTCTCCCTTTCTCCTTGAGTATCCTTTTTTTCCAGACCTGATTCAAACCTGAGATTTTTTATCCCGGAGCTGAATTTCAGAGAGTAAAGCCGGGTATTCCTTTCTCCGAAAAGAATAGAGGATGAGACCTTCCTCTGGCTGGTTGAAGGGAAGGAGGGGATCAGATTCACTACCCCGCCTAAGGCGTTGGCACCATACAAAGAGGAAAGAGGACCATGAACTATCTCCACCTTGTCAAGGTTTTCCAGGGGAAAATCGCTCAAGTTAAAAATCCCGTTAGCCATATAGTTTAATTTTCTCCCTTCTAAAAGAAACAGAACCTGGGAGGATGAAGAGCCCCTGAGACTGAAGGTCTGCACCTGTCCCAATTCGCCTGAGGATTTCATTTCACCGTTGGAGAAGTTCTTCAAGACCTCACCTAAAGTGAGAAGATTGAAATTCTTCAACCTGGAGGAGACGAGCTGGGTAGAATAAGACGTGATATTTCTAAGATGCTCTGGATAACGCGTGGCGGTGACGATTACCGGCTCAAGCTGATAGATTTTCTCACCGGTAACAGGCTCAGAAGTATCCTTTGCTTTGGCACTTACAGGTAAGAGCAAAAGCAGGCAGAGAAGGATAACTCTTTTCATCTTTACCTCCTGGTTAAATGTTCAAATGCTCAAAAGTTAAGTTCGCGTAGCCGAGCTCGGTAGCAGAGGTTTATCCCGCAAAATGCGGGACTGTTACGCTATATAAGGTTCAAACGGTCAACAGCTAACCGCGAATCGCGTAATGAAAAAAAATCCCAGCTTTCGCGGTGAAGCTGGGTCAATCTTTATCTCCCTTTCAAACTCTTCCCGCGAAGAACTATTATCGTTAATCTTAGGGGCAATTCGTGTCCAATTGGATCCACTTGGAAATTACCCCTATCTAAGGGACTTGAACCTGTCAGGTCTCCTGACTTTGCGGCTTCAGGTCTACTGGCTTTACCTTCCTCCCTACGGGAGTGGCTCAAAAAAGCTTTCGTAGCCGCTTACAGTAGCGGGGCTGTGACGGATTTCCACCGCCTTCCCTAAAAGATTCATTACCTTTATAAAATAATTTTAAAGGATTGTCAAGGATTTTTTTTAAAAATGTTATAGCAAGATTAAAATGTCCTAATTTCTGCAAAGTTAAAATGTCCTGTCCTACAGATCAGTTTCTCGGATTTTCATGTTTTAGTTGGTAGTAGCTTTTTTTCATTTTGGGCACCTTTTTCTTTTTGTTCATAAGGTT
>JAUYBY010000038.1 GCA_030692925.1 Candidatus Zixiibacteriota bacterium | reverse complement strand
GGGGGTATATACGCAATAATTGCGGATACGAACGAGTTAGCTGAAATGCCCTGTTAACTAACTCAAGTCTATCAACCTTCAGAAAGGAGATCATCATGAGCAAGACCTTCATGCAAATAGCTTCTGAGGCGATGGCGGAAGTTCCCGCTATCAGCGCTCAGGAAGCCCAACGGCGGATGAAGGACGACCCGCGTACGTTGGTGGTGGACGTCCGCGACGCTGCTGATACTGTTCAGACTGGCGTCATACCCAGTGCTCTCAACATCTCGCTTGGAATGCTGGCGGTGCGTGCCGATTCAGAGCTGCCAGAGGAGTGGCGTCACCCGAGCTTGCAAGACCGTTCACGCCCAGTCATAACAACGTGTGCGCTTGGCCCGAACGGAGCTCGAGGAGCCAAGGAGCTTAAGGACATGGGTTTCACAAACGTCTGCTACCTTAGCGGCGGCATGCAAGCCTGGGTGGCTGCGGGCTTTTCGACAGAGCCACCGAAGTAGCCGCTGAGGTCAGCCCAAGTGCGCTCTTCGTCGAGGCAGGCGCGCTAGTCTATGATCCCAAAGACGAAATTTATAAATCTTATTGTCGGGTAGCTATCGCAACCCGACCTACCATCTACCTGACAACTTTGTTTGTAAAAAAGATTGTAGTTGCCCAATTTATTGGGCTTTTTGCTCGATGAATCGAGCGACTACAACAAACTATTAACCCTCCTTTTTCTTTATAAAAAAATCAGCTAACTCCAATCTCAAGACTCAAATTCGAGGAAAAATAGTTGCTTATTGAAATCAAATCTATTATATTTAAAAGTTATGCAAAAAAGAGCAACAAAAGGACCTGAGATTTTAGGAGGGGTTCTTCAGAACCTGTTAAAGAGCTTGGGCTTAGAAAAAAGGATGAAGGAGCAGGACATTATAATCAACTGGGAAAAAATCGTAGGTAATAATATAGCTGAGAATACTAAACCTTTTAAGATAGAAGGAGCCAAGCTTTTTCTAAAAGTAAAAAGCTCTTCCTGGAGAAATGAGCTTTTCTATCTTAAAAAGGAGCTTATCGCCAAGTTGAATGACTCAGCCAAACAGGAGCTGGTGAAAGATATAATCTTCCTTAATTGATTTAGAAAGTTACCATAAGGCGACCCTAAAAGGGTCGCGCTACGAAAGACAAAGAGGGGAAGGAAAAATATGAGCAAAACCAAAGAAGAGTCCGAATTGGGATCCACGGGAAAAGTTGCCTTGGGCCATCATTATGATGCTGCCACCATCACGGTTTTAAAGGGGCTGGAGGCGGTCAGAAAAAGGCCCGCTATGTATATCGGTGATACCAGCACCAGGGGATTGCATCATCTGGTCTATGAGGTGGTGGACAACAGCGTGGATGAGGCGATGGGTGGATTCTGCAATTCCATCAGTGTATCGATTAATAAGGACAACAGCGTCACTGTAGAAGATAATGGTCGCGGTATCCCGGTGGATATGCATCCTACCCAGAAAAAGCCAGCCTTAGAAGTTGTGATGACTATGCTGCACGCGGGTGGCAAATTCGACCATCAGACTTACAAGGTCTCAGGCGGTTTGCATGGAGTTGGTGTCTCAGTTGTAAATGCATTATCTGAGTGGTGTGAAGTGGAGGTTTCCAGAGATGGAAAGGTTTATTTCCAAAGGTATGAGGAAGGGGATGCTAAGACCGACGTCAAGGTCACGGGTAAAAGCAAAGGAACTGGAACAAAAACCACGTTCAAACCGGATAAGAAGATCTTTGAGAAGATGGATTTCTCCTTTGACATCATTGCAGCCAGGTTAAGAGACTTAGCTTTTCTGAATAAGGGACTGAAGATAGAGCTTAAAGACGCAAGAAGCGGGAAATCTGCCGTGTATGAATATGAGGGCGGTATAGTCACCTTTGTCGAGTTTTTAAATGAGAACAAGGAGCCTCAACATTCCAAGCCGATCTATTTTCATAAGGTAAGGGAAAATATCGACGTGGAGATCGCAATTCAGTATAACTCCACCTATGTGGAGAATATCTTCTCTTACGTGAACAATATTGCCACCATTGAGGGGGGGACTCACTTAATCGGGTTTAAGACCGCGCTGACCAGAACAATAAACAATTATGCTCAGAAAAATAACCTGATTAAAAATTCTGATTTAACCTTGCAGGGCGAGGATACCAGGGAAGGTTTGACTGCAGTTATCTCTGTTAAAATCCCGGACCCGCAGTTTGAAGGCCAGACCAAGACCAAATTAGGAAATTCAGAGGTCAAAGGTATTGTGGAGTCAATCACCGGCGAGGGTCTATCTGAGTTCTTTGAGGAAAATTCTTCAGTTGCTAAAAAGGTCTGCGAGAAATCGATTATGGCAGCCCGTTCAAGAGATGCAGCCAGAAAGGCAAGGGAGTTAACCAGAAGAAAGGGCGCCTTAGAAGGCGCTAATCTTCCAGGCAAATTAGCTGACTGCTCGATGGAGGACCCACAGCATACCGAGATCTATATAGTCGAGGGAGATTCTGCTGGAGGCTCTGCCAAACAGGGTAGAGACAGGCGCTTTCAGGCTATCCTGCCCCTGAGGGGTAAGATTTTAAATGTGGAGAAAGCTCCATTTGATAAGGTCTTATCGAATGAGGAGATCAGGAATTTGATAACTGCCCTGGGAACAGGTATAGGTGGGGATGAGTTCGATATCTCCAAAATCAGATATAGTAAGGTCATCATAATGACTGATGCGGATGTGGATGGCTCGCACATCAGGACTTTGATTTTGACCTTTCTCTACAGGTATATGAAAGAGTTAGTGGAACAGGGATACATATATATTGCGCAGCCCCCTTTATATAGATTGAAAAAAGGGAACAGTGAAACCTATGCTTATTCAGATGAGGAAAAGGAAAGATTATTACAAAGATTAGGGAATCAGGGAGTCGGTATCCAGAGATATAAGGGATTAGGTGAGATGAATCCGGAACAGCTCTGGAGAACCACAATGGATCCTGAGAAAAGGACTCTACTCCAAGTCGTCTTGGAAGATGCGGCAGAAGCTGACCGAATCTTTACCATCCTTATGGGAGACCAGGTCGAGCCGCGTCGCAAGTTCATCGAAGAAAATGCTAAATATGTGAGGAATCTGGATATTTAAAATGTAGCGGAGGTCTTCAGACCTCCAGATTTTTGGAGTGCATCCATCTGGATGCATATTGGCATTGACACGGTCAATGCACTCCATAAAGTTTTCGTAGGCGGGGCTCCCAGCCCCGCAAATTGAAGAGAAAAAATCAATGGCTTTGGAATTAGAAAGAGAAAAAATAGTCCCGGTGTTGCTTGAAGAGGAGATGAAATCCTCCTATATCGACTACTCTATGTCGGTCATCACTGCCCGTGCTCTACCGGATGTGAGGGATGGGATGAAGCCTTCCAATCGCAGAATCATGGTGGCGATGAATGATCTGAATTTGGCTCCGGGCAGGCCTCATCGTAAATGCGCCAAGATCGCAGGTGATACCTCAGGTAATTACCATCCTCATGGTGAACAGGTGGTCTATCCGACTTTAGTCCGGATGGCTCAGGATTTCAATATGAGGTATCCTTTAGTGGATGGACAGGGTAATTTCGGGTCGATTGATGGAGATGCCCCTGCGGCAATGAGGTATACTGAAGCAAGACTTACCGCTTTAGCTATGGAGGTGCTGGCAGATTTAGATAAGGATACAGTTGATTTTGTGCCGAACTACGACAGCACCAGAGAAGAGCCAGTGGTTTTGCCCTCCAAGTTCCCGAATTTAATCTGCAATGGTTCCTCAGGTATTGCAGTTGGCATGGCAACCAACATCCCCACTCATAATCTCTCTGAAGTGGTTGATGCTTTAGTGGCAGTAGTCGATGACCCGGATCTGGAAGATGAAAAGCTCTTGAAGTATGTTCAGGGACCCGATTTCCCCACTGGCGGCATAATCTATGGAAGAGGCGGGATAAAAGAATACTTTAAAACCGGCAGAGGTCGTCTGGTCTTGAGGGCAAGGGCAAGTATAGAAAAGCAGAAATCCGGAAAAGAGAGCATCATCGTAACTGAGATACCTTATCAGATAAATAAATCAAATCTTTTGGAAAAGATTGCTGATCTGGTCAACAATAAGGTTATCGAAGGGATTTCGGACCTGAGGGATGAGTCAGACCGCGAGGGGATGAGGATAGTCATAGAGCTAAAAAGGGAATCACAAGCTGAGATAATCTTAAATCAGCTTTTTAACCATACCCAGATGCAGACCACCTTCGGGGTGATAACCTTAGCTTTGGTGAATGGGGAGCCAAAGGTTTTAACTCTAAAGGAGCTGCTTTCCTTATTCATAGAGCACCGGCATACGGTCATAACCAGAAGGACAAAATACGAGTTAGCCGAGGCAGAAAAAAGGGCACACATCTTAGAAGGTTTAAAGATCGCCCTGGACAATATCGATGCAGTTATAAAGCTGATCCGAGCCTCTAAAGATCCGGCTGAGGCAAAAGAAGGGCTGATGAATAAATTCAAGATGTCAGAGATTCAAGCCCAGGCAATACTGGATATGAGACTGCAGAGGCTCACAGGGCTCGAGAGGAAAAAGGTTGAAGAGGAATATTTAGAGCTGATCAAGCTGATCGCTACTTTGAAAGGTATCCTGGAAAGTAAAACCAAGCGGATGAATATAATCAAAGAAGAGCTTCTGACTTTAAAGAAAAATTATGGGGACCAGAGAAGAACTGAGATCAAGGAAGAGGAGGAGGAGTTCACCATAGAGGACCTGATTGCAGAAGAGAACATGCTGATCACCATATCCCATAATGGGTATATCAAGAGATTAGGTATAGACGCTTACAGAAGACAGGGACGCGGTGGAAAAGGGGTAATAGGGATGGAGACCAGGGAGGAGGATTTTGTCGAACATTTATTCATCGCCTCAACTCATGATTATATCCTCTTTTTCACTAATACCGGGAAATGCCACTGGTTAAAGGTTCACGAGATCCCGGTTGGAGGCAGGGTTACCAAGGGGAAATCGATTACCAATCTCTTAGAATTAGCTGAAGGTGAAAGAATAAGGGCTTTTGCGCCAGTCAAGGAGTTCGATGAAAAGCATTATGTGATGATGACAACTAAGAACGGGACCATCAAAAAAACTGAGCTGTCTGCCTTCTCTAGCCCTCGACGAGGTGGAATAAACGCCATCAATATAGATGAAGGGGATGAGCTGATCGATGCCACCATCACTGATGGAACCTGCGACATAGTCTTGGGCACAAAAGAAGGGCTGGCAATAAGGTTCCCAGAGGATAAGGTCAGAAGTATGGGAAGAACAGCTCATGGAGTTAGAGGTATTTCCCTGCGAGGTAAAGATTTAGTCGTGGATATGGTGGTAATAAAAAGGGATGCATCCTTACTGGTGGTAACAGAAAATGGATTTGGAAAAAGAACCCCGATTTCCGACTACCGGGTGACCAACCGTGGCGGGAAAGGGGTCATAAACGTAAAGACCAATGAGAGAAACGGAAAAGTTGTCGCGCTCAAAGAGGTGTTAGAAGATGACGAGCTGATGCTGATAACCGAAAAGGGAATGATCATAAGACAGCCGGTTAAATCCATAAAGGAGATTGGAAGGAACACCCAGGGAGTTAAGCTGATCAGGCTGGATGAAGGAGACAGAGTGGTGGCAGTGGCGCGGGTGGTGAAAAGCGAAGAGGAACAAGAAGAAAGTTCATCCGCCACAGGCGGACAATAGTTCAAAGGTTCAATCGACAAAAAAACGTAACGCCTCTACGAGCCGTAAAGCTTTTATCGACCGACCATTGCGTCGGGCGTTTTTTTGTAGCGGAAGGCTTTAGTGTATTATCAAGTAGCATAGGTTACAGATCAATCAACTGACACAGGTAACAGTTTTGATTAGTTTTGAATCGTGATAGACCTCCAAAAGGTTTCTTTTTTGCTCTACTTTCACTAGTTTG
>JAUYBY010000036.1 GCA_030692925.1 Candidatus Zixiibacteriota bacterium | reverse complement strand
CACGTTCTCCCCGAAGATCATGCTATCCGGGCGGGCAAAGTAGATGAACTCGAATATGCAGAAGGCATGCTTGACTTTCTTAAAAGGAGTTATTGATTTTAATCCCTTTTCATTTATCAGGATGATTTCTCCTGGCTGAACGTCTCTTAGATATTTTGCACCTATCAGATCAAAGGCACAGGTTTCAGATGCCACCACCCAGGCATCTTTGAGCTTCCCCAATGCCAGGGGTCTCCAGCCATACGGGTCCCTGGCTGCCAGGATGGAATCAGCAGTGATGAAAACTAAACTGTACGCCCCGCTCACCTGAGATAAAGCATCTGCTAAACTGTCCTCGATCTTCTCTTTTTTAGAGCGGGCGATCAGATGCAGGATTATCTCGCTGTCAGTTGTGGTCTGAAAGATCGAGCCTTCTTTTTCCAGCTTTTTTCTCAGACTGGTGGAATTGGTCAGGTTTCCGTTATGTCCTACAGTTAAAAGCTTATCGCCTTTATAGGTTATCTGCAAAGGCTGAATATTGGCAACTGTAGAAGAACCAGTGGTTGAATAGCGGTTATGGCCAATAGCCATCTCCCCTCTTAAACTGGACAAGACCTCCTTGCTGGCGAACACTTCGTTGACCTGCCCCATCCCCTTGCGCTGGTAAAGTCTGCTCCCGTCTGATGAAACTATCCCAGATGCTTCCTGTCCCCTGTGTTGAAGCGCATAAAGCCCTAAATAGGTCAATTCCGAGGCCTTTTTAGCTCCGAAAATGGCGAAAATGCCGCAGTCCTCATGTAAGAGATTTTCTATCATATTAATAAGGCTATAATATTATCCTTTCTTCTCCTGAGTGTCAAGGGTTTATTTAAAAACTCGAAAAAACTGGAGTCACTTTTTTTCCGACAACAGAATATATATACGGAGAAGGGTTTAAATTTTATTAAAGCCGGCTTTATATTTTTAAACATTAACTCTAAGGTTTATCCTTAAACTGCCGATTAAGAAAGCGTGAATTAAGTAAGACGACTAAATTTTAACCCCATATCCGTGGAGGTGTTTTATGCTTTTCTGGTCAACCATGCTTTTCATCCTGGGCGTGCTGGCTTTTCTGGATGCCATTTTCAACTATGGAGAAATCTTCAGGCAGGTCAACTCCTTTATGTTTATGTTAATTTCATTAGGAGTGCTGATCAGGTTAAGAAAAGAAAGAATAGATGCCATGAAGGCAAAAGCTAACTTAGCCGAACCTGTCAGCAGGGAAGAGAAGAAAACTGCGACTGTGATGCCCGAAAAGAAAGAAGTCAAAGTGGCATAATTTAAAAGACAGAAGACAAAGAAAAAGGCGAGTTGATCTCGCCTTTTTTATTTTTTGGTAGAGACGCATGGCTATGCGTCTCTACAATTTTTTTCGTAGGGGGGTATTGCAAATACATCCCAACTATTAAGACTCAGATGAAAATTCTCTTTTTTTAGACCTCTCGATATCTAACATCTTAACCCCGCCAGCATATTCTGTAATTACCGGCTCGATTATCCTCAGAAGATTCTGGGTTACTTCTTTTATCTTCAAGGCATTTTCCTCGATTACTTTCAACTTATCCACAGTTTCCTGGTCCAGGTATTCCTTTCTGGTCAAAAGGAGCTGGGCATTTCCCAGAATGGCAGTCAAGGGGTTGTTTATCTCATGGCTTATCGCCACTGAGGTATGCATTATGGCTGTAAGTCTTTCTGATTTGATTGTCTGTTCCTTCTCCTCCTCCATTTTCTTTTTCTCTGCCTTGGTCATGTAGCCTTCTGCTTTTGCGGCTCCTAAACCAATCTGGCTGCCTAACGCCTCCAAGAACTCCTCCTCCAGAATCAGATTCCTGCTACCTTGACTTAGCCCGGTTATCGCGCCAAAGAATTTTCCATCCGCTCTGATGGGGTAGGAAAAAACGCTGTGTATACCTTCTTTTTCAAAGGTAAGATATACTGATTCGATTTTGAGATCTCTTCTCATCACCTGAATGGCACCCTTTTCGATAGTGGAAAGCAGATCAGTCTTCTCCTTAGGACCAGCTACTGCCTCAGAGACGAGTTTTTTAGTTTCCTCGTCCCATAAGGAAATTGAGCCTGCTTCCAAGTCCATTATTTCGATTGCCCTGGCGATTCCTTCTTGAATTATCTCTTTAATGGGAACCGAACTGTTGATTCTGATGGCTAAAAGCCTTAGAACCTGATACTTCAGACCCTCTTTAGATATCTCCTGCTCCACTTTTTCTCCTTAATAAAAGAGTATTATTCTCTTTAAAAAAATGCAAAAGATATGCCGTCATCTTTTCGAATGAATAAAAATTGAGTCATTTTGTCTAATAACTTAAACTATAACTTAAAGTATTGGCGTTAAGTCTATGCAATAGAAATAGTTATGAAACTCGTAATCTTGATAAACTATTAAGTGAGCACTCTAAAATTATGTCTTCTCTAAAAAATTAACTCATTCTTTGTGCATTTCCTTTCATATTAAATGCAAGTGAAAACATAAGAAAAATCAGAAAAGCTCGGACAGAATTAAGCAAATCTGTTCCAAAAGTAGCTGATCTTCTTTTGTAAAGGCACTTAACTTGTTAGAATCTATGTCTACTTCACCAAATACCTGTTTTCCCCTCATTATAGGGACGACAATCTCGGACCTGGTTTCCAGACTGCAGGCTAAATATCTCGGATCAGAATTCACATCCGGGATATTCACTGTTTTCTTCTGGCTGGCAGCATCCCCGCAGATTCCTTTATTTAGACGGATACTGGTATGAGGTGAGGGCTTGCCTAAATAAGGACCAAGGACAAGCTCATCCCCTTTCAAAAGGTAAATCCCGACCCAGTTATAATGCTCATAGTTTTCTTTAAGAACTTTTACGGTTTCTCTGAGAACATCCTCCCTCTCTTTCTTAGATTGCACTAATTCGTCAATCTGCTTGATAATCTCAGTTTCTTTTTTCTTCACAGATTACTCCTTGTTTTTAAGACTTTAATTTCTTGATGAAATGTAGCGGAGGTCTTCAGACCTCCAGAGGGAGATGGAAGGCTAAAGCCTTCCGCTACAAAAAAGTGTCCATTTAAAGCACCTCCAAAGCTTTTCTTGCGGCTTTAAGATTTTCTTCTGGGGTCTGAGGGGAAATGGTACATCCGGGACCCAGGATTAACCTGACATCGTGGTTACGTTCAACTACCTCTTTGATTTTTTTAGAAACTTCATCCGGTGTCCCGTTCAACAATAATTTCTCGTGGTCTATCCCGCCCAGGACTGCCTTATTCAAAAGCTTTGCACCTTCTTTCAAATCAAGGTTAGTCAGGTCGGTTGCATTCCAGTTCACTACTTTGACCGGATAATCAACAAAAAGCGAAAGAAAATCGTTACTTTTGCAGACATGCAGTATGTTGAACTCGGCAGATTCTATCTTCCTTAAAACTTCCAGATCATAAGGTTTGCCGAATTCCAGATATTCTTTTTCAGTCAGAAGCTCTTTTGTCGCCCACTCCGTGGTGGCTAAAAAAATCCCATCTGCTCCGGCATTCAGGCACTCGATCGCAAAGTCTGAGAAGATATCAGTGATTATCTCTAAGGCTGAATGGATTATCTGAGGGTTTTCTTTCAATCCTCTTACCAAATCTTTTTCCTCTATAACTAAGTCTCCTGCAATAGATAGCGGGGTAAAGATAGTTTGCACGACGAATAGATCATCTTTAACTCTCTTCTTGATAAGACTCAGAGCTTTCAACTGCTCTTCTAAAGCTATTTTGGAGAACTTGAGAACCTCAAAATGTTTCCAGTCATCAGCCTTTTTGATCGGACATTCTACAACCTCGGTTTTCCTTAAAGGACCCTGGTTGAACTCGACTTTTGCTCCCCAGCCTTCGATATGATAACTTGCCCGTGGATTGACCTTCATAAAGTCCCAATCATATTTTTTCTGAAAATCTATCATAATCTCTGCCAGACCTTCAGCAGTCGCTTCTTTCTCATAAAAATGCCTCCACAAAGAAATTGGAACCCGGTCAGGCCTCTCCCCTTTTAAAACAGCTCTGATTCTATCTTTATGAATGCTCATTTTTTTATTTTCTGTAGCGGAAAGCTTTAGCTTTCCATTATTTTTATGAAGGTCTCAAGACTTACGCTACTTTTGAGTATGAATTAATGATCGGGAGCTACGATTTCTTTTCTTTGTCCTTTGAACAATTGAACTTTTGAATCGTTGAACTTATTAATGGAGGTCTGAAGACCTCCGCTACATCAAATTCGTCCGACCAGGAGGTCGGACGCTACAAAATACCCTGTATGCTGTCTACTGTCTACTTGCTACCTTCCTCCAGCCTTTCCTTATACAGAGGGAATTCTCTGCACAGTTCCTCGACCTCTTTCCTTATCTTCTTGTAGACCTCTTCATTTCCTAAATTCGATATAGTCTCGTGAATGAACCTGCCGATTTTTCTCATCTCCGTCTCCTTCATCCCACGCGTGGTAACCGCAGGTGTTCCAATCCTTATACCTGAAGTTATGAAGGGTTTCTGCGGATCAAAGGGCACAGTGTTTTTGTTTACTGTTATCCCAGCTTTATCCAAAGCCTCCTCGACCACCTTGCCGGTTATCCCTTTCTCCACAAAGCTAACCAGCATCAGGTGAGTGTCAGTCCCTCCAGCCACCACGTGATAGCCATAATTCAAAAGCTCCTGAGCTAGTGCTTTTGCATTCTTGACAATCTGAATCTGATACTCCTTGAAGGAAGGCTGTAAAGCCTCTTTAAAAGCCACTGCCTTGGAAGCAATCACATGCATGAGCGGTCCGCCCTGTATCCCTGGCATTATCTCTTTATCAAGCTCTTTAGCATATTTCTCTTTGCACATTATCATCCCACCCCTTGGACCGCGCAGAGTCTTGTGAGTCGTGGTGGTAACAAAATCAGCCAGAGGTACAGGTGAGGGATGTATCCCTGCAATGATAAGCCCTGCGATATGGGCTATGTCAGCCATCAGATAAGCACCAACCTCATCAGCTATCTGGCGAAACTTGACAAAATCCAGTATACGAGGATATGCAGTTGCTCCAGTTACGATCATCTTAGGCTTGCAATCTTTAGCTATCTGCAGGATTTCATCGTAATCCAAGACCTCAGTATCTTTTCTCACTCCATAAAAATAGACCTTAAAGAATTTACCAGAGAAATTGACTGGTGAGCCGTGGGTTAGATGACCTCCATGGGAAAGACTTAAACCTAAAATGGTATCCCCGGGCTTCAAAACGCAGAAATAGACCCCCATATTAGCCTGTGAGCCTGAATGAGGCTGAACATTCACGTGCTCACAACCGAAAAGCTTTTTAGCCCTTTCACGGGCTAAATTCTCCACAATGTCAACATATTCGCAACCACCATAATACCTTCTTCCCGGATAACCTTCAGCATATTTATTGGTCATCACCGAGCCTAAAGCCTCTAAGACCGCCTCGCTTACAAAATTCTCTGAAGCGATAAGCTCCAACTGAAAAGCTTCCCTTTTAGTCTCACCTAAAATGGCTGCATAGACCTCCGGGTCAACTTCTTTTAATTTGCTCATAAAAATCACTCCTGATTTGTCTTTTTATATTTTGTAGCGGAAGGCTTTAGTGTATTATCAAGTAGCATAGGTTACAGATCAATCAACTGACACAGGTAACAGTTTTGATTAGTTTTGAATCGTGATAGACCTCCAAAAGGTTTCTTTTTTGCTCTACTTTCACTAGTTTG
>JAUYBY010000010.1 GCA_030692925.1 Candidatus Zixiibacteriota bacterium | reverse complement strand
CTGGATTTCCAGAGCCACAGAAATGTGTATGTTATTCTCAAGCATTTATGGTTTTACATAAAAAGATAAGTGAGTTGGAGAAGGATGCTGAAAATACCAAAGAGCTCGCAGAGATCAAATCAGAAATCGATAAGATTTTTCTTTCTCTGGGCAAGAACGATAAAAAGGGATGTTTTGGCTGTAAAATCTGCAAGGCACACTTTGTTTTTGAAAACTATCCAGAGATCTTAGATTCACTTTACTTAGAAGGAGAAATCTTTTGAGAAGAAATTCAATCGAGCATCTCGAAAATGTAGGGCATTCGCCTATGGCGGACAGCCTTGCATTTTTTAAACTTCGACAAGCTAATGCACTCCTGCAAAGAGGCTTTTTTTTATGTTGCCTGCTTTTAGGTAGTATACTTGGAATTGAAATTAAAGGAGAAGAACCGAAAACAGACACTTTGACAGTAGAAGAGTTAGTCAAAAATCCTTCAGTCTATAAAGGCGAAATAGAAATTGTGGGGGTGGTCTCTAAGGTCTATCCTAAGGACTCTGCCTTCCGGATTGTTAGCCTGAAAGAATTTAAAGAATGCGGGATTATATGCGAAGATGCCCCCTCTATCCCGGTGATCTACAAAGGGAAGCTTCCTAAAATAAAAGATGAAGTCTGGATTAAAGGGGTAATAGAAAAGGTGAAGAAAAAAGGGGTTCTGCTTAAGGCCAAAAAGGTGAAGGTAAATTGAGATTCAAAACAGCAATTTTAACTTTAGCTTTTCTATTTGTCTTAACGTTTCATTTTCTTATTGGCTATTGGTCTTATCAAGGGAAAATCTCGTCTTGGGCTTCTTTTGAAGAAGACAAAAGCTTTTTTTCAGTCTATCTTGAGAATAAAGATTGCCTGGTGGGGTATTCCTATGCTCTGGCTACCACATTTACTCTCTTTGCTATTTTAAAATTGGTTGAAAGGAGCAGAAAAAGCGTTTTAGGGGTTTCAGCCGGTTTTTCCTGGATTGCACTTTTATATGTTGGCGGATGTTTTCTCTTAGGATGCTGTGGATCTCCTTTGCTTCCAGTATATCTCAGCCTGTTTGGCGCTTCATTTTTAAAGTTTAATAAGTTTATTTTAGCCGGACTTACTTCTGTCTCTGTGGGATTAGGGTATCTATGGTTGAAAAGGAAAAATGCCTGTGGGGATGAATGTGATGAATGTAAATAAAAACTTTTGAGGCGAAGGTTTATGAGCTTTTAACTGTTTTTTTCCGTGACCTCTTTAAGGTTATAAATGATTCTTCTTTCAACTGAAATTACGGATTTCATCTGGACCGCCAGTATGACCACTGGTTTACATTTACTATGAACTTCATAAACCTAATTCCGAATAAAAAGGATGCTGAAATGAAAGAAAAACTTTTTCACATTAAAGGAATGGACTGTGCCGATTGTGCCCTCAAGATCGAGAAGGCAATATCTAAGATTCCAGGAGTAAAACTTGCCGAAGCCTCTTTTGCGACCTCAAAACTTAAGGTGATAACAGAGGCTACTCAATTCGATTTTGGGGCAGTAATCTCGGTCATCAAAGGCCTGGGTTATTCAGTTGAGGCTGAAGAACCAGGCGTTGCCGTTACCCTTAAAATTGAGGGAATGGATTGCGCTGATGAGTCTGAGATCATAGAAAAGAAAATGAAATCTCTCGGAGGAGTTAACAATTTTGACATCAATCTCATGACCCAGCAAGTAAAAATCTCCTACAATCCATCCCTTATTTCTGTTCAGGATATGATCAAGGCAATTGCCGAAACCGGGATGAGAGCCTCTCTATTAAGAGCTAAGGAAGAGAAAGGTAGAGTCTGGTGGAGAGAAAAGCCACAGATGCTATTTCTCTTTACATGCGGAGCCTTAATAATTATAGCTTTCTTACTGGAACGCCCTTTCCTGTCGGAGCACCTTGGCATGCCACACCAAAGCATTAATCTCGTTTATGGATTAGCTATCATTATTGGTATATACTACCCAGCAAAAATGGGTTTTCTGGCCTTAAAAACTCTGACACTCAACATTCGACTTCTGATGACCGTTGGTGCCATAGGCGCTATTTTCCTTGGATTTTGGGAGGAAGCAGCACTTTTGGTTTTTATTTATTCACTTGGTGATGTCCTTGAAGCTTATGCAGTTGATAAGGCACGGGGAGCAATCAGGGCTTTAATGGAACTGGTTCCCAAAGAGGCACTTGTTCGCAGAAACGGTAATGAAATTATTCTTCCCACAGAGGAGATTGGAATCGGGGATGTAACTATTGTAAGACCTGGTGAAAAGATACCTGTGGATGGCAAAGTAATCGCTGGAACTTCATTTGTGGATCAGGCTCCCATCACGGGAGAATCGATCCCGGTAGAGAAGAAAATTGAGGATGAAGTTTTTGCTGGAACCATCAATCAGAAAGGTTCTCTTGAGATACAGGTAACCAAGAAAGCAAGCGACACCACCCTGGCAAGAATTATTCACTCAGTAGAGGAGGCACAGGCAAAGAAGTCCTCTTATCAGCGGTTTGCTGAAAGATTTGGTAAATATTACACTCCTGCGATGTTTGTTTTGGGCATCAGTGTAGCAGTAATCCCACCTTTATTTTTTGGAGGAGACTGGCAATCATTTATCTACCGGGGATTAGTGGTATTTGTCGTCTCCTGCTCCTGCGGGCTGGCTTTATCAGTTCCTGTTTCTGTTGTGGCAGCTATTGCAAATAGTGCACATAACGGGATTCTATTTAAAGGCGGTGCTTATCTTGAAGCAGCTCAAGAATTGAGAGCCATAGCCTTTGATAAGACAGGGACTCTCACGATCGGAAGACCTGTGGTTACCGATGTAATCGCTTCCAATGATATTTCTGAAAAAGAGATCCTTATTTTGGCAGGCAGTATTGAGTCCCGCTCTGAACATCCTATAGCAGAGGCAATTGTGAGAAAAGCAAAAGAGTCAGAAGTTCCTCTACTACAAAACATTGGGGATTTTAAGGCAATGGCTGGATTGGGGGTAAAGGCAAGGGTTAACAGCAGCCTTTATCTTGTCGGCAGCAGCCGTCTTTTCCAAAATGAAGGAATTTCATTGACTCATGCTCAAAATGAAATCTCTCGCCTTGAGAATGAAGGAAAAACTACCGTGCTTTTAGGTACTGAACAAAGAATTCTAGGTATTCTGGCAGTTGCAGATAAATTGAGAGCCGAGGCAGGAGAGGCTATAAAAACCTTGAGAAGTCTTGGTATGAAAGTTGTGATGCTTACCGGCGACAATGAAAAAACAGCAAAGGCAATAGCATCACAGGTAGGGGTAGACGAGTATTTAGCCCAACTCTTGCCGGAGGATAAAGTTGAAGCAGTAAGAAAGCTTAAAGAGAGATTTGGCAAAGTTGCCATGGTTGGGGACGGTATAAACGATGCTCCTGCTATGGCTGTTTCCGATGTGGGGATTGCTATGGGAGCAGCAGGTACGGATATAGCAATAGAAACAGGTGATATAGTTTTGATGTCTGATGATTTATCCAAAATTGCCTATGCTTTTAGATTAAGTCAAAGATCCATTAGAAACATTCGTCAGAATATAATAGCTTCATTAGCCATTGTAGCCTTTCTAGTTCCAGCGGCATTAATTGGATGGATTGGTCTTGTACCGGGGCTGCTTCTAAATGAAGTGAGCGCACTGATAGTAATTGTTAATGCCTTGCGGTTGTTGAAATGAAAAGTCCATTTTTGGTCAAGATAAAATTTGAGTCAATGTTTCATCTTGGGAAAAAGGTCTTTGGTCCTTTATATACTTAGCATAATGGTCGTTACTTTAATCCTGGGCTTAGGTTTAAACTGGTTATATGATTTTATAAATCTTGCACCTCAGGCAAGGATTGGACAGGGAGCAGAGTTGATACCTAACTGGATTAAGATTATATCGTTCTTTCTTTTCATATTTCTGACCTTATTTCTGGTCTGGAAGAAGGTCAGAAAAGCCCTTTTCAAGAGGGTTTGAGGTCAAAACAAACGTATGACTTACCTTCCCCGTAAAAATTATATTTGAACCTGTTTCTTCAAGGAGAGATTATGTCGAAAATTACAAAAAAGTTTTTCCTACTCACAGTTCTGTTTTTCTTCACCTTAAGCCTAAAAGCTTTCTCCCAGAAACCTGCTCCCCGCAAAGATAACCCCGCAACTATCAACTGGCAAAGGTATGACCAGGGGTTAGAGCAAGCCAAAAAAGATGGAAAAAAAGTAATGGTTTTTTTCTATACTGACTGGTGCGGTTACTGCAAAAGAATGAATGCCTTGACCTTTACAGATGAGGGGGTAAAGAAGCTCTTGGCCGACAAATTCGTTACCGTAAAGGTGAACGGGGATTCCAGAAACACACTGCAGGTTGACAAAGCCAGCATCACGGAAAGAGAGCTTGCCGCCAAGTATGCGGTGAGGGGGTATCCCACTATCTGGTTTTTGGAACCAACCGCAGAAAAGATCTCTCCTTTAGTGGGATATGTCCAGACCAATGAGTTTACCAATATGCTCTCCTACGTCGGCGGTGATTGGTATAAGAAGATAAGCTATGATGAATACCTGAAGAAAAAAGATGAGCTGACCAAAGAGAAAAAGGAAGAAGCGAAAACTAAAAGCAAGAAGTAAGACGTAAAAAGTAAAAAGGGAAAAACAAAAAAAGGGTTTTCTTATCGAGATTTTCTAAAGGTTCAAACGTAGGGGCGAACCTATGTGTTCGCCCAAATTTTTAGGGCAGACACGCGGTTCGACAAGCTCACCGTCCTGAGCAAGGTCGTAGGACAGGTCTGCCCCTACAAAATAGAATGAATTTTGTTGACACTGCCTGCGTCGGGAATTATTATTGGTGAGGTATGATAAGAAAATTCCTTTTTCTATTCATAGTTCTACTTTTTGTCTTCAATAAGGCATATTCAGAAAAATATGCCGGGGAATTTCTGAATTTAGGAGTTGGGGCAAGGGCATTAGGTATGGGTGGTGCCTTTGTGGCGATTTCAGATGATGCCACTGCTACTTATTGGAATCCAGCCGGGCTGGCAAGAGTTCCCTCTCAGGAGCTTGTCTTTATGCATTCGGAGACCTTCGGCTCCCTTTTAAATCATGACTTCATAGCCTGGGCAATTCCTTTGCATAATCGATTTGAAAACTCCACTTTGGGATTAAGCCTGATGCGCCTGGGTGGTGGGGATATCAAGGTAACCGACCTGCCCAACCCGGGTCAGCCGATAAGCAGCACCAACCGTCCCTACGTAAAAAAAGAAGCCGGGCATGCAGATTACCTTTTGACTTTCTCCTTTGCCAAGCAAAAAAATCCCAAGCTTTCGTTTGGAGGGAATGCCAAAATCATTTATCGCCATATAGTCGATCATTCTGCTTTTGGAATGGGGATCGATTTAGGATTGCTCTACAGTCCATACGAGTTCCTGAGCTTAGGAGCAAATCTCAAAGATGCTGTTTCCACTCTGTTAGCTTATGACAATGGCACTCGAGAGACTATCTCCCCTTCTTTAAGAACCGGATTCAGCCTGAGCAAAGGGTACAGAGATTTTAATTTTATCTTTACAACTGAGACGGAGTTAAATTTCGAGGGAAGAAAATATGCTGCCCAGTACTGGCAGGGTGATATCTCTGCGGATATGCATTATGGCTGGGAGGTAGTTTATCTGAAGCGGGTTAGTGCCAGATTAGGGTTTGATGTAGGGAATTTCAGCGCGGGCGGAGGATTAAGCTTTAAAAAGTTTGCCGTTGATCTGGCTTTCTTAAACCATAAAGAATTGGATAATAGTTATCGAGTGTCTCTAAAAGTAAAACTCTAAAGATATTCACAGCAAGAGGAGGATATGCAAAAAACGAGAATAGTTATTCAACTGGTCACCTTGGGATTGTTTTCCTTAAGCCTGTCAACAAATTCTAATGCCTTTCTGTTCAGCTCAAAGAATAAGGATATTGCGGCAAAGGTAAACGGAGAGATTATAACCAAAGAGGATTTTAAAAAGAAACTGGAGTCCTTGAATTTCGTTACCAAAGATAATAAAGCTGAGGAACAGAAGACCAAGAGGGATGCCCTGGAGACGCTGATCACTGATAGGTTAGTGGAGCAAAAAGCCAAGAAACTGGATGTGAGTAAGGATGAAGCCTGGAAACAGAGGGAAGAAAAATATTCGCTCGAGCACTTATTAGATCTCTTGTTCCGGAAAGAGATAGTCGAGAAGGTTCAGGTGCAGGATAGCGAGATAACCGTTTTCTATAATGAGAACCGGGAGAAGCTTTTCACCAAACCAGAGCAGTTTAAGGTCAGCCATATCTTGATCAAAATAGAAACTGATACCTTACAGAAAGGAAACTCCAAAAAGGCAAAACAGGCTGAAAAAAAAGCTCTGGAGAAGATCGAGTCGGTCTACCAAAGGGTTAAGAAGGGAGAGGATTTTGCGGCTTTAGCCAGGCAGTACTCCCAGGAAGATGGGACCCGAGAAAAAGGGGGGGAGCTGGGGTATCTTCCCAGGGGAAGGATGCTGAAGGAGTTTGAGGAGCAGCTTTCGACTCTTCAGCCGAATGAGATCTCCAAGCCTCTCAAGACAAAATTCGGTTATCACATTCTGAAGTACACGGATAAAAAACCATCAGAGGTGGTGGAGTTAAATAAGGATTTAATCGACAGGATAAAATCCAGTCTGGCAAAAGACAAGCAAAGGGAAAAAGCGGATGACTACATTTTGGACCAGAAGAAACGGGCCAATTACGTTTTCAATGAAGAGGTTTTGAACCAGAACCCGGATTCGGTCAATGGCGATCCCTGGGTCCTAAGCATCGATAATCAGGATACTGTAAAATTTTTAAAATACAGAGGAGAATTAGAACCATATAAACAGTATCTACAAAAAGATGACCTGACTTTAGAAGACGAAAAGAAACTTCTGGTGGATAAGATCTCCCTTTTTAACCTTCTGGTCCTGGCGGCGAGAAGAGGAGGATATGATACTCTCCCCGAATATGTTAAGGAGGTAAACGATTACCGGGTGAAAGTGGCCCGAAAAAGGGTGCTGGATGAGGGAGTTCTGCTGGGATATATCCCTACCGATGTTGAGGTATACGACTATTATCTGGCACACCGGGACCAGTTTCCACCGGACAGCTCCATTCACGTTTATCACATAATCTTCAGCGATTCCCTTAAAGCAGAGGAGGTATTGAAAAAGATCAAAGACGGGGCAGATTTTGTGGAGATGGCTAAGGAATATTATCCCGGAGAAAAGGAGATCCGTGACGTAGCCTACGATTTAGGTTTCATCAGCGATAAAGACATCTCCGCGGAATTCTATAAAACAGCAGCTCAATTGAAAGTGGGCGAGGTCGGCGGACCGGTAAAGTCGGACTGGGGGTATCATCTTATCAAAGTGGTGGAAAGAAGAGGTGACTCCCCGGTTGAGTTGTACAAGGACAAGATCAAAAATTTGGTGACCACTGAGAAGGCAGGTAAAGTCAGAGCGGAATGGCAAAAGAAATTAAGGGATGGTCAGCAGATCTGGATTAACGAAAAGTTAGTTAAGAAGTTTAAGCTTTAACCTGTAAAGAAGAAAAAACTTTAGCAGTGTAGCGGAGGTCTTTAGACCTCCAAGGATAGAAGTATACCACTACTTTAAAAAATAGAGTGTAGGGACAGGGCTTGTCCCTGTCCGAACAGTAATGCGGACAGCCACAAGGGCTGTCCCTACATTAACTGTTTCTTGCTGTCAGACAAGAATGTCTGACCTACCAGAATAACTGGCAATAAATTTTCTTGAGAAATCCTTGGAGATATCTCTTTATAACGAGTTCAAAAGGAAGGGTATGCATCTATTCGCCCTGACTATTCCCATAGGATATTATCTCCTTCCCAAGAAGATAGCTCTTTTAATTCTTGTCCCTTTCGCCCTTGGTTCGATCCTGGTCGACATAATCAGGCTCCGGAAACTTCCTTTAGCCAATTTTTTTAACTGGTTTTTAGGTCCCATTTTAAGAGAACATGAAAGCTACTCCCTGACCGGCTCAAGTCACATACTTTCCGCTTCTGCTTTATCTATACTTTTCTTTGACAAAAAAGTTGCCATAGCGGCTATTGTTTATGTCATCCTTGGAGATATTGCAGCCGCTCTGGTGGGGAGGGTTTATGGCAGGACCAAAATAGAGAAAAAAAGCTTAGAAGGAAGTCTGGCTTTTTTATCCATCTGTCTTCTGGTTGCTCTGGTGCTTCCGGGCTTACCTTTCTGGATTGGAGCCATCGGGGCATTGGTCGCAACTGCAGTCGAAGCCCTGAGTATTCCGATAGATGATAATCTCAGCGTGCCTATTTTATCAGGTCTGGTTATGCAGATTCTGCTCCTTTTGTAGCGGAAACCTTTAGGTTTCCAATTAGAGAGGGTAAAACAGGCATCCATGCCTGTTTTTTATATATTAAGCTCTCGTAGGCGGGGCTCCCAGCCCCGCAGTGCAGATTTTTCAAAGTTCTCATACAAAATCTTGACCTAATCTTTCTTATAAATACTAAAAAAATAACTTGCCAAGCCGTGACATAGGATTAAATTATGGTTTACAAAAGGAGCTTTTACTTGAACTCAAATACTCTGACTTAAGGAGGGTTAAATAATGATAAAAAATTTGAACATTCAAAACTTTAAATCGATAAAAAATCTCGAGTTAGACTGTAAAAAAATAAATGTCTTTATTGGTAAGCCAAATGCAGGGAAATCTAATATCCTAGAAAGTATTGGGTTTTTTTCTTATATGTATGGAAAGATCGGAGACTTGGTCAGATTTGGAAATAACTATGCAAACCTTTTTAATGACCTGGAGTTAAGTGAAAAAATAATGATTACCGCAGATGATTATTATTATGAAATAAAGTTTTCAGATCAGATGTTTATTGGAAGCGGGGGTGATAAAGAGAAAAAGATTTTCCATTTTGATTTTAATTATGGTTACAATCTTGGAGGTACTTCAGGAGGCTCAGGAAATTCGCCGTTCAAATTTTATAGATTTGCCTTAGGAGATAAATTTACTAGACAGGAATATAGTTTCCTTCTTCCGCCAAGAGGGGAAAATCTTTTATTTGCCATTCAAACTAATAGAGCTTTGAGAAAATTAGTGGCTGATATATTTAGTGAGTATGGTCTTAAGATTGTCTTAAAACTTCAGGAGCAGGAAATAGCAATACAAAAAGAGAAAGAAGATGTAATAATTTCTCTTCCTTTATCTCTGGTTTCTGATACCTTACTGAGAATTATTTTTCACCTTGCAGCGATAGAGACAAACAAAGATTCTATCATCATTTTCGAAGAACCTGAAGCTCATGCTTTTCCTTATTATACTAAATTCTTGGCTGAGAGAATAGCTCTGGATAAGACTAATCAATACTTTATCTCAACCCATAATCCATATTTCCTTCTGCCAGTTTTAGCAAAAGCCCCGAAGGAGGATATCGGAATTTTCATTACCTATTTTGAGGATTATCAGACGAAGGTTAGACTACTCACTGAAAAAGAGATGTCTGAAACTCTTGACCGCGATGAAAGCATATTTTTTAACCTTGACGAATTCACGGAGAAAGAATGATATATGTGGAATGTAACCCTGACAAAATCTTGGTAAAAACACTCGGTTTACCTAGGCAAGAGATACGTCATGCTGGCGACAAAGGAAAAGTTTGTAATAAACTGAGGAATAACACAAATTCCGTAGGATTAGTAGATGAAGATCCCGGAAGTAACCCACCAAGTTATTTTAAAGCATTAAAACATCTTTCAAATGATAATCAAATTAGACTCTTGCATGATGAAAAAATAAAAAATATTTGATTGTTTTATGCCCGAGAATAGAAGAATGGGTCTTAAAAGCTGCAAAAGAAAGAGAAATAGATATTTCCAAGTATGGCTTATCTAATGATGCTAGTGAATTACACGAGCTTTTGACTATTAAACCCGAAAGAATTGTGAAACTAATAGAAGATATAAAGGGAAAAAGTGTAATGATAAAAACTTTAGAAGGATTTTTAAAAGGAAAATTTGAATTGAAAGGAGGGAAAGATGAACTGGATTGATTACGTTTTAATCGCTTTGCTTTTGGTGGCGATTTTCATCGGGTCAAAGCGTGGAATCTTCAGCGGGATTATGGGAACCATCGGCCTTTTCCTTGGGGTGATTGTGTCCATCAACTATGTGGATAAAGTAACCTTAAGGGTTTTGTCCAATATGAAGGTCTCGCCGGTGGTGGTTTCCCTTTTTAGCCTGATCTTCCTTTTCGCCTTGGTTTATCTGGTAGTTAAACTCTTAGCCTTTTTGTTCTATAAGGCGGCTTCTCTAAATCCGCTGGGGAAGATAGACAAGTTCGGTGGCATAATTTTTGGTTTCTTTCAGGGATGGATAGTGTTAGGATTTGTTCTGATCCTTTTGATCTTTCCGCCTCTGCCTTTGAGTTTGACCAACAAGATAGATACATCTACTCTGGGACCTTTGATCCGGGGGTCGATCCCTTTGATCTATCAGGAGTCTGTTTTTCTCCATCCGCAGAGCACCTCTTTTGTGGACAAGCTCAAGGTGGCTCTAAAACAGGAGTCGCCAGAAGGGGTCAAAAGCCCCTGGGAATCTCTGGGCAGAACCCCTCCCATGAGAACGAATCGAGCAGAGATAATTGCCCAGGACCTGGACGAATATTTCGGAAAAGGGAATAAATAGAAAAACAGTCAGAACAAGTTTAGGAGTTTATCCTTATAAAGCTGGATCCAACCCTTTAACCCTTTCCGCCGAAGGCGGATTTAACCTTTGAGCCTTCTTTGGACGAACATACTCTCAGAGTTTTAGAATTTGACAAGATTAAAAGGATTTTGGAGTCTAAGTGCTTATCGGAGTTAGGTAAGAAAAAAGCAGCTTCTCTTTTTCCAGTCACGGAACAGGAGCTTATCTCAAAATGGCAGAAGGATACAACCGAGTTAAAAGAGATCTTGCAGTTCGAGGAGAAGTTCCCTCTTTATTCAATCCCAGACCTTTCCGGTTCTTTTAAAAAAGCTGAAAGGATCGGAGGATATTTAGAGCCGAGAGAGTTTCTGAAGATCGAGGAGATGCTCAAACTCTGCCGGCTGCTCCTCAAATTCATCCAGGAAAAAGAAAAAAAATATCCACAGATGACCTCTCTGATTTCCAAGCTCAAACGATTCGACGAGCTGTCCAAAGCTATAAATAAGGCCATAGATTCCTCAGGCGAGATAAAAGATAATGCCACCTCTGCTCTTTTTTCGATCAGACAGGGAAAGAATACCAATCGAAACAAGATTTTGGAGAAACTACAAGGTCTTTTAAAAATAAAAAAAAGGGAGACACAAGAGGAGATCGTTACTTTAAGGGAGGGGAGGTATGTGGTCTCCCTTCCAGCAGAGGAGTTTCACAAAAGCAAAGGGATTGTGCATGATCGCTCCAGTTCCGGGGCTACTCTTTTTGTTGAGCCTTTGCCAGTGGTGGAGTTGAACAACAAACAAAGGGAATTGGAGCTTGAGGAGAAAAATGAGATAGAGAAGATTTTAAAGGAATTGACTTCCCTGATCAGAAAAGATATTGAGGACCTTCAGATTTCTTTAGAGGTAATAGCGGAGCTGGATTTCATCTATTCCAAAGCGCTTTTATCCTTAGAGTGCAAGGGGAACGAGCCAAGGTTTAATGCTGAGGGTTATCTTAATCTTAAAGATGCCCGTCATCCTATTTTATCTCTTTCCGGTATGTTATCCAAGGAAGAGATTGTTCCCCTTTCTTTAGATTTGGGTAAAAGATTCAGCGTTTTGATCATCACCGGGCCTAATACCGGTGGAAAGACTGTAGCTTTAAAGACCATAGGAATCACAGCCCTGCTGGCTCAAGCCGGGCTTCATATACCGGCAGAACTCGGCTCCACCCTTCCGATTTTCAAGCAGGTCTTCGCAGATATAGGAGATGAACAGTCCATAGAGATGTCCTTATCCACTTTTTCCTCTCATATGGGTCAGATAATCAAAGCTTTAAAAGAAGCAGATGAAAGCAGCTTGGTCCTCTTAGATGAATTAGGTTCAGGCACTGATCCAAAAGAAGGAGTGGCTTTGGGAGAAGCAATCATTGCAGACCTGATTCAGAAAAAAGTAAGAACGGTGATAACTACTCATCAGGGGGTTTTGAAAACCTTAGCTCAGATCTATCCAGAGGTGGAAAACGCTTCTCTGGAATTTGACAAGGAAAGCCTTAAGCCCACATACAGGTTCCAGATCGGTTACCCGGGGGGAAGTTACGGAATAGAAATCGCCAGAAGATTGGGTATGCCAGAGAACATAATCCAGAAATCTTTTGAGCTTTTAGGCACCAAGGAAAAGGATCTGGGTCTGCTTTTAGAGGAGCTGGAAAGAAATCTAAAAGTGGTAAGGGAGAATAGAAAAGCAATAGAGGAGCAAAAAAAAGTCTCAGATGAGCTTTTGAATCTTTATCAGGATAGATTAAAAAAGTTTGAGTCAAGTCAAAAGGAGCTAAAGACCAAAGCACTCAGGGAATCAAGAGAGCTGGTGGAGAAGACCAGGGTGGAGATCGAACATCTCATCTCCGAATTGAAAAGCACAAAGGCTCAAAAGGAGATTATAAAACAAGCTCACACATATCTGGAACAGACGAAAAAGAACTTAGAAGAAGACTTGGAAAATCTAGAGGGAAAGACTCCTTCCCTTAAGGAGTCCATAAAGCCCGGCGATTTGGTCTGGATCGAGTCTTTAAAGATGGAAGGTGAGGTTCTGTCTGAGCCGGACAAAGCAGGTAAAGTAAAGCTCAAGATCGGCAACTTTACGTACACTGTGGAACAGAGCGAGCTGTCTTTAGTCAAGGAAAAAAAGAAAGAGGAGCCTTTATCCTCGACTAAATATGAGTTATATTCAGTCAAGGATATTTCGCCAGAAATGGATTTAAGAGGCTTGACCTCAGATGAGGCAATCGATAAGGTGGATAAATATTTAGACGATGCCTATTTAGCTGGCTTATCTGAGGTGGTTTTAATTCACGGCAAGGGAACCGGAGCGTTGAGGGAAAAGATAGGGAAATTTCTCACTGGACATCATCGGGTAAAAGAGACCAGGATGGGTACGTTAGAGGAAGGGGGAGCAGGAGTGATGATAGTTAAATTAAAGGAATGAGTAAGACGTAAGATAGGAGACGTGAGACGAGAGGTGTTCGTAGCGTTGGGCTTTACGCCCGACGATGCCAATTTTAGGAGTGTAAACCTTCAGGTTTGTCAGGAGCCGTAGGGGTGCAAAAATTTGAACCCCTACAAACTGCAAATATGTCAAATTTCATTCCAGACGAGCTGATCAATCAGGTCAGGGAAGCAAACGACATCGTTGAAGTCATCTCCGAATACCTGCCTCTCAAGAAAAAAGGAAAGAGCTATACGGCTTTGTGCCCCTTTCACCCGGAGAAGACGCCTTCTTTTTCAGTTAGCCAGGAAAGGCAGATTTATCACTGCTTTGGATGTGGAAAGGGAGGAAATGTCTACACTTTCCTGATGGAGCACGAGAAACTAAGCTTCTTTGAAGCTCTGAAACTACTGGCTAAGAGGGCTAATATCTCTCTTCCCAAAAAGACTTCAGACCAGAAGACTACAGAAACTTTAGATCAGCTTTTTTATGCCAATCAGGTGGCTAACGAGTATTTTCGAGATTCTCTAACTCGCAGCAAAAAAGCAAAAGATTATCTTCAAAGCCGTGGATTTTCCTCAGAGACGATAGAGGTTTTCTCCTTAGGTTATGCTCCCGCGGAATGGGAGGGGCTGATCAGGTTCTCGAATGAGAAGGGTTTGAAGCCAGAAATCCTTTTGTCCGCTGGTCTGGTGGTGGAAAAAGAGAAAAAAGCCGGGTGGTATGACCGGTTCAGGGACCGGGTAACCTTTCCTATATTTAACTTAAGCCAGAAGATCGTGGGATTTGGAGGTAGAATCATCCAGGAAAAAGATGAGCCGAAATACTTAAATTCACCTGAATCTCCCATATATCACAAAGGGAAAATCCTCTATGGACTTAATAT
The DNA here is from genome assembly GCA_030692925.1 of Candidatus Zixiibacteriota bacterium. Classification (GTDB taxonomy): domain Bacteria; phylum Zixibacteria; class MSB-5A5; order MSB-5A5; family RBG-16-43-9; genus RBG-16-43-9. Next base: position 45,022 of record JAUYBY010000010.1, on the reverse strand, counting down.
TTCAAAGGATGTGATTCGGGACAAAAAAGCAGCCGTGCTGGTAGAGGGGTATATCGATTTAATCAGTCTATATCAATCCGGGATAAAGAATGTGGTCGCTCCTCTGGGAACCTCTTTTACGCAAGACCAAGCCCGGCTTCTTTCGCGTTACGCTGAGAAAGTCTATCTCCTGTTTGATTCAGACCGGGCAGGGGAATCCGCCGTGTTCCGCAGCGCGGACCTTCTTTTTGACTCAGAAATGGAGATGATGATAGTAGTCTTACCCTCCGGGGAAGACCCTGACAGTTTTGTAAGGAAGCATGGTCTAAAAGGGATGGCTCAGAAATTGAGAGAGGCCAAGAGCTTCATCGATTATAAAAAGGACTCTTTGCCTGCGGAGTTCAATTCGCTTCCAATGAAAGAGCAGGAGGGAATAATTAAGGAATTAGCCGAAACTGCCAGCCGGATAAAAAACCAGCTCTGGAAAGACCTTTTCATAAATAAAGCTGTTCAAGCTTTCAAGGTAAACGAAAAAATCATCTTGGATACAATCAAAGGTATAGGCAGAAAAGAGGAGCGCTCCAAAGTCTTGCCAGAAGAGAAGCTTAAAGGGCCGCATAAATTAGAAAGGGAGCTTTTAAAAATCTTAATAGATGAGAATAGATTAATTCCCCTGACCAGGGACAGGCTAAGCAAGGAGGATTTCTATTTTCCTGAAAATGCAGAATTATTTGAGATGATCCTGAATCTTTTTGAAGCAGCCGGGAAAGTCTCGCCCTCAGCCCTGATCGATAAGGCTCAAGCTCAAAAGTTGAAAGAGCTTATATCGGAGATATCCACCCTGGACTTAGGGCTGGCTGAGCCGGAGCTTATGCTGGGGGATTATATAAAAAGGATAGAGCAGAAGAAGAAATCTGACCAGATCAGGAGATTGAAGGAAGAGGTCAAAATTGCCTGGGGCAAAGGTGAAAAGGAAAAAGCTGAGGAGCTGACAGTCATACTTCACAAGCTGATGAGGAAGTGAGCCTCAGGCTCAAAAAAGGTTTCTTCCAGGACGTATGAATAGTGCAAAAGCCAAAAAGAGATTAGGGAATAAATCGAAAAAAATCTTGACTAATGAGGTTTGCAAGTAATATATTCTTTTTAGATGTTTTGGAGGGCCCATAGCTCAGTTGGTTAGAGCAACTGACTCATAATCAGTGGGTCCCAGGTTCAAGTCCTGGTGGGCCCAGAAAAGAGTGATAAAGTGACTGAGTGATGGAGTGATTAGTTAATCACTTTATCACTAATCACTTCTTCACTGTATTATGTGGGCGATTAGCTCAGTTGGTTAGAGCGTTCGGTTCACATCCGAAAGGTCATCCGTTCAAGTCGGATATTGCCCACCATAAAAGCAGTTAGTAGTTAATAGTTCATGGTTCATAGACAAGGGAAAATGGATGAAAGTTTTTCAGAGGGAAGAGACCATCGACGGTTTTTTAAAGGTTTCAAGAAGAGGGCCAATTTAAAAGAGAAGTGCACGATGAAAAGTGCACTTTTCTTTTTAAGTAAAATAAACTAAGGAGTCTTAGTAATGCAAAACGATTTAGAGATGCTCTTGAAGCTTCAGAATATCGACTATGACTTGGAGGAGCTGGACCGTTCCAGGGAATATCTCCCGGATATGATCAATAATTTGAAGAAGGAGATGGAGGAGGTTTCCAGAACCTTAAAAGAATCAGAGGAAAGATTGACCCAGCAGGTTCTCCAGCGTAAAAAACTGGAGCTGGATATAGAAGAGATAAACTCGGAGTTAGCCAGACTCCAGAAGCAGATGCGGGATATCAAAACTAACCGGGAATATGACGCCCTGGTCACTGAGATAGCCAATCGCAAGACAAAGATCTCAGAATCCGAAGAGGAGCTTTTGAAGATCCTGACGGAGATAGATGAGCTTCAAGACAAGGTCAAGGAGTATAAGGAGAAACTGGTTGAGGTAGATAAGAACAACCGGGTTCAACTGGAGAGTCTGGGCAAGGAGATGGACTCCATTGGCATTAAGATCAAGCAGAAACAGGATGAGAGAAAAAATAACTCGGTCCGGATAAATAAACTGATGTTAGCGACGTATGAAAGGGTCAAGAAAGTTAAGGGAGGGGCAGCAGTCGTTCCGGTGAAAAAAAGGGCTTGCAGCGGCTGCTACAAGTCACTCCCTCCCCAGAAAATTCAGGAGATAAAGAAAGGAGAAAGTCTGATTACCTGTGATAGCTGTGGCAGGATTTTAATCTGGACAGATGAGGAGTAAAATGAAGAAAAGCGTTGAGAAAACAGGGTTGACTTTTGATGATGTGCTTTTGATCCCGCAGAAATCCGAGGTTTTGCCAAAAGAGGTTAATGTTAAAACTTCAATGGCCAGAGGGATTGAGCTTAATATCCCTATCTTGAGTGCGGCAATGGACACGGTGACAGAATCCAGGCTGGCAATAGCTTTAGCCCGGGAGGGTGGAATGGGGGTTGTTCACAAGAATATGCCGATAAAGATGCAGGCGATGGAGGTGGATAAGGTGAAGCGCTCTGAAAGCGGGATGATAGTTGAGCCGGTTACTCTCCCTCCTGACCGAACCATTGGAGAAGCTCTGGAAGTGATGAAGCGATTTTCCATATCCGGGATACCCGTAACCCAGAAAGGGAAATTGGTCGGTATCATTACCAACCGGGACTTAAGATTCGAAAAAAAGCTGCATAAGAAAATCTCCGAGGTAATGACAAAAGATAAGCTGATTACGGTTCCCGAAGGAACCGATTTAGAGAAAGCCAAGGAGATTTTGCACGAGAAAAGGATTGAAAAGCTTCCGATCGTAGACAAGCGGGGTTACTTAAAAGGATTGATAACTGTCAAGGATATAATGAAGAATATTCAATACCCTAACGCCTGTAAGGATGCAAGAGGCAGGCTCAGAGTGGGAGCGGCTTTAGGAGTTACCAAGGACCTGCTCGAAAGGGCAGAAGCATTAATTGCTGCAGGCGTAGACATCCTGGTTATCGATTCCTCGCACGGTCATTCCAGAGGGGTGCTGTCCAGTCTGGAGAAGATAAAGACTAAGTTCCCCAAGGTGCCTCTTATGGCTGGAAATGTTGCTACAATTTCAGGAACTAAGGATTTGATCGAAGCTGGGGCAGATTGCGTAAAAGTGGGGATTGGTCCAGGGTCGATCTGCACCACCAGGGTTGTTACCGGAGCAGGGGTTCCTCAGATAACGGCGATTATGGATTGTGCGGAGGAGGCAGAAAAACACAAGATTCCAATCATAGCTGATGGTGGCATAAAATATTCCGGAGATATAACCAAAGCTTTAGCGGCTGGAGCAAATGCGGTGATGATAGGAGCTCTTTTTGCTGGAACCGAGGAAAGTCCCGGCGAGACAGTCCTGTTTGAGGGGCGGAGCTATAAAAGCTATCGTGGTATGGGTTCTCTGGAGGCAATGAAATCAGGTAGCGGAGACAGGTACTTTCAAGAAGAAGAGGATATAAAGAAGATGGTTCCTGAGGGTATAGAGGGAAGGGTGCCGCATAGAGGATTTCTTTCGGAATCTGTGTATCAATTAATCGGAGGTTTGAGGTCCGGAATGGGTATCTGTGGAGCAAGTAATATTTCTGAGCTTCAGAAAAAAGCTCAATTTATTCAAATAACTAATGCAGGCTTACGGGAAAGCCACCCTCACGGAATCCTCATCACTAAAGAAGCTCCTAATTATCGAACCAACTGAGCTTGACAACGTTTTCCCAAACCTTTATATTGATTGTTATAGTAGAGTTCTTTAAGTCTCGACAAGCTCGTAGGCGGAGCGCCTTGCTCCGCCATAGAAGAAAAATCAACGGGGCTGGGAGCCCCGCCTACGAGAGGATAAACAGGTTTTAGAGGTTCTTAAATTGAAGGATTTAGGAGAGAAGTAATTTTTTGCTCTTTGACTAAAACAGACCAGACGATCGTCCCGCCTTTGGCGGGAAGGAAAGTCCGAGCTCTCCAAGGCAGAGTGCCTCGTAACCCGAGGGTCCCCTACAGGGGAACGGAAAGTGTCACAGAAACTATACCGCCCCCGCCCCGATACATCGGGGCAGGAGCAAGGGTGAAATGGTGGTGTAAGAGACTACCGTCCCGGTAGTGATACCGGGAGCAGGACAAACCCCACTTGAGAGCAAGACCAAATAGGGGAGGAGAAGTCGCCTGCTTCGTTTTTACTCCCGGGTAGGTCGCTTGAGTCCAGGTGCAAACCTGGTCCCAGATAAATGATCGTCATATCCAAATGGATAACAGAACTCGGCTTATGGTCTGTTTTGGTCTTTATTAAAAAATGTAGCAGTCCCGCCTCTGGCGGGATCTGACCTCTACAAATAGAAGATGAAAAAAATTCTGGAAGGCTGAAGTCTTCCGCTACAGGTGCTTGCTGGAAGAATGTAGCGGAGGTCTTCAGACCTCCATTCACCGAGAATGGTAGGTCAGACATTCCTGTCTGACCACAAGTACACTGTCACGAGAACAGACAAGAATGTCTGTTCTACCAAATTGAGAAAGGAAAAGTCTTCATGGAATTGAGATGGGAATTTCCCCAAAAATTAGATGAGAACAAGTGCAAAGAGCTCTCATCTGAATTAGGGCTGCCTCCAGTAATAGGAAAAATTCTGATCAATCGGGGGTATTCAGAACCAGAAGAAGCTAAGAACTTTTTAAACCCCAGCCTGAGCGATCTTTCTGACCCCTTCATGCTTAAGGATATGGAAAGGGGAGTGGATAGGGTTATATCAGCGCTCACAGATAAAGAGAAGATAATGATTTTCGGAGACTACGATGTGGATGGGATCACCTCAGCTTCTCTTATGTATCTGGTTTTGACCAAATTAGGAGCCCAGGTCTCATATTATCTGCCTAACCGACTGGTCGAAGGTTATGGACTTTCTGAGGAGGGGATTTTAGAGGCGGAAAGAAGGGGAGCAAAGCTTATTATCTCAGTCGATTGTGGTATCAATGCAGTAAAAGAGGTTGATTTTGCTCAAAAGAAAGGAATAGATTGTATCATTACTGATCATCATGAACCGGCTGAGACATTGCCTGATGCGTGGGCAATTATTAATCCCAAGCAGGAAGGAGAAACCTATAAGGGAAAGGAACTTTCCGGAGTAGGGGTGGCTTTTAAATTAGCTCAAGCTATTTACAGAAAATTAGGCCAGGATGAAAAAGAGTTAGAGGACCATCTTGACTTAGTAGCCCTGGGAACTGCCGCAGACATTGTCCCTCTCCTGGGTGAGAACAGGATTTTGACCAGATACGGGCTTTTACAGGTTGCTAAAACCTCCAAACCAGGGCTTAAATCTCTAATCTTCATCTCAGGGCTGATGGGAAGGGAGATCGGAACAGGACAGGTTGTGTTCATCCTGGCACCGCGGATAAATGCTGTAGGAAGATTAGGAGATGCGGAAAGGGCAATCAAGCTCTTGACCACCAGAGATGAGAAATTAGCTTCGGAGATCTCGCGGGTTTTGGATGAGGAGAATCGAAAGAGGAAAAAAATCGATGAGGGAACCCTGGAACAGGCTTTAGAGCTGATCCAGGAAGAGGTTGACCTGAAAAATGACAAGGCGATTATATTAGCATCTGCTGGATGGCATCAGGGGGTTATAGGAATCGTTGCCTCAAGAGTTGCCGAAAGATTCTACAGGCCAACGGTGATGATTTCCATAGATGGTGAAGAAGGAAAGGGTTCAGCCAGGAGTATCCCAGGGTTTCACCTGTTCGAGGCTCTAAAAGAATGCGAGGATTGTCTTTTGAAATACGGGGGTCACAAGTATGCGGCCGGTCTTTCTATTGCCTCTAAAGAGATCGAATCCTTCAAAGAGAAATTTAAACTGGTTTCAGCCAGGAGAATTAAAGATGAGGATTTAATTCCCAGGCTAACTGTGGATGCGGAGCTGGAATTAGAGGAGATACAGGATGGACTTATATCAGCCCTGGAGCTTTTTGCTCCTTTTGGCCCCGGCAATTTAAAACCGGTCTTCGTGACCAGAGGTCTGGAATTAGCGGATGATGCCTACGTGGTAGGAAAGAATCATCTGAGGTTGAAAGTGAAGAAAAACGGGATAATTATGGATGCTATTGGGTTTAATTTAGGAGATTTTGCCAAACCTCTGGCAATGCGGGGCACAAAAATAGATTTAGCTTACGTGCTGGAGCTCAACGTCTGGAACGGAAACTCCAAAATCCAGATGCGTCTTAAAGACCTGCAGATGAGATAAAAAGAAAGACATGTCTTTATTAGATAGATTCCTTCAAAAAGACGAGGTGGCACTTTCCAGGCTTATCTCCTATGTGGAAAATCAAGCCCCTGATTATCGCAAGATCTTATCCTCTCTATACTCCAGAACCGGGAAAGCTTACCGGGTAGGGATAACCGGTCCGCCAGGGGCTGGGAAGAGCACCCTCGTGGACAAATTAAGCTGTGACCTGATTCAAAACGGAAATGAAGTGGGGATAATCGCGGTCGACCCGTCCAGCCCCTTTACCGGGGGTGCTCTTTTAGGAGACCGGATAAGGATGCAGGATTTGACCACTAAAAAAGGAATTTTCATTCGCAGTATGGCAACCCGGGGCTCCCTGGGTGGACTTGCTTTTGCCACTAAGGAGGTGTCTTTGCTTTTGGATGCTTTTGGTAAGGATTTTATTTTGATAGAAACCGTAGGCGTGGGCCAGATAGAATTGGACATAGTTGATGCCTGCGATACCACGCTGGTTGTGTTCGTCCCGGAATCAGGGGATAGCATTCAGGCGATGAAGGCCGGGCTGATGGAAATAGCAGATATCTTCGTAGTGAATAAAGCTGATAGGGAAGGAGCAAACAGGATAGTTTCAGAGTTAGATATGATTCTGGACGTGCGGAGGAAAAAGGGGGAATGGAATTACCCGATCGTTTCTACGGAAGCGGTCAATAATAAAGGCATAGATGATTTGTTAAAGAAAATTAAGGAGCACAGAAAGTACATCACCGAAAACCATCTTCTGGAAAAACATCGTAAAGAACAGATTAAATCGGAATTGAAAAAAATAATGGAGCTAAAACTAAAAGAGCTGCTCGAAAAGAACTTAAGCGATGCCAATCTGGACCAACTGGCAGAAAAGGTCTATTCCGGTCAGGAAGATCCTTATTCTGCCGGAGAGAAGATTCTGGAGAATTTGAATTTGTAAATTAGCCTGAAGGTGAGGTCTTATGTTTGATAAAGATAAGCTTAAAAAAATTGAAGAGGAAAAAAGAAAATGGGAGGGGGTTTATAAAACCTGCAAAGCTACCAACCGAAGATGCATAACCGTTTCAGGTGAGGAGGTCAACCCTCTTTATAGTCCAGCGGATATTGCGAATATTGATTTCAGCAAAGACATCGCATTCCCCGGGGAGTTTCCCTATACCCGGGGGATCAGGACGAATATGTATCGGGGAAGATTATGGACTATGCGCCAGTTCTCTGGAATGGGGACGCCCAGACAGACCAACGAAAGGTACCATTTTCTCCTGCAAAGAGGGCAAACCGGTCTTTCAGTTGCTTTTGACCTGCCCACTTTGATGGGATATGATTCAGACCATCCTCGTTCTTTGGGTGAGGTTGGGGTATGTGGGGTAGCTGTCGACTCTTTGAAAGATATGGAAATAATCTTCGATGGAATCAGTCTGGATAAAATCTCTACCTCGATGACCATCAACGCTCCGGCTTCTATACTTTTCGCGATGTACATTGCAGTCGGAGAAAAGCAGGGGATTTCATCGGAAAAATTAACAGGAACAATTCAAAATGATATTTTGAAGGAATATATCGCTCAAAAGGAATGGATCTTCCCTCCTCTGCCTCATATGAGATTGATAACTGATGTAATGGCTTTTTCCTCTCGGCACGTTCCCAAATGGAATACTATTTCTATTTCTGGATATCACATCAGGGAAGCAGGAGCTACCGCAGTGCAGGAGCTGGCTTTTACCCTGGCAGATGGGTTTGCTTACGTAGAGGCAGGGATTAAGGCGGGTTTGGATGTCGATGACTTCGCTCCGAGGTTATCCTTTTTTTTTAACTCACATCTGGATTTCTTTGAGGAGATCGCCAAATACCGGGCCGCGCGCAGGATCTGGGCAAGGCATATGAGAGAAAGATATAAAGCTAAAAAAGAAGAGTCCTGGCTCTTGAGGTTTCATACCCAGACTGCAGGGTGTAGTTTAACTGCCCAGCAGCCGGAGAATAACATCGCGCGCACGGCTTTTGAGGCACTGGCTGCAGTTTTAGGAGGGACTCAGAGTTTGCACACTAACTCTATGGATGAGTCCTGGGCTTTGCCGTCTGAAAAAGCAGTGCAGATAGCCCTGAGGACGCAGCAGCTTATCGCTTTTGAGACCGGGGTGGCGAATACGATTGATCCCCTGGCTGGCTCATATTACGTTGAATCGCTGACCAATAAGATGGAGGAAGAGGCAGAGAAATATTTTGCGGAGATAGAGAGAAGAGGAGGGGTTCTGAAAGGCATTGAGGAAGGATACTTTCAGAGGGAGATAGCAGAAGCAGCTTACCGTTACCAGAAGGAGATAGAGAGCAAAGATAGGATCGTAGTAGGGATTAATGATTTTTTGATCCAGGATGAGAAAATAGAAATACCTATTTTGAAGGTAGATCCCGAGGTAGAAAAAAAACAGGTCCAGGCAATCAAAAAAGTCAAGACTGAAAGGGATAACGATAAGGTAAAAAGAAGTCTGGAGAATTTGAAGAAAGTGGTTCAGGGAACTGATAACACTATGCCCGCAATCTTAGAATGCGTCCGTTGTTATGCGACTGAGGGAGAAATTGTAGAGGTAATGAAGAGTGTTTTTGGGGAATATGTGGAACCTCCCCTAATATAAAGAAATGGAAGAAGGAAGATGAAAAAATAAAAACAATGACGGATGATGGATGACGAATGACGGATAAAAACTCGTAGGCGGAGCACCTTGCTCCGCCAGGAAGGTTAAAACATAGAAAGGAAAATTTATGCGGAAAAAATATCGAATACTCTTAGCCAAACCTGGTCTGGATGGGCATGACCGGGGAATCAAAGTGGTGGCTGCCGCGCTCAGGGATGCAGGATTTGAGGTCATTTACACCGGATTAAGGCAGACCGCGGAGATGATCGTGGAAGCAGCCATCCAGGAGGACGTAGATGCCATCGGGATGAGCATCCTTTCAGGTGCGCATATGACCCTATTCCCAGCGGTCCTGGATTTGCTCAAGAAAAGGAAGTGCGAACATATCCTCGTTTTCGGTGGAGGGATTATCCCGGATGAGGATATCTCAAAGTTAGAGAAAAAAGGGGTGGGAAAGCTTTTTACTCCCGGAGCTACGACTGGAGAGATAATCGAATATTTGAAGAAAGCCTTAAAAGAGGGAAGGAAAGAAGAAGCGGTTTTTTAGGAAAAAACGTGAACGTTTCTCGTTGCTCGTGAGCGGAATTAAGAAATAAGAAAGACGGAAAAAGGAAGAACAAATGACAGATGACGGATAACGAATGTCGAACGAAAATTGTAGGGGCGAGGTTCCCTCGCCCACGAAAATAATAAGAGAATAACATTCAATCTAAGCTCGTAGGCGGAGCACCTTGCTCCGCCACTGCGGGGCTGGGAGCCCCGCCTACGAGGTTAAAAAAGAGGAAAATCGGTAAACCCCACGTTGCCCACAACGTGGGTGGATGTTCAAATGAAAAAAAGATTTGAAAAATTAACATCTAAATACAGGAGGTAGGATGACTTTTAATTTAGACGAGAAACAGCAGGCGGTTAGGGATCTGGCGAAGGAGTTCGGCGAGAAATATATCGCGCCGGTGGCTATGGAGATGGATAGAAAACCGCCAGAGTTTCCCAGAGAGCTTTTCAAAAAGATGGCGGAAAAGGGATTTATGGCTTTTCCGGTCAATAAACAATATGGCGGTCTGGGCAAAAGCAGACTTGAATATACTACCCTGATTGAGGAGATAGCCTGGTTTGATGCGGCGTCTGCCATAATTATGGCGGTGAATAACCTGGCAGGTTACCCGATAGAGGCTTTTGGCTCTGAGGAGCAGAAGAAAAAATATCTGCCCAAAATGTGCTCTGGTGAGATGGTAGGTGCCTTTGCTTTGACCGAACCGAATGCAGGTTCTGATGCCGGCAACCAGCAGACTACAGCCAAACTGGAGGGGGATTCTTATGTGCTCAACGGTGAGAAGATCTTCATCACCAGCGGAAACGTGGCAGATATAACTGTGATCATTGCCAAAACTGAGGATAAAGTTTCAGCTTTCTTAGTGGAGGGAAAAACTCCCGGACTTACTTCAGAGGTTCTAAAATGGAAGATGGGGCTGAGGGCATCGACCACTGCACGTTTGAAGTTGAATAACGTAAAAATTCCAAAAGAAAACCTTTTGGGAGAGATAGGAAAAGGTTTCAGGATTGCCCTGGTAACTCTGGATGGTGCCAGGATAGGCGTGGCAGCTCAAGCTCTGGGTATTGCCCAGAGGGCATTTGATGAATCGATAAAATACTCCAAGACCAGAGTACAGTTCGGAGCGCCGATTGCCAAACTACAGGCGATCCAGTGGATGATCGCGGACATGAGCACACGCTTAGAGGCGGCACGCATGCTGACTTACAAGGCGGCGATGATGGATGATAAAGGAGAGAAAATCTCCAGGGAAGCTGCTCAAGCCAAGCTGTATGCCTCTGAGGCTTCCAATTTCATCGTGGACCGGGCAATGCAGATTCACGGCGGGTATGGCTACATCGGTGAATTCTCCGAGATAGAAAAGCTTTACCGGGATCAGAGGATCACAGAGATCTACGAAGGAACTTCAGAGGTGCAGAGGTTGGTTATCTCCAGCGCTTATTTGAGATAAGAAGAGGAAAATAAATAACGAATGAGGAATATCGAATCACGAATAACAACAATTGAATATAAAATGTAGCGGAAGGCCTCAAGGTCTTGTCCACAGGATCCTGGCGGAGACTTCAGCCTTCCAATAGTTGGAGGTCTAAAGACCTCCGCTACAAGTAAAAATCTCGTAGGCGGAGCACCCTGCTCCGCCACAGGAATGAAACCCGTAACGCCCGGCCAGCATGTCGGGCGTTGTCTTTGTAGGGACAGAACATTGTTCCGTCCCCTTTGTTTTCTCAGGCTCGTACAGTCCCCGCAACTCCTAAACTTTCCCTTGACTTAGGTCTTAAAAACATTAAATTTTGCGGTGAATGACCACAAAGATAAAGAGTTTAAGGGATCAAGGGTTAAAGAGGAAATGAAACTCATGCTCAAACTCGGTGATAAAGAAGTCTATTCCATCGTTGAAAACTCCTTCAAGATAGATGGGGGGACGATGTTTGGGGTGGTGCCCAAGGTCATCTGGGAGAGGCTGATGGTCCCGGATGAGCGGAATATGATTACCCTGGACTTGAATCTTCTGCTGGTTAAATCAAATGGCAAGAATATCCTGATCGATACTGGCATGGGGAATACCCTGAATGAAAAACAGAGAAAGATGTACGGGGTCGAAAAAAAATCCAATTTAGAGAAGGGTCTTTCCGATATCGGGTTGACAACAGAGGAGATCGACTTTGTCATTCTCTCACACCTCCATTTTGATCACGCCGGAGGGATTGTCGGACTAAACTCAAGAGGTGAAAAAGTTCCCCGCTTTCCTGAAACAAAGTATATAATCCAGTCAGAAGAATGGAAATACGCGCTTCAGCCGGATGAAAGAACCAAAGCTACTTATAGCGTGGAAAATTTCAGGGCGTTAGAGGAGCTCGGAGAAATAAATCTGGTGAGCGGAGAAAAGGAGATAGTACCTGGAATCAAGGTGAAATTAACTGGAGGGCATACCAAAGGACAGCAAATCGTTTTTATCCAAGGGGGCGGAGACACGATAGTTTATCCCAGCGACATAATTCCGACTGTCTCTCATCTAAGAGTGCCTTATGTTGCGGGCGTCGATATTTTCCCTCTGGAAGTTATGGAAGTGAAAAGAAAACTGGTAAATGACTGTTTGGAGAATAACTGGATGATCGCTTTTGACCATGAGATCGATCCCAAACTATGTCGTCTTGAAAAAAAAGATGATAAGATAGAAGTCAGAAAGGTTCCAATTTAAAAAAGGTGGTTTATGTCCTTAGAGAAAAAAATAGAGGAGTTAAAAAAGAAAAGAGCAGAAGCCAAATTAGGCGGTGGTCTTAAAAGGATAGAAGAACAGCATAAAAAGGGAAAGCTCACTGCCCGCGAAAGGTTAGACATTCTCTTGGATGAGGGAAGCTTTGAGGAATTCGATATGTTCGTTATGCACCGCTGCCGGGATTTTGGTCTGGATAAACAGAGGATTTTCGGGGATGCGGTGGTAACCGGATACGGGACTATCGAGGGCAGGCTGGTTTTCGTTTTCTCTCAGGATTTCACCACCTTCGGGGGATCGTTGTCCGAAGCCCATGCAGAGAAAATCTGCAAGATTATGGACCTGGCAATGAAAGTAGGTGCACCGGTGATAGGCTTGAACGACTCAGGTGGTGCCAGGATCCAGGAAGGAGTAGTGAGTTTAGGCGCTTATGCCAATATTTTTTTGAGAAACACTTTAGCCTCAGGAGTCATCCCACAGATTTCGGTGATCTTAGGTCCCTGTGCTGGAGGTGCGGTCTATTCTCCTGCGATTACCGATTTCATCCTGATGGTCAAGGGGACAAGTTATATGTTCGTCACCGGACCTTCTGTCGTGAAGACAGTCACGCACGAAGAGGTGAGCTATGACGAGTTAGGTGGTGCTCTTGTTCACTCTACCAGGAGCGGAGTGTCTCATTTTGCCTGTGAAAACGAGGCTGAAACGCTCCTTTTAACCAGGAAGCTTTTCAGCTTTATCCCGCTTAACAATATGGAAGACCCTCCGGATAAGGAATGTACTGACCCGATTGACCGGATGGACGCGGAGTTGAATTTCATCGTTCCGGAGGAGCCGACTAAACCTTATGATATAAAGGATGTCATAAAAAGAGTGGTGGATGATGGAGATTTTCTTGAAGTTCATAAAGATTATGCCCAGAACATAGTGGTAGGTTTTGCACGTCTTGGTGGCAAATCTGTGGGGATTGTGGCTAATCAGCCTGCGGTATTAGCTGGGGTTCTGGATATAGACTCAGCCATCAAAGGAGCAAGGTTCGTAAGATTCTGCGATGCTTTCAATATTCCTCTGGTGGTCTTCGAAGACGTGCCCGGATTTTTACCGGGGACTGCTCAGGAGTTTGGAGGGATAATCAAGCACGGTGCAAAACTTCTGTATGCTTTCAGCGAGGCAACTGTGCCGAGATTGACTGTTATCACTCGCAAAGCTTACGGAGGGGCTTATGACGTGATGAACTCCAAGCACATAAGAGGGGATATCAATTACGGCTGGCCCACCGCCGAAATTGCAGTGATGGGTCCCAAAGGCGCTGTAGAAATCATTTTCAAGAAAGAAATAGCAGAATCTCCGGATCCGGAAAAGGCAACTGAGGAAAAGCTGAAGGAATTCGTAGAGAAGTTCGCCAACCCTTATATTGCGGCGGAAAGAGGATATTTAGATGATGTGATCGAGCCAAAAGAAACCAGACCCAGGCTGATTAAAGCTCTTTCGATGCTGGAGACGAAAAAGGATTCTAATCCACCGAAGAAGCACGGGAATATACCGTTATAAAAAGTTCAAAGGTTTAAGGGTTCAAGAGTTCAAGGGACAAAAAAGATTATCGTAGCGCGAGGCTTTTAGCCTCGCAATGCGACCCTGAAAGGGTCGCGCTACGACAAAATACATTATGTTCAAAAAAATTCTCATAGCCAATCGTGGAGAAATTGCGGTCAGGATTATCCGGGCTTGCAGAGAGTTAGGGATTAAGGCGGTAGCGGTTTACTCTGAGATCGATAGAAAAAGTCTGCACGTGAGGATGGCAGATGAAGCTTATTTCATTGGTCCCTCACCTTCCACGGCCAGTTATCTCAACATGGAAAAGTTGATTGAGGTGGCAAAAAAAGCCGGTTGCGAAGGGATTCATCCGGGTTATGGCTTCCTGGCGGAAAATTCTGCGTTCGCCCGGAAAGTTGAAGAACAAGGTCTGGTTTTCATCGGTCCGCCTGCCTCAGCCATTGAGCTTTTAGGGGATAAAATGGCAGCCAGGAAAACGATGAAAAAAGCAGGGATAGAAGTTGTTCCTGGAACTGAAGAACCTCTTGAAACTGAAGAACAGGGACTTAAGATTGCTCGAAAAATAGGTTTCCCGATTCTGATCAAAGCCGCAGGTGGTGGTGGTGGGAAGGGGATGAGGGTGGTAAGAGAAGAAAAGGATTTGAAAGAAGCGATGAGAGCCTGTGCCTCTGAAGCCAAATCCGCTTTTGCAGACGCCAGGATTTATATTGAAAAATATCTGGAGAAGCCAAGACACGTTGAGATTCAAATCCTGGGGGATAAATTCGGTAAGGTGATACATTTAGGTGAAAGAGAATGCTCCATTCAGAGAAGACATCAGAAGGTGATTGAAGAGTCTCCATCGCCAATCGTGGATGAAAAGATGAGAAAGAAAATGGGTGAGACTGCAGTCAAGGCGGCTAAAGCGGCTGGATATTATAATGCCGGCACTATGGAATTCCTGGTTGACTCTGATAAGAATTTTTATTTCTTAGAGGCAAATACCAGACTTCAGGTGGAGCACCCGGTAACTGAGATGGTCACCGGGATCGACATAGCCAAAGAGCAGATAAGGATCGCATCTGGTTCACCTCTGAGTTACAAGCAAGAGGATGTTTCCTGGAAAGGTACGGCAATCGAATGCCGAATCTATGCCGAAGATCCGGAAAATAATTTCTTACCTTCAACCGGAATGGTTTCCCATTATGAGGAGCCGGCTGGTCCAGGTATCAGAGTTGATGCTGGTTTGTACGAGGGTTGCGAAATTCCGATTTATTATGACCCGATCATCGGAAAGTTGATCACCTGGGGAGCGAACCGGGATGAAGCTATTCAGAGGATGAAAAGAGCTTTATCTGAATATCATATTTCAGGCGTGGCTACCACCATACCTTTTCACATCCAGGTTCTGGACAATGAAAAATTCAAACGAGGAGAGCTGTCCACTCATTTCATTCAGGAAGAGTTCAGTCAAGGTCTTAAAGTGACACTTGAAGAAGACGAGTTGAAGATGGTGGCGTTGTTTGCGGCATTAGCGGAATATCAAAATAAAAAAAGGGTTCAATCCGCCTTTGGCGGAAAGAATTCAAGGGTTCAAGAGAAAGAAAATCCGTGGAAGATGGAGGGGAGAAGAAGAGGTTTGAGAAGATTTGGGATGTGATTTTTTGCTATTCTTCGTAGGGCATGGCTTTAGCCATGCAATTGGTTCGGGAATTCCAATTCCCGAACCAACGAAAAGCAGAACTCCGTGGCGTCGGACTTTATGCACTAGGGCAAGATTCTTAAAGTAACACTTTAAAGATATTATGAAATACGTTGCCAGAATTGAAGATAAAAATTATCAAATCGATATAACTGAAGCCGATGGAAGATTGGAAGTCAAGCTTAACGGCAAACCAATTTCAGTTGATTTCGCTCAGATCAAACCTCCAAACTTCTTCTCGTTTTTGGTGGATAATATATCCTTCGATGTGGAAATAATAAAAAATTCTGAGTCCTACTGGGTGAATATGAACGGGAGAAAATATGAATGCTTTTTAGAGGATGAGAAAATTTCCCGGTTAAAGGATATCGCTGGTTTTAAAAAAGAGATTTTACAGGAGAAAGAACTTAAAACCCCAATGCCGGGTTTGGTTCTGGCAATTGAGGTCAAAGAAGGGGATTTGGTCAAAACCGGGCAGGGCGTTGCCATCATCGAGGCGATGAAGATGGAAAATGAATTGAAAGCTAAATTCGATGGCAAGGTGAAAAAAGTCAAAGTAAAACCTGGACAGGCGGTGGATAAGGATGAGGTGCTGGTGGTATTTGAATAAAAATACGTTCAAAAGTTCAAAGGTTTAATGGTTCAAAGGAAAAAGAAATAATAAATGTCATTGCGAGGAATTCATCTGGATGACGAAGCAATCTATCCAAAATGAGCGGATTGCTTTGCCCCCTGCGGGGACTCGCAATGACATGCGCCAAAAAATAGGTTGATGATTGGAAAAAGATAAACCGAAATCTCTCACCAGTTCAAATATTCCTGTTAATGAGCTTTATACACCAGAGGACCTTGCAGATTTCGATTACGCAAGGGACCTGGGTTATCCGGGCAAATATCCTTTCACCCGTGGGGTGCAGAAGGATATGTACCGGGGCCGCTTGTGGACCATGAGGCAGTATGCTGGTTTCGGCACTGCTAAGGAGACTAATAAAAGGTTCAAATATCTTCTGGAGCATGGTCAAACCGGCCTGTCGATTGCCTTTGACCTGCCCACCCAGATCGGATATGATTCTGACCATCCCCTATCCTCTGGAGAAGTTGGGAAAACCGGGGTTGCTATTAATACGCTCAAAGATATGGAGATACTGTTTAATGGTATCCCTCTGGACAAAGTCAGCACCTCGATGACCATAAATGCCACTGCTTCTATTCTTCTGGCGATGTATGTGGCTTTAGCAAGAAAGCAAAACGTCCCTTTAAACCTCCTTTGCGGTACAATTCAAAATGATATACTGAAAGAATATATTGCCCGAGGGACTTATATCTTTCCGCCCCGCCCTTCGATGAGACTGACCACTGACATCTTCAAATATGCTAAGGAAAATCTACCGAAGTTTAACCCGATAAGTGTTAGTGGTTATCACATAAGAGAGGCTGGAGCAACCGCAGTTCAGGAGATTGCTTTTACTTTAGCCAATGGGGTAGCCTATGTTCAAGAAGCGATAAACTCAGGTCTGGACGTTAATGATTTCGGAAGAAGGGTTTCTTTTTTCCTGAACTCACACAGCAATTTTTTTGAGGAGATAGCCAAGTTCAGAGCCGCAAGAAGGCTCTGGGCAAAGATCATGAAAGAGAAATTTGGTGCATCTGAGGATGCCTGTAAATTCAGGTTCCACACTCAGACTGCAGGATGCACCCTCACTGCCCAGCAGGCAGAAAACAATATCATCCGGGTAACCTTGCAGGCGCTTTCTTCAGTTTTGGGAGGCACTCAATCTCTGCACACTAACTCTATGGATGAGGCTTTAAGTCTTCCATCAGAGAAAGCAGCAGAAATAGCTCTGAGGACTCAGCAGATCATTGCCTATGAAAGCGGGGTCACGGATACAGTTGACCCCTTAGCCGGGGCTTATTTTATAGAATCACTTACCAATAGTTTAGAAAATGGGGCAAAAAAATATATCGATTACATCGAGCAGAACGGAGGAGCTTTATGGGCGGTTGAGTCTGGCTATTACCAGAAGGAGATTCAGAGAAGCGCTTATGAATATCAGAAGATGGTAGAGTCAGAGGAAAAAATAATCGTAGGCGTGAACAGATTCGAGACTGAGGCTGAGACTAAAAAGAGAAAAAAGATTTTTAAGGTAAGTAAAAAGGGAACATTGGAACAGATTAAAAGATTAAAAGAGGTAAAAGAGAAAAGAGATAAAGCTAAAGTAAAGAAATCGCTGGACGAATTAAGAAACAAAATCGAGACGAACGAAAATCTGATGTATCCTGTTATTCAGTGCGTGGAGGTTTATGCCACGATCGGCGAAATCTGCCAGGTATTAAAAGATTCCTGGGGAGAGTATGAACAAAAAGTAATAATCTAAGAAAGGATTCAAGGAGTCAAGGGTTCAAGTGTCGTAGCGTCCGACCCTTGTGTCGGACGAACAATAGTTGTCATTGCGAGGAGTCCAAATGGACGACGAAGCAATCTCATATAATAAACGGATTGCTTCGCTCCTTGCAGTCGCTCGCAATGACGGTTAGGATGAGAGTCAAAAATGAAAATAGAAAAAATTGAACACATCGGGATTGCGGTTAAGAGCATCAAAGGCGCGATGAAATTCTATGGAGACATTCTGAATCTCGGTCTCTCAGAAATAGTCGACGTGCCGAACCGGAAGCTCCGGATAGCTTTTATTGAGCTTTCAGGAACGAAGTTGGAGCTTTTAGAGTCGATGGGGGAAGGAAGCGTCATCGATAAATTTATCCAGAAAAAAGGAGAGGGGATTCATCATATCTGTTTTGAGGTGGAGGATTTTGATAAAGCTGTATCTGAATTAAAAGATAAAAAGGTCGACTTTGTGGACGAGCCACGAATGGGTGCGGAAGGGAAGAAAATTGTTTTCCTCCAGCCAAATAATGCGTTTGGGGTGTTGATTGAATTGAAGGAGATGTAGCGCGAGACTTTCAGCCTCGCATTGCGACCCTGAAAGGGTCGCGCTACGATGAAAAGTCGTAGGCGGAGCACCTTGGCTCCGCAAGAGGAGAAAAAAGTAAGGTCAGGGCTTGTTGAGCGAAGTGAAATCCCAGCAATGCGGGATCCCTGTCCGAATAAATAATACGGACAGCCACAAGGGCTGTCCCTACAAAATAACGCCCGACACTAAGGTCGGGCGCTACATTATTTCTTCCAAAAAACCTTGACATTTTTCTGGTATTTAGTATAATACTTTTCCTTTTGAAAATAAAAGAAAGCGAGGAGAATATGGTTGGAATTACAGGATACGGGGTATACATCCCCAGGCACCGGATAAAGGTGGAGGAGATCGCCAAGGTCTGGGGTGCGGATGCCCAAGCTTACAAGAAAGGGCTATTCGTGGAGGAAAAATCTGTACCTGGTCCGGATCAGGATACTATTACTATGTCAGTTGAGGCAACTTTCAGTGCCTTGAAAAGGGCGCAGATAGACCCTAAAAAAATCGGTGCAGTCTATGTGGGCTCAGAATCTCACCCCTATGCAGTGAAACCTTCAGGCACCACAGTAGCGGAGGCAATTGGTGCCTGTCCGGATGTCCACTGTGCAGATTTTGAATTCGCCTGTAAGGCGGGTTCTGAGGCAATGTTCGTCTGCCTGGGTTTAGTCAGCTCTGACTCAATTGAATACGGCTTAGCCATCGGAGCAGACACCTCCCAAGGGGCACCCGGAGATGCTTTAGAATATACTGCTGCTGCCGGGGCTGCTGCCTTCATAATGGGAAAAGATAATATCATTGCTGAGGCGATTGACACTTACTCCTATATGACTGATACCCCTGATTTCTGGAGAAGGGAATATCAATTTTACCCCCGGCATGCCTCAAGATTCACCGGGGAGCCGGCATATTTTAAGCATATCTTGGGAGCAGGGAAGGCAATGTTAGAAAAGGTCAAGATGAAACCCAATGATTTTCAATATGCGGTTTTTCACCAGCCGAATGGTAAATTTCCCCAGAGAGTCGGAAGGCTTTTAGGCTTTGAGAAAAAACAGATCGAGACCGGGCTTCTTTGCCCCAAATTAGGTAACACTTATTCGGGTTCATCTCCCATGGGTCTGACCGCAATTTTGGATGAAGCCAAGCCGAATGATCTGATCTTTATGGTCTCCTACGGCTCAGGTGCGGGCAGTGATGCTTTTGTTTGGAGAGTAACTGAGAGGATAAATCAAGTCAGAGATTCTGCTGTCAAGACCAGAGATATGCTGAATAATAATAAAAGCTATCTGGAATACGGGACCTACGCTAAATACCGCGGAAAAATCAGGAAGGGAGAATAGGAGGGAAAATGAGAGACGTAGCCATTATCGGAGTAGGAATGAATAAATGGGGGGAGTTATGGGAAAGTTCTTTAAGAGATATTTTCACTGAAGCCGCTTTGCTGGCAATAGAAGATGCAGAGGTTGACCATATAGATTCGATGTATATCGGCTGTATGTCCTCAGGGCTTTTCGTAGGGCAGGAGCACCTTTCCTCGCTTTTAACTGATTATCTGGGAATGGGACCAATCCCTGCTACCAGGGTCGAATCTGCCTGTTCTTCAGGAGGACTGGCTTTAAGAACCGGGCTCATCGACGTTGCCTCCGGGATGAACGATATCGTCTTAGTTGGAGGAGTAGAGAAGATGACTGATGTCTCCGTGCATGGAGCCACTTTTGCCTTATCCACAGCCGCAGACCAGGAATATGAGGTTTACCATGGAGTGACATTCCCCGGACTTTATGCTTTGATGGCACGTGCGCATATGCACAGATATGGGACCACGAGAAAACAACTGGCCCAGGTAGCAGTTAAGAACCATTATCACGGCTCGATGAATCCGTTAGCTCAATATCCTCAGAAGATAACTGCAGAGGAGGTCATCGAGTCAGTCATGGTGGCAGACCCTTTGAGGATTTTAGATTGTTCTCCGATCACAGATGGTGCCGCTGCCGTAATTTTAGCTCCACTGGATTTAGCCAAAAAGATTTCCAAAAAGCCAGTAGTAAAAATCATCGGCTCAGGTCACGCTACAGATACCATAGCCCTTCACAGCCGTAAAGATCTAACTGAGATAAAATCTACTGAAAGGGCAGCCAAGATCGCTTATGAGATGGCAAGTAAAAGTCCTGAAGAGATTCACTTAGCTGAGGTGCACGACTGTTTCACCATAGCGGAGATATGCGTTATCGAAGCTCTGGGCTTTGCGGAAAAAGGGAAGGGTGGTCCGGCTACTGAGCACGGGATGACCACACTCGGCGGAAAGATACCGGTCAATACCTCCGGCGGGCTGAAATCAAAAGGTCATCCAGTAGGAGCAACTGGCGTTGCCCAGGCAATCGAGATAACAAAACAGCTCAGAGGTGAGGCAGGGGAAAGACAGGTTAAAAATGCTAAGGTGGGGTTGACCCAAAACATGGGAGGAAGCGGAGGAAGCAGTATAGTTCACATAATGGAGGTGGTATAATGTCATCACCCAGATACTGGAGGGGAATCCCTCAGAGATATAGATTGGAAGCCGGCAAGTGCAAGAAATGCGGCAAGATATATTTTCCGCCAAGGCTGATTTGCGATGAGTGCAAATCCAGGGAGTTTGAGAAAGTCAATTTGCCAAAAGAAGGTAAAATTCTCACTTATACCATTATACGGGTTGCTCCCAGTCAGTGCACAGACCAGGCTCCTTATGCTATGGGGATTGTTGAATTATCCGCAGGATCCACAGGAAAGGACGGAGTCAAAATTTTATCCCAGATAGCAGATTGCGATTTCGATAAACTGGAAATCGGCATGCCGGTGAGAATCGAGTTCCGGAAAATCTATCAGGAAGGCGAAGCCGGAATTATCTGTTACGGGTATAAGTGCGTGCCGGTGTAATTATTTTTACTGTCACTCTGAGCGAAAGCGAAGAGTCTTCAGATTCTTCAGTCGCTACGCTCCTTCAGAATGACAAAATGTAAGAAGAGGTTCAAAGGTTTAAGGGGAAAAACAAAAAAGCAAAAGCAACCGTAGGCGGAGCACCTTGCTCCGCCAAAGAAGAAAACACAAGCAGGTAGGTCAGACATTCCTGTCTGACAAATAAAAACATTCCGAATCTTTAATGCAGACTTTTAAATAACTTTGCTTGACAGCTATTAAAAGCACGTATATATTAATAAAAATGGGATATTGTACTGGACAGATTCTGATTCAATTTCTAATTGGATTTAGCGGGAGTTTGCTTGCTGGAGGCTTTATCGCAGCAATCTCTGAAATAAGATTTAATAAAGCTATAAGAGGCTCCGAAAAGAATATCATACAGTCCATAGAGCCCTTAAACACAACAGCTTTGAGTATTGCCAAGGACATTAAGTCATTAGAGCTTTTGAACAGCACTACTTCCGTTATTGCTAATGAGATTAAGACACTATCTCAGGTGGTCGATAAATTGAGAGAAGGCCTGGAGAAAAAAGAATGATTCTAATAGGTATTTTCGGATTAGTCATTGTTTTATTCTTGTACGTCCTTCTGTATCTTTTTTTCATCAGAAGAACAGATAGATTTATGGATTCTTGGGAGAAAGAGGTAAAAATAAAGATAGAGAAGACGATGGAGGAAGGCATTAAGGCACTTGAAGAAGCTTCACAAGTAGTAAAAGCATCGCGTAAACCAATACAGGAGCTTGAAGAAGCTGCCCAAGCAATAAAAGCATCACGCGAAGCGATGGAGAAATTCGCTTTTGAGAAAGGTTTCATCACTAAACCCGTGTCAGAAGAAAGCCCAATTCCTGAAACAATAATACTAACTAAAGCAGAACCAATAGAAATTCCCGCACCTTTTCCGTATTTTGTACACTACGAACGCAAACCAAAGGAATGGGGAAATTGGATATTATCTGCTGAACCAGCATTTTCCATTTCCTAGTCTAAATGTTAATAATAATTGCATGTATAGCTGGAGTCGTTCTTATAATTATTCTAGCCTCTTTGTTTTTCCAAACAAAAAAACTTCGTAAAGAACTTGAAATACTTATAAGAGAACGTAAAGAAATCCCTTCTTTTGCTAAAGAGTTTTGGGAAAAGCCGATTGACATACAGTTTTATGCTAGTGAATTTTCTTTATATCCAATGGTGGAAAGGAAAGAGATTGTAATTGAAGGATTAAAGGCAGAAGGCGAAAAAGCAATGGATAAATATAAATGGGATGAAGCAATTTATTATTTTCAAAAAGCTTTAACCTTGGCGAGTGGGAGACAGAAAGCTATCATTTTAGCTCAGCTTGGCAGGTGTTATTATATTGTAGGGAATTTAGATCAGGCAATAGAAAAACTTAAAGATTCTCTTCAGATAGCAAAAGATATTAAGGACATGCGGGGGCAAACAGCAACTCTTGGTAACCTCGGTGTAATCTTTCAGGACAAAGGCGATTTGGATAAAGCTCTAGATTACCATGAAAAAGCTTTGAAGATTAACGAAGAAATTGGTAACAAGGAAGGTGAAGCAGCAACTCTTGGTAATCTTGGTTTAATCTATCGGATAAGAGGAGACTTGGATAAAGCCTTTAACTACTTTCAAGCTGCCTTAAAGCTCTATGAGGAATTGAGGAGTAAAGAAGGCGTTTCAGCACAATTTATCAACCTCGGCACAGTTTTTCAGAACAAAGGCGATATGGATAAAGCTTTAGAATACTATGAGAAGGCTTTGAAGATAAACCGAGCAGCGGGCTTGAAAGATGAGGAATCTGTGGTTCTTGGCAACCTCGGTATAATACATAAGGACAAAGGAGATTTAGATAAAGCCTTAACTTTTCAAGAAGAGGCTTTGAAGATAAACAAAGAAATCGGAAATAAAAAGGGCATTGCACGATCCTTGAGCAACCTTGGTGGAATCTATATAACCAAAGGTGATTTAGATAAAGCCTTAAAATATCACGAGGAGGCTTTGAAAATTGCAAAAGAGATTGATAGCAAACAAGGTATTGCTATACAACTTAGTAACCTCGGTGTAATTTCCGAGAAAAAAGGAGATAAAGAAAAAGCATTAAAATATTATGAAGACGCGTTGAAAATTTTTACTCAAATTGGTGCCCAAATGGAGATTGAAATAACTAAGAAAAATATTGAAGGATTGAAAAACCAACTTGATTCCAAATCATAAAAGGTTAAAAGATGTTCCGCATAGAATCTAAAATCGATACTAGTTCCTTAGAATACAAAACCAATTCTGAGGCAATGCAGAAGGTGGTGGATGAGTATAAGGGGGTGCTGGCTAAGGTAAAGGAGGGTGGATCCGCCAAGGATAGGGAAAGGCATAAAGCCAGGGGTAAGCTTTTGCCGAGAGAAAGACTCAATCTACTGTTCGATAAGAATACTCCTTTCATGGAGTTCTCCCATTTAGCCGCTAACAAGATGTATGAGGAAGATCCTCCTGGAGCAGGAATTGTCACAGGTGTGGGTGTGGTGCACGGTAGAGAGGTTTTGATTGTGGCTAATGATGCCACGGTCAAAGGCGGAACTTATTTCCCGATGACCATCAAAAAGCATGTCCGTGCTCAGGAGATTGCAGAGCAGAACAGACTTCCTTGCGTCTATTTGGTCGATTCTGGCGGGATTTTCCTTCCCTACCAGTCAGGGACATTCCCGGATAGAGACCATTTTGGGAAAATCTTTTATAATCAAGCCCGGCTTTCTGCTTTAGGTATTCCACAGATAGCTGTGGTCTTGGGCTCCTGCACTGCAGGAGGAGCTTATGTTCCGGCTATGAGCGATGAGGCAGTTATCGTTCGGAAAAAGGGGACGATTTTTATCGGGGGTCCTCCTTTGGTTAAGGCCGCTACTGGAGAGGAAGTCACAGATGAAGAGTTGGGGGGAGCAGACGTTCACTGCCGGATTTCGGGAGTCGCTGATCATTATGCCTTGAACGATGAACATGCTATAGAGATCACCAGGAACATAATCGAGAATTTGGACCCGCCGAAGAAATTTGAATTGGAAGCCTCGGAGCCGGAGGAACCTTATTACGACCCGAAGGAAATTTACGGGGTCGTTCCCAGGGATATAAGAAAACCTTATGATCAGAGAGAGATCATTGCTCGGATAGTTGATGGCAGCAAATTTCAGGAGTTCAAAGAGCTTTATGGGCCCACTATCGTCACTGGTTTTGCCCGGATAATGGGTTATCCGGTTGGTATTTTAGCCAACAACGGAGTTCTCTTTTCTGAAAGCTCAGTCAAAGCGGCACACTTCATCACGCTGTGCACAATGAGGAAAATTCCTTTGATATTCTTGCAGAATATCACCGGCTTCATAGTCGGAAAACAATACGAACACGGCGGAATTGCCAAAGATGGTGCCAAGATGGTGCATGCGGTGGCAAATGCAGACGTGCCGAAGTTCACCGTCATAGTGGGTGGCTCTTATGGCGCTGGAAATTACGGAATGTGCGGAAGAGCTTATAATCCTAGACTTTTATGGATGTGGCCCAATGCCAAAATCTGTGTTATGGGTGGGGATCAGGCAGCAAATGTTCTTTTGACTGTAAGGATGAGAGCCTTGGAGGCTAAAGGAATCAAGATGACTGAAGAGGAGCAAGAAAAATTCAAGGAACCCATTTTAAAGAAATACGAAGAGGAATCAAGTCCATACTTCAGCACCGCTCGGATATGGGATGATGGGATAGTTGATCCAGTCGAAACCAGGACCGCCTTAGCTTTAGGAATCTCTATGTCTCTGAATGCTCCAATTCCTGAGACGAAATATGGGATTTTCAGAATGTGAAATAAAAATAATGACTAATGATGAATGATGGATGACGGATAAAAGAACTCGTAACGTCCGACGTTTCTGTCGGATGTTAATGGAAATGTAGGGACAGGGTTCGTCCCTGTCCGCTAACGGACAGCCACAAGGGCTGTCCCTACAAAAAAACAATGTCTTCACAATATCAAACCATCGACTTTAAAATAGAAAATAAAATTGCCCGCATTTTTTTGAACCGACCTGAGGTTCATAATGCCTTCAACGACGTCATGATCCTGGAGCTTTCTGAAGTTTTCAAGAAAATCGCTCAGGATGAAAAGGTCAGAATTGCAGTTCTCAGCGGGAATGGTCAATCGTTCTGTGCAGGTGCGGATTTGAACTGGATGAAAAGGGTAGTTAATTTTTCCTATGAGGAAAATTTAAAAGAGTCTCTGCAGTTGGCAGAGCTTTTTTATTTGATGTATACCCTTCCCCAGCCAACCATCGCCAGGGTTAATGGTGCGGCTATTGGAGGAGGAGCAGGGTTAGTGGCGGTTTGTGACATAGTTATCACCTCGGACAAAGCTAAGTTCAGTCTATCTGAGGTGAAATTAGGTTTGGTCCCGGCATGTATCTCACCCTATGTTCTGAGGAGAGTGGGGGAAAGAGTTGCCAGGGAATTATTCTTAACCGGTGAGAGAATTGATGCCCAGAAGGCTTTGCACTTCGGGATGGCAAATCAAGTCGTGCCAGATGAAAAATTAGATGAGGCAGTGAATGAAAGGATAAAACAGCTTCTATCTTCAGGGCCTAAAGCTTTAGCTATGTGTAAAGAGTTACTGCAGAAAGTTCCCGGGATGAATTATGATGAATTCAAAAGATATACGGCTGAGGTTATTGCTAAAATGAGAATCAGCGAGGAAGGGCAGGAGGGGATGAACGCTTTTCTGGAAAAAAGAAAGCCGAAGTGGAATCAAGAATAAAAGAAAGGTTCAATCCCGCCTTTGGCGGGACAAAGGTTCAAAAGCTCAAGGGAGAAAAAAACGTAGCGTCCGATCCGCCTCTGACGGATGTCGGACGATGAAACCGTAGCGTTGCCACTCCTGTGGCAACGTGCTCGAACAGCACGGACAGATGTTCACATGAATACGGAGGTAGGTCAGACATTCCTGTCTGACTCCGACTAATGAAGTAGAGTTCGTAATTGGGTGAGGATCGTCCTCACAGGAGTGAGGACGCTACAATAAGAAACTATGTTCAAAAAAATTCTAATTGCCAACCGTGGAGAGATCGCAGTCCGGATTATCCGGGCTTGCAAGGAGATAGGGATTGAGACTGTGGCGGTCTATTCGGATGTGGATAAAAAAGCCCTGCACGTTCAATTAGCAGATGAGGCTTATCTTTTAGGTCCTGCTCCTCCTTTAGAAAGCTATCTGAATATAGATAAGATCATCCAGGCAACCAAGAAAAGTAAAGCCGAAGCGATTCATCCGGGTTATGGTTTCCTGGCAGAGAATTATCTTTTTTCCAAAAGGTGCGAAGATGAGAAGATAACTTTCATCGGTCCTAATTCAAAAGCTCTGAGATTGGTTGGAGACAAACTTGAATCTCGAAACACGATGACTCAGGCGAAAATTCCAATAATACCTGGTATGAAGATGAAAGGCGGAAGTCTAAAGGACTTCGAAGAGCAGGCAGAGAAGATTGGTTATCCGGTGATGCTCAAAGCCTCTGCTGGTGGTGGGGGAAAAGGGATGAGGATTATCCACTCCAAAGAGGAATTGAAATCTTCTGTCGAAGCTGGAATGAGGGAGGCAAAATCAGCTTTTGGAGATGAATCGGTCTATCTGGAAAAGTGTATCGAAAGACCCAGGCACATCGAGTTTCAGGTGTTAGCAGATAATTATGGAAATGCAGCTCACCTTTTTGAAAGGGAATGCTCTATCCAGAGAAGGCACCAGAAGATAATCGAGGAGACTCCTTCAACTGCCGTAACTCCCGAGCTTAGAACAGAAATGGGGAAGACCGCGGTGAAGGTGATTCAAACTGCAAATTATAACAATGCAGGAACGGTTGAATTTCTTCTGGATGAAAAAGGGAAATACTACTTTCTGGAGGTCAATGCCCGAATTCAGGTCGAGCATCCTATTACTGAGATGGTGACCGGGGTCGATTTGGTCAAATCACAGATAAGAATTGCCAACTGCGAAAAACTTCCCTTTAAGCAGGAAGAGCTTTCACAAAGAGGGCATGCGATCGAATGCAGAATCTATGCTGAGGATCCTGAGAACGATTTTCTCCCCTCTTTTGGAAAAGTTCTTTTCATAAAAGAACCTTCCGGTCCGGGGATAAGAAACGACTCGGGTCTTTATTCAGGCATAGAAGTTACCATGCATTATGACCCGATCCTGGCGAAACTAATTTGCTGGGGTGAGAATAGAGAATCCGCTAGGAGAAAAGCGATTCAGGCTCTTTCCGATTATGCCATCCTGGGTATTAAAACACAGGTGAATTATCTCAAGGATTTACTGTCTCATCAGGAATTCGTTGACGGAAATACGCGCACTGATTTCATTCCGAAGAATATGAGCGAGTGGAAAGAAAAAAGGTCAAGAGAAAAGCTCAGAGAAACTGCCTTAATAGCCGGAGCTATTCAATCAATGGAAAAGACCTCACCTAAAGGGAAGATGGTTAAAGCCACAGGATTCGACCCCTGGATTTCCCTGGGAAGATGGGAGATAGGCGCATAACTTATGGAATTTGAATTCAATTTAGAAGATAAACTCTATAAAATCTCTATCGAGAAAAAGGGGGATACCTATTTCGTCGATCTGGGTAATTCAAAAAGAGAAGTTGAGTTTCAGGTCATCTCCTCTAACTGCTTTTCTCTTACAATTGACGGGCATAACCAGACAGTTTACATAGCTGAGGCTGAGAATAAGAGATTCATCTTCGTTCAGGGTGAGCAATTCGTCATTCAGGAAAAGGAAGCTGCTAAGGTCAGAAAAAAAGAGGATGAAGCAGGTTTAGTCGATGGGAAACAGTTAGTGCGGGCGCCAATGCCGGGCAGGATTCTCAAGATTTTAGTCTCCGAAGGTGAAAGGGTGAGGAAAAAGCAGAGCCTGGTAATTGTTGAGGCGATGAAGATGGAGCACGAGATAAAATCGGCTTTGGACGGAATTGTGAAAAAAGTCAATTTTAAGGAAAACCAGATGGTGGATACTGAAGAGCCGATTATGGAGTTGGAAGAGGAGAAGTAATGTTGTTTGTAGCGCGACCCTTTCAGGGTCGCATTGCGAGGCTGAAAGCCTCGCGCTACGATACACCTTGTGAAAAAAATCTTAACTGTGCTGTCAGGTGTTACCACCTGACAGCGTCACCAACTGATAATAGCTTAAATGGGATTAAGAAAAAGAAACATTTACGAAAAATATGGTAAGGCATTCTTTGTGACTACTTCTGTAGTTGGACTTAGACCTATTTTCACAAATAGAAAATGCTATGAAATTCTCTTATCCTCTTTGAGATTCTTGCAAAAGAAGTATCGATTTAAATTGATCGCTTATGTTTTGATGCCCAATCATATTCACCTCATAGCTTACTTTGATGAAAATCCAAGAATTTCTGAATTGATGCGCGATTTTAAGAAGTTCACTTGTTTTGAATTCAGAAAACTCTGTGAAACTGAAAATAAGAAGCGGGCATTGAGTTATTTAAGAAAGAATGCGGAAAATGTCTCTGGACAGAAATTCAAACTCTGGGAGGATAGATTTGACTGTTTGGTGATAACTAATGAGAAAACGCTTTTAGGTAAAATTCAATACATTCATTTCAATCCACAAAAAAGAGGGCTGGTGGAGAATTTTACGGACTGGCCTTACTCCAGTATCAGGAATTATTTTTGTGAAGATAATTCACTAATTGAGGTTGATAAGAATTTTCTGGTGTCAGGAGGTAACTCCTGACACCACAGAGGAGTGTGTCGTCCTCACAGGAGTGAGGACGCTACAACCTTGTGAAAAAAATCGCAAACTAAGAAAGAAAATCCTTGAATATGAGTCCAGAAAAGATTATATATAGAGCGGTGATAAAATTATGACTTTCTTAAGAAAATCCAATAACCGGAGGTTAATTCTATGACTTTTGACGAGAGACTGCAAAATGTGGCGATAATCGGAGCGGCAGGTAAGATGGGCAGCGGAATAGCTTTGCTTTTAGCTCAGGAGATGGCCAGGTTAAAAAATAAGCCGGAAAACAAGGACAAGAATTATAGGTTATATTTGATTGATATTAACCTCGACCATCTGGCGGGTTTACAGCAATATCTTAGAACCCAGTTGGTCAAGGCGGGGGAGAAAGCCTGTGTATTGTTGAGGCAGATGTATAAGGATCGGGAAGATTTAGTGGAAAATCAGGATTGCATTAACCAGTACGTGGAGGATGCACTCTCTTTTATCCGGACCGGAACAGATTTAAGTATAGTGAAAGACTCCAGAGTGATCTTCGAGGCGGTTTTAGAGAAAAAGGATTTGAAGGTTGATCTTCTTAAGAAGATGGATAACCTGTGCGGCAAGGATACGCTTTATCTAACTAACACCTCGTCTATTCCCATAAATATTTTAAATAAAGAAGCCAACCTCAACGGTAGGATAAGCGGTTTTCATTTTTATAATCCTCCCACGGTGCAGAAACTGGCAGAGTTGATCTTTGCTGATAATACTGTTCAGGAATTAAGAGATTTCTCCATGGAGCTGGCGAAAAGATTGAGCAAGAAGATCGTTCCCTCAAATGACATAGCCGGATTCGTAGGAAATGGGCATTTCCTGAGAGACGGTCTATATGGTCTAAGAGAAGCCACGAAGCTGGCTAAAGATTATTCCCTGCCTGGGGGGCTTTATATAATCAACAAAATCAGTCAAGATTTATTGATCAGGCCTATGGGGATTTTCCAGTTGATCGATTACGTGGGAGTGGATGTTTTCCAGTCTATTTCCGAGACTGTCGCCGGTTATATCCAGGGTGAGGATTTGGAGGATGACCTTTTGAAAAAGATGTATGATAAGAAAATCTTAGGCGGGCAGAGAAGCGATGGCAGTCAGAAAGACGGTTTCCTGAAATATGACAAGAACAGGCCAGTCGGAGTTTACGATATCGATAAGGGAGAATATAAGCTTTTCGACCCGCAGGGATGGAGCGGTGAGTTAGATAAAAAGTTAGGTGAATATCCCGTAGGGTTCTACGCATGGAGAAACCTGGTTGCTGACCTGAAGAAAAATGACAAACTCAAGACTTTCTTCCAGAATCTGAAATCCTCTAATACCCTGGGAGCAAAGTTAGCTTTAGCCTACCTCAAAAACTCCAAAGAGATCGGCGAAAAGTTAGTGAAGATCGGTGTAGCTAAAACGGCTGAGGATGTGAATAACGTATTATTGAATGGGTTTTATCATTTGTACGGACCAATTAACGACTACATTTAAGGAGGTTTAAAATGACGAAATTCAGAAAAAAAGTCTATTTAGCTGCGGGGTATAATACTATTTCTTTTGGCTCAGGAAGAAAGGAATTTAATCCAAAAAAAGCCAGACCAGGAATAGAGCAGTATATAACTGAAGCTGGACGCGGATCGATTGCCCAGATTTCCGACCCGAAGAATATCGATGAGGGGGTTATCTCCAATTTCATGGCTGCCAGGTTCTGTAAGCAGGGTAATTTAGCAGGATTCATTCCAGAAATAGACCCGGCTCTGGAATACAAACCGTCTACCAGGGTCGAAGGGGCTTGCGGTTCGGGAGGTCTGGCTTTAGTTACTTCGATGAAGACAGTTCTATCTGATCTTGCTGATACGGTGTTGACTCTCGGGGTTGAGGTTCAGAATACGGTAAAAGCTATCTATGGAGCGGATATTCTGGCCGGTGCAGGGCATTATGCCTCTGAGCGTAAAGAGGGGCACGCCTATTTTTTCCCGGCTAAATTCTCAGATAGGGCTGGAGTCTATTATCAGAAATTCGGATACGAGCCTACCCGCAAGGGGATGGCATTATGGTATGAGCAGATGATAAAGAATGCCCGGAAAAACCCAAAAGCTCAGGAATATCAGAACTCAATAGAGGATCTGTTCGGTGCTGGCATGACCCCGCCAAATCCGAAGGCTTTTGTGGAGAATCTCAACATCTATGACTGTTCAAAAGTCTCAGACGGTGCTTCTGCTTTGATATTCGCCTCAGAGGAAGGGCTTAAGAAACTGGGGATAGATAAAAAGGATGCTATTGAGGTCGTGGGTTATGGTCAATGTGAAGCTAATCTGACCAAACAGCCGGAAGACCCGACCAGGCTTCTCACCACTCAAAAAGCGGCAGAGAAAGCCTATCAGATGACCGGGCTGGGTCCAAAAGATATAGGTTTGCTCGAAGTGCACGACTGCTTCACCATTACCGGCATTTTAGCCTTAGAAGCAGCTGGTTTTGCCAAATATGGAGAGGGAGCAGCCTTGGTGGAATCAGGCAAGACCAGAATTGATGGAGAGATTCCCACGAATCCAGGTGGAGGTTTAATCGGTTTTGGACATTACGTTGGCGGAACCGGCGTGAGACAAGCTGTAGACTGTATTCACGAGTTAACCGGAAAAGCTAACGGTTACCAGGTGAAGATCAATTCGAATAGACCCTATGCACTGATGATCAGCATGGGCGGTAATGACAAAACCGTCACCGCAATGATTTTCAAAAAGGCGGAGTAAAAAAATATCTGAGGGATTCAAAATAGCGGGGCTGGTAGCCCCGCCTACGAATGTTGACTTTTTCATATCTCGTAGGGCGGGCACCCTTGCCCGCCGATCAACGCCTCTGTAAAGGCTACAGAAGATGATACAATCTTTTAAATCAGATTTCATTTTGGAGGTTATTAACCATTAGAGATGTCGCGTAGGGGTGGAGCTTGTCTCCACCCATCTTGTAGGGCGGAGCTAAACTCCGCCCCTACGCGTATCAATCCGGTTATTAAACTAGGAGAGAAACCCATGGATTTTGAACTTACCGAAGACCAGAAGATGATAAAAGAGGCTGCCAGAGAATTTGCCTCTGAGAAATTAGCACCCAAAGCCCAGGAGTTCGATGAGAAAGAGGAGATCCCCAGAGATCTGTATAAGGAGTTGGCTGAATTAGGGTATATGGGGATGCTGATGCCGGAGGAATATGGCGGCTCTGGTCTGGATTTCATCAGCTACATTCTGGTGATGGAGGAGTTTGCCAGAGCTTGCGCTGCTTTGCAGATCTCCTTATCTGTCCATAACTCTTTAGTCTGCGACGCCATTTTTAAATTTGGAACAGAAGAGCAGAAGAAAAAATACCTGCCTAAATTGACCCGGGGAGAATTCATTGGAGCTTATTCTTTAACAGAGCCTCAGGCTGGAACAGATGCTGGAAGCATTAAGACCAATGCAGTTTTGAAGGGGAACAACTATTTAGTCAATGGGACCAAAACCTTCGTAACCAATGCCGGGATAGCAGACCTTTTTGTCCTTTTTGTTTCGACCAGTCCAGAGGCAAAATCCAAAGGTATTTCCTGTATTTTAGTAGAGAAAGGATTAAAAGGGTTTAAGGTTGGGACAAAAGAGAAAAAGATGGGGATCAGGGGTTCTGATACCAGGGAAATCTCTTTTGAAGATTGTCTCGTACCCAAGGAAAACCTCATTGGAGAAGAAAACGAAGATTTCCGGATAGCCTTAGAGTTGCTTGATTCCGGTAGAATAGGGGTGGGAGCTCAAGCTGTGGGAATAGCTCAATCCGCTATGGATGAAGCTTTGAAATACTCAAAGGAGAGGGTCCAGTTCGGTCAGCCGATCTGTAATTTTCAGGCTATCCAGTTCAAATTAGCCAGCATGGCTACCCAGATTGAAGCTGCTCGCCTTTTAGTGCATCATGCGGCCTGGCTCAAGCAAAATAATATCAGATGTATAAAAGAAGCCTCGATGGCAAAGCTATTTGCCTCAGAGGCGGCAAATTATGTGGTAAACGAAGCAGTACAGATTCACGGCGGGTATGGCTATATGAAGGAATATGCAGTGGAAAGGTATTTCCGGGATGCCAGGGTGACCGAGATCTACGAAGGAACCTCTGAGGCGCAGAGAATGGTCATCTCCAGAGATCTTTTGAAATAGAGAACAGGATGTATTTGGATAAAAAGTACGAAGATTTCCGAAAAAGCATAAGGGAGTTCGCTGAAAAGGAGATCGAGCCAAAAGCTCAGGAAGCAGATGAGAAGGCGCAGTTCCCTTATGAGAACATAAAAAAGGTCGCCCAGCTGGGTCTTTTAGGGATGGTAGTTCCTCCGGAATTCGGAGGCACGGGCATCGATACTTTAAGATATGCAATTGCCGTGGAGGAGCTTTCAAGGGTCTGCGGCTCCACCGGCATCACTATTGCTGCTCACAATTCACTGGCTATCTGTCCTCTTTACCTTTTTGGAAGTGAGGAGCAGAAGAAAAAATATATACCTCCTCTGGCTAAGGGTGAGAAATTAGGTGCTTTTGGCTTGACTGAGCCGGATGCAGGCTCAGATGCCGGGGGGACAAAAACCACAGCGGTGTTGAAAGGAGACAGTTACGTAATAAACGGCTCCAAATGTTTTATCACCAATGCCTCAGTTGCCGGGACCTTCGTTATCACTGCAGCAACAGATAAAACCAAAGGAACCAAAGGAATCAGTTCTTTCATTTTAGAAAAAGGGATGAAGGGGTTCACGGTTGGCAAAAAGGAAAACAAAATGGGGATAAGGGGGTCAGATACTGCCACTTTGCATTTTGAGGATTTAAAAGTTCCTAGGGAGAATCTCTTAGGCAAAGAAGGTGAAGGGTTCAAGCAATTTTTAGTCACCCTCGATGGCGGAAGGATAAGTATCGGAGCAATGGCTTTAGGCATCGCTCAGGGTGCTTTTGAGAAAGCTTTGAAATATGCCAAAGAGACTATACAGTTTGAAAAACCTCTAATTGAGTCCCAGGCGATCCAGTTCAAACTGGCGGATATGGCAACCCAGATTGAGGCAGCCAGACATCTGATTTATCATGCTGCTTTTCTTGAAGATAGAGGGCAGAAATACGTGAAGGAATCTGCTATGGCAAAACTTTTCGCTTCTGAGATCGGAAGATTCGTTACTTACGAAGCAATTCAAATTTTCGGAGAATATGGATACTCAAGGAGATATCCAGTAGAAAGATACCTGCGTGACGTGAAACTCTGCGAAATCGGAGAAGGAACTTCAGAGATTCAGAGACTGGTTATTTTCAGGGAGTTAATCAAATAGGCAAAAGTCTGAAGTCTATAGTCTAAAGGCTGAGAACAAAAAAGCAAAGAAACTCATTCACAGCAGATTGGATGGATTAAGCTGATAAGAGATGTAAGACTTAGACGTAAGACGAGAATTAAATAAAGCATTATGTCTTAAAAAAGTTAAAAAAAGAGATGAGCAAAAGTAGGGACAGGGCTTGTCCCTGTCCGAATTAGCTAAAAAGGAAGGAGGAGACGTGGAGTATAAAAATATTCTAACTGAGATCAAGGAGAATATCGGCATAATCAAGATCAACCGGCCCCAGCAGTTGAATGCATTAAATACCGAGACCATTCATGAGCTTAATGACGTTGCTCACCAGTGGAGCAGGGATGAGAAACTCAGAGTAATCATCATCACCGGCGAGGGGAAAGCATTTGTGGCTGGTGCAGATATTGCTGAGATGAAAGATATGACCAGACAGCAGGCAATTGATTTTTCAGAGATGGGCCAAAAGGTTTTTTCCCTGATCGAATCTCAAGATAGACCTGTGATTGCAGCAGTCAACGGATTTGCCTTAGGTGGGGGGTGCGAATTGGCGATGGCTTGTGATATCAGAATCGCTTCAGATAAAGCCAAGTTAGGTCAGCCAGAGGTAAACTTAGGTGTGATTCCGGGATTTGCTGGAACTCAGAGATTGGCTCGAATGGTCGGTACGGCTAAAGCTAAAGAGTTGATCCTGACGGCAGATATGATCGATGCCCAGACTGCTCTTTCTATCGGTCTGGTCAATCAGGTAGTGCCTCATGATAATCTGATGGATGTGTGTATGGAGATGGCGAAAAAAATAGCTTCCAAAGGACCCGCTGCGGTCAGATTAGCAAAAAGAGTGATAAGTAGAGGAGTGGAGACAGATTTTGCCACTGGCAGCTCTTTTGAAGTTGACGCTTTCGGTGAATGTTTTGCATCCGGTGAGGCGAAAGAGGGTATGGAGGCGTTTTTACAGAAGAGAAAACCGAACTGGGCGTAATAAGAGAAAAAACGTGACCATTGTTCGTTGCTCGTGACCGTGATTTAATTGTAGGGGCAGGCCCCCGTGCCTGCCCTAAAAAAAATCGTCTCACGTCTTACTTCTAACATCTTACATTTTGTAATATGGGATACAAAATCCTGAGCATCAATCCCGGGGCTACTTCTACCAAGGTCTCTTTGTCTGAGGATAAGAATCCTTTAGTGATTGAGGTCTTAAGACATTCGACTGAGGAGCTTAAGGTATTTCCACGCACCCTGGATCAATTAGAATACAGAAAAAATTTGGTTGTTGAGTTTCTACAGAAAAACCATTTTAAAATCTCAGATCTGGCTGCAGTTGTTGGCAGAGGAGGCCCTTTCAAGCCTCTATCAAGCGGAACTTACAGGGTAAACCAAAAAATGCTCTCTGACATTAAATCAGGTAATGTTCTGGCAGACCATGTTTCTAATCTGGGGGCACTTATCGCTTATGAATTGACTAAAGATACTCAAGTTCCGGCTTTCATCGTGGACCCGGTCTCAGTGGATGAGCTAATTCCTGTTGCCCGCATCTCCGGTATGCCGGAGTTAGAAAGGATAAGTTTATCACATGCTCTGAATATCAAGATGGTCGCAAGAAAGGCGGCTTCTGAATTACGAAGAAAATACGAGGAGCTTAATTTGATCATCGTCCATCTTGGCTCCGGGATAAGCGTCACCTCCCACTTGAAAGGGCAGATGATTGACGTGAGCAATGCTAATGATGGCGGTCCTCTGGCTCCCCAGAGAACTGGCGGTTTGCCCGCTACAGGATTAGCAAAACTCTGCTTATCCGGGAAATACACCTATACAGAGATGTACGATAAGATTACTAAAAAAGGCGGGCTTCTGGCTTATTTAGGAACGGATAACGTTGAGGAGATTGAGGAAAAGATAGATTCCGGGGACGAGAAAGCCAGGTTGATTTATGAGGCAATGGTCTACCAGATTGCCAAAGAGATCGGAGCGATGGCAGCGACTCTATATGGAAAAGTAGATGCAATTGTCCTTACCGGGGGGATAGCCCGTTCGGAAAGGCTGATAAATATGACCAAAGAAAGGGTTAGTTTTCTCTCCAAGATCCTGGTTTTTCCGGGCGAGGATGAGTTGGAGGCTTTGACTCTGGGGGCTTTAAGGGTATTAACTGGAGAGGAGAAAGAAAAGGAATATTAAAAATCGTAGCGGAAGGCCGTTCCTATGGATCCAAATTCGGACAAGGTCTTGTCCACAGGATCCTGGCGAAGACTTCAGCCTTCCATCGGGGGACCGAGTTTGCACGCGCGGTTACGGTCCAAATCTTTCTTACGAGGCCAACAGCCGCTTCAGCAATATGAGGAACCGATTGAGCTGGGTCAGCGCACAAACGGTCAAACTGACAAACGAACAAACTGTTTTATGCGTGGCTACCGCTGCCCGGCATTCTGGAATTGTAAAAAATAAACAGAAGATAGCCAACTGCGGCCAAGATGAGAGCAGCCACTGCAAGGATTTTCAGAGGAACAGTGTCCATTTTTCTGGTTAGTTTTTCCAGGGTAATCCCAGAAAAGCCCAGAGCAGTCAAGACCAGAAGAAATCCTACATAATTTAAAGACGGAATTAATGAGAAGATACAGGAGCCTATTCCGGCGATTAATCCCAGAAGGGCAAATAATAAATTTGAAAAGTTTACCTTTACATGAGGATAAGGAAGGGCAAGAGTCGTAGAATAGCCACAGCGCAGGCAAAAAGTCTTACCCTCGGCTATCTCTTCTCCGCAAAAAGGACAGAAGCTCATAAAAACCTCCTTCCGATTAAGGTATTTATATTCCAAACGTGCCCGTCAGGTCCCCTGACCTGACGGAAAAAGTCTCTAATACTTGAGAGGCTTCTCCTTTATAAGTATATCATAAAAATATTTTTTGGCAAGAGGAATTTTACTTTTCCCCCTCTCCTTTCTAAGGACAGGGTAGGGAGAGGTTTCCATGGTAGGTCAGACATTCCTGTCTGACTTTTTTTTGTAGCGGAGGGCTTTAGCCCTCCATTGTTTTTTTCGTAGTGCGTCCCGCTGTTGGCGGGATTAGCCTCACTTAACAGATTGTAGGGGCAACCCCCTGTGGTTGCCCTTCCTTTCGTAGCGTCAGCGTTCATCCATGACGTTCTTCGTTCTATTCAGGTGAAATTTGTTTTAATATCTGTTTTGCAAGATTCATCCCGACTTGCCTTAATCTTAATAGTTCTTTGAAATTCTCAGAGTTCTCCTTAATATCTTCAAATAAATTCTCGAAGAACTTTATAACCTCTTGTTCACCTTCTATAGAATTCAATTTTTCATATCTATTATTTAGAAACTTACATATTAGACCGGAATCTATTTCATTTCTCGATTTAAATTGCTTTACGCTTTCTTGTATATTTTTTTTGCAAAAAGAGATTCTCAAATATTTTGAACGGTAATCTGGGCTTTTCGTGGGGAAGAAAATAAACCTCGACCCTATAGAGTTCAGTGTCAACGCCAAGGAGAATATTTCGTAGCTCTAATATAATTTTATTTCTAATTTCTGTTAATTCTTCTTTGAAACGTTTTTCGTATTCTATAAAAAGTTTTGTAAATTCCTCAAATTTATTGAAAATCCTTTTAGGTACTTGATAAGCCAAATGAAATTGAGCATTCCTTATATTAGTCCACGACCAGGTAATAGGCAAAGCTATTGTTTCGATGTCTTCCCTGGCATGGCTCTCGGGTATTAAAAACAGTTCTAGTTCTTTGTACAGTCTAGAATA
The DNA here is from genome assembly GCA_030692925.1 of Candidatus Zixiibacteriota bacterium. Classification (GTDB taxonomy): domain Bacteria; phylum Zixibacteria; class MSB-5A5; order MSB-5A5; family RBG-16-43-9; genus RBG-16-43-9. The sequence goes on along the minus strand of JAUYBY010000010.1, from coordinate 6,857 downwards.
AATTACTTCCTTAATCTCTCTTGTCAAAGCCTCTAACCTGCTATTTTTAAGCCCTCTTAGATAGAAGAAATTTATTATTGCCATTGTCGCAGTAGCAATTGCTGTTGCCATGGCGATTGCAGGAATATAATCCTTGGTTCTACAATAAATGTATACAGGTGGAGCTAAGATTATTATAGCAATTCCAGAGACAATTAAGATTGTTTTAATACTATCATTTTTGTTTCTCATCTTTTTCTGTTGATAAATCTTTTCTCAATCAATATATTATACCGAGTTTTTTTGTCAAAGTAAATCTTATGAAAGAGCTTAGAGAAATACTCACTTTAGCCCGGTCGAGAGGTCCTAAGAGAATTGCTGTGGCTAAGGCTGAGGATGAGGAGGTCTTCTTGGCCCTGGATCAGGCTCGCAGAGAAAAGATCGCTCAAGGGATTTTGGTGGGGTCTAAAGAAAAGATAAAAGCGTTGGCTGAAAAGAACAGAATTGACCTGTCTGAATATGAATTGATCGAGGAGAATGACCCGTTACAGGCTTCGCTTTTATGTTCTCAGTTGATTAATCAGAGAAAAGCAGATGTGATGATGAAAGGACTTTTAGATACCGGTATTTTTATGAAAGGTATTCTGGACCGGGAAAAGGGATTGTCTACCGGGAAGCTTCTGACACATGTGGCTGTTTTTGAGATACCTGATTTTCCCAGGCTTCTGCTTTTGACTGATGCGGCTATAAATATCGCCCCGACTCTTCTGGAAAAAGCCCAGATCATTCAAAATGCAATTGATTTAGCTTTATGCCTGGGCATTGAAAAACCGAGTGTGGCCTGCATAGCGGCGATGGAAAAAGTCAACCCGGAAAAGATGCCGGCAACTGTGGATGCGGCCTGTCTTTCGATGATGGCAAAAAGAGGTCAGATTAAAGGCGGAATGGTAGATGGTCCATTTGGTTTGGACAATGCCGTTTCAGAGGAATCTGCTAAGATAAAAGGGGTGAAAAGCCCAATTGCGGGAAAGGCAGATATACTTCTTTGCCCTGATATCGAGACCGGAAACGTGATATACAAAACCTTAGTCGAATTTGCCAAAGCAAAATGTGCGGCTATTGTCCTTGGCACAAAAGCACCAGTGGTTTTGACATCAAGGGCGGATTCGCACGAGACCAAGTTTATGTCGATTGCGTTAGGAGTAGCAAGTAGTAGACAGTAGACAGCATACAGAAGACAGGGAAAAGAAATACAAAAGTCATACTCGAACTTTGGAATATTTGGATGAAGTCAGATCCCACAACCTATGACCTATAACCTAGTCCGAAGGAGGTATTATGCCGTTTGAAAAAGCAGAAAAAATCTGGATGAACGGAAAGATGGTGAACTGGGATGATGCTAAAATTCATGTGCTCTCCCATGTGGTGCACTACGGCTCCAGCGTTTTCGAGGGGGCAAGATGTTATAAATCCAGAAAAGGACCGGCTATTTTCCGGTTAAAAGAGCACACGGACAGGCTTTTCAATTCTGCCAAGATCTACCGGATGAAGATCCCTTATACCAAGGAGGAGATCAACCAGGCAATCATCGATCTGATAAAGTTCAATAAAATGGATGAATGTTATATCCGTCCGGTAGTCTATCGAGGTTATGAACAATTAGGGGTTGACCCGACGGGCTGTCCGATCGATGCGGCTATTGCGGTGATGAAATGGGGGAGGTATCTGGGCAAGGATTCCCTGGAAAATGGAGTGCCGGTATGCGTCTCCTCCTGGAACCGGATGGCACCCAATACCTTTCCGGCTATGGCTAAAAGCGGTGCCAATTATATGAACTCCCAGTTGATAAAATTGGAAGCCAAAGAACACGGATACGCCGAAGGCATAGCCCTTGACGTTTTCGGTCACGTCAGCGAGGGGAGCGGTGAGAACATCTTCATAGTCAGGGATGGCGCCCTAATAACCCCACCCTTTGGCGCTTCCATACTTCCTGGAATCATACGTAATTCGGTGATCTGTTTAGCTCAGGAGTTGGGGTTGAAGGTTATCGAGGAGAACATCCCGCGTGAGGCGCTCTATATTGCAGACGAAGTCTTCTTCACCGGCAGTGCCGCGGAGATAACGCCGATAAGCTCAATCGATAAAATAGTCATCGGCACGGGTAAACGCGGTCCGATAACTGCGAAATTACAGGACAAGTTCTTCAAGATAGTCGAAGGTCAGATTGAAGATAAATACGGCTGGCTTACCATTGTGAAGTAAAGAGAAAACGTAAAATAGATTTTCTTTGAGGTAAAAGATGATAAGAAGTTTTAAAGAGCTTCTGGGTTCTGTCAAAGATAAGCCGAAGAAAATCCTGGCAATTGCCGGGGCAGAGAGTGAGGAGATAATCGAAGCTGCCAAGATCGCTACTGAGGAGAAGATCATCTCACCTATCCTGATAGGAGATCCGGCTAAAATTGAGACTCTATGCGGAAAGCTAAATTTTGATTTTAAAAGTATTGAGATTCTGGGAGAAAAAGAGCCTCAAAGGTGCGCTTCTTTAGCCGTGGAGCTGGTCAAACAGAAGAAAGCGGATATGCTGATGAAAGGAAAAGTCGATACCCCTACTCTCTTGCGAGCCGTTCTGGATAAGGAAAAGGGGTTGAAGGGTGGAAAGCTTTTTAGCCACGTGGCAGTGGTAGAGGTGGAAAGATACCAGAAGCTTATGCTTTTGACTGATGGGGGAATAAATATCGCTCCGGATGTTATGAAGAAAATCGAGATTTTGAAAAATGCAGTTCAGATGGCCAAGAAATTGGAGATAGAGATGCCAAAAGCCGCCTGCCTGGCAGCAGTGGAGTTAGTGAATCCGGATATGCCGGAGACTATCGATGCCTCGATAATCTCCAAGATGGCTGAGAGGGGAGAAATAAAAGATGTTATTGTGGATGGACCGGTGGCTTTTGATGTGGCTATAGACTCAAAGTCTGCCCGGACCAAGGGGATAATCTCACCGGTTTCAGGCGAGGCTGACATCTTCCTGTGCCCGAATATCTCCTCCTGCAACATCCTGGTCAAAGGGTTAATCTACTTAGCCGGAGCCAAAGTGGGAGGCATAGTGGTAGGTGGAGGCGCTCCAATAGTCCTGCTCTCCCGCTCTGACTCTGCGGAGATTAAGCTTTTATCCATAGCCTTAGGTGCGGCGGTCTGTTGAATATATTTTTTAGTTAAGAGCTCATATGCGCAAGGTACTTTTTTATTTGCTGCTGGGTATTGTTCTTGCACTCTGTGCCACTTCCTGGTCAGAGGATTTGAAATCAAAAGTAGATGAGCTTTTTCTCAAAGCCTCCTCAGGTGAAGAAAGATACAGGGATCTGGTCGAGCCCTCAAAAAAAGCTCTGATCGAAATGGGACAAGATGCAGTGCCTTATCTGATTGAAAAGCTGGATACCCAGGATGCCAGGGAGATTCTGACTTTAATTGAAATCCTGGGCAAAATCGGGGAGCCAGCAGTTCTTCCTTTAATCGAAGTTCTCAAAAGCGATAACAAGGATAAAGTCAAGACTGCATCCCGAATCTTGGGTGATATTAAAAACAAAAGGGCAGTTCAGCCACTTTCAGACTTGCTTAGTAATTCTGATTACAATATCCGGGCAAACGCTTGCGCTTCTTTAGGCAAGATAGGTGATACCACAGTCTTAAATGAGGTGATGTCTTTATTAAATGATTCTGTGGAGGTGGTGAGGAAAAGCGCAGCAGTTTCCTTGGGTGATTTGAATAATCCCAGAGCAATTGATGCCCTGATCAAAGCGTTAAAAGATAGACATTTCAGCGTGAGGATGACCGCTTCAAATTCTCTGGTCAGGCCTGGAAAACCAGCAGTTGAACCATTACTACAAGTATTGAAAGATAAGAATGATGATACAAGATATCTCTCAATCGAGTCTTTGGGGAAAATTAAGGACCCGCGAGCAATTCCCTTTCTAATTGATGAATTAAAATCACAGGATTGGGCAGAAAGAGGTTTTGCAGTGGAAGCTCTGACCGATATCGGGGATCAAAAGGGGATTGATGCGATCAGGAAGATGGAGACAACTGAATCTCACCCTTTCGTCAAAAGGAGAATTGAGGAAAGTTTAGCTAAAATCAAAACAGAATCCGGTTCAGGTAAATGAAATCTGCAGGAATCAAAAAGCTAAAAAGGGAATTTTATAATCGACCAACTTTAGAAGTGGCTAAAGAACTGTTAGGCAAATATCTGGTTGTAAATAAGAATGGCACAAAGCTTTCCGGGAAAATTGTGGAGACTGAAGCCTACCGAGGACTATATGATCCGGCTTCGCATGCTTATGGAGGAATGACTCCCAGAAATAGAATTATGTTCGGAGAACCAGGTTATGCTTATGTTTATTTCACTTATGGTATGTATTATTGCCTGAATGTCATCACTGAAAGAAAAGGGTTTCCAGCCGGCGTGTTGATCCGGGCGCTGGAGCCAAAAAACGGCATAGAGATAATGAGGAAAAAAAGGAAAAAAGAAAAGATTGAAGACCTAACCAGCGGTCCGGGAAAATTATGCCAGGCTATGGGAGTAGATAAGTCATTGAACGGGGCAGACCTTATCGGTAAGACCATTTATGTGGAAGATAGAAATGAAGCGGTAGGGAAGATCGTTTCCACTAACCGGATTGGCATTGATGAGGGAAAAGAGAAAAAATGGAGGTTTTACTTAAGAGATAACAGATTTGTTTCGAGAAGCTAAAACTGTTTCAAAAATTCTGGCAGGTCAGACATTCCTGTGGCTACGCGCCAGCCCGTCCGTAGGACGCCAGGCTTTGCTCTCTGACCATGGTGAACAGACACGACTGTCTGTTCTACCATGAGATATGAAGTCATTGCGAGTCCCGTAGGGGACGAAGCCCCGCTAAAAGCGGGACTTCGTCGTCCAGAAGAACTCTCCGCAATGACTACCTTAGAGTATTTAGGATGATGTCAGGTGCTATAACCTGATAAAATATGGACTACAAAAAATTATGAACCTAGCGTGCTGTCAGGTGTTACCACCTGACAGCAAACCGAAATGTAGTTATGAACCAGCTCGTTTATTATCTGATTATAACTCCCCCTCTGCTTTTTGCCATCACCTTTCATGAATTCTCTCATGCCTGGATGGCGAACCGCAAAGGCGATCCGACTGCTAAATATGCCGGCAGGCTGACTTTAAACCCGCTCGCGCATATTGACATAATCGGGTTGCTGCTTCTTTATTTTTATGGCTTCGGCTGGGCAAAGCCGGTGCCGGTAAATCCTTACAATTTTAGAAATCCACGGAAAGATGAGCTCTGGGTCTCTTTGGCTGGACCCGGTTCAAATATGGTTTTAGCTTTAGTTTTCGGGATTATCTTCAGGTTGCTGATCAGCTCTTACCCGTTCGGCTCTGAAGCCCCTACTCACCAGCTTTTTCTGATAATGCTAATTAAGGGGATACAATTAAACCTGGTTCTGGCGGTATTCAATCTCATTCCTGTAAACCCCCTGGATGGTTCCCATATTCTAAGCGGGATTATGCCCCTGCAGTACCAGAGCCAGTTGCAACAGATTCAGAGATATTCATTTTACGTCCTCTTAGGAGTAATCGTCCTGGACTATTTTCTTAATCTGGGTATCCTCTGGGCTATTTTCAAGCCATTCATTTTCTTTTTCGGAACTCTCTTCGCAGGTCCGGATTTTATCCGGTTCATCTAATGCTGGAGCGCTATTCTTCCCTTGATGTCATTCTGAGTCACGCCAAAGGCGGGACGAAGAATCCATTTGAAGTTGGACAGATTCTTCGGTCGCTTCGCTTCCTCAGAATGACAAAAAACAGATTAACGAAACTTCTTTTTTATATAACTCTTCTTTTTCTTGGTTGTTATCCATCAGCCCGCCTGAAGCCTCCTCCAGAAGAGCTTACTCCGGAAAGAGTCTTAGAAAGGACGATTTCAAACCAGGAGCTGGTTAACTCCTCAGCTTCTCTCATAAGTTTCAACTTTAAGTCTCCACAAGAAAGTTTCTCCGGAGATTTAGAGCTTTTTTTCAGAAAGCCGGACGATTTTGCCTTTGCAGTTAAAGCCCTTTTAGGTCCGGACTTTGTCTCCGGTTCGATCAGTGCTGACAGCCTTTTGCTTTTTTTCCCGCGGAGCAAGCAGTATTATAAAGGCAGGAGTATAAATTGCATAAAGGGGGTTGACTCTCAAACTGAATTTAACCTTTTCTGTCTTTTGAGACTCCTTGTCTCTGAGACAAAGATAAACCAGGAGAAAGCTCATTTCACAGGTATGGATAAGGAGAACTACGTTTACGAGGACAGCATCGAGACCTGGAAAAGAAGCTTTTGGGTAAATAAAGAAGGAGCTTTCCTGACAAAGAGTATCTGGAAACCAATCTCCTCTATCGGAATAAAAGCAGGTGAATTCAATGAATTCGTAATAGAGTATAAGAATTTTGAGAAATTCAACCAGACCAAGCTTCCCAGAACTATAGAGATAAAATCCCTGGATGAAAAAGTGAAACTGAAACTCAAATTTTTAGAGAGGAACATAAACATCTCCATTCCGGATAAAAAATTTCAGATTAAAATTCCTGAAGATGCGAAACCCATTGAAATTGATAAATCAGGTTAGCAGTATGTAGTGCGACCCTTTTCCTATTGATGGATCCGGAGCAAGCCCCCGTAGGGTAGGACAGGGTCGCAAATAGAACAGGCAAGAATGCCTGTTCTACCGTTCCACTTCTCAAAAGCAATAAGGGATTGTGTAGCGGAGGGCCTCAAGGTCTTGTCCACAGGATCCTGGCGAAGACTTCAGCCCTCCATTTTTTTAAAATTAAAAGATGGAAACCTAAAGGTTTCCGCTACA
>JAUYBY010000050.1 GCA_030692925.1 Candidatus Zixiibacteriota bacterium | reverse complement strand
AAGAAAAGCAAATATTTTCCCTAATACCGTAGAAAAAGCCAGTGCCCCTGAATTTTTTAGAATAATACCAGCTCTGCCCTTTTGCGTCATACCTTTTCCTTATTTTTTCCTTTTTGTCAAAATCATAAGACTTTCACCTCTTCTGCAGTCTTCTTTTTCCTCTTCTGTTTAGTTCCTCCATAGTAGTGGTAATAGTAATAATAGTGATAAGAACCGTATACACTTTCCACTTTTATTTTATTTAATACTCCGCCGATAAGCCTGCCATTAACGTTCTGCAACAGGGTAGTCGCTCTGACTACTGCTTCTCTGGAGGTATGTCCGGAGGAAGCAATTAATACCACTCCGTCTAATAAGGTAGATAACACTGCCGCATCAGTTACTGCTATAACCGGCGGTGAATCAAATAAGATCATCTCATATTTTTCTTTTAACTCTTCTAAAAGTATCTTCATTTTCTTTGAACCTAAAAGCTCAGAGGGGTTAGGAGGAAGGACTCCACAGGTTAAAAGGCTTAAGTTTTCAATCGGGGTTTTCTGGATTATCTCCCGTAGGGGAACATTCCCTGCCAGATAATTGGTCAACCCCGGGTTTCTCTGGAGACTGAAGATGGAGTGTAAAACTGGACGCCTCAGGTCTGAATCCACAAGTAAAGTGTTGGTCCCCATCTGAGCCATAGTTATGGCTAAGTTTGCTACTGTGGTAGATTTACCCTCACCCGGCCCTGAGCTGGTGACTAAGATAGTCTTCAAGGGTGAATCAAGTCTGGCAAATTGCAGATTAGTCCTGAAGGTGCGATAAGCTTCAGAGATAGGTGACTTTGGCTCAAAATGAGTAACTAAATTGGAGGCGATTTTCTTTATCTGATAATCCTCAGAGCCTTTTTCCTCTTTCTTCTCTTTTTTATCTTTACTGCTTTTTATCAGAGGGATAGAGCCCAAAATCGAAAGTCCAGCACCTTCCACATCCTCAATACTTTTGAGAGAATTATCCAGTCTCTCCACAAAAAATGCCATACCCAGACCCAATCCCAGACCTAAGAGCGCGCCTAAAAGAATGTTTATCTTCTTCTTAGGTTTTATGGGGTTCTCCGTAGGTAAGGCTTTATCTATGATCCTCACACTTCCGATCTGTCCGGCTTCTTTTATGCGTGATTCTTCGTATTTTTCCTTTAACATTAAGAAGATATTTTCTCCTACTTTGGCATTTCTCTCCAGGCGAACTAATTTAAGGCTTTTCTCCGGCAGGTTGTTGAGATTATTTGAGTAGGTATCCACAATTCTCTTTAATGCCTCTGACTTAGCAGTTAAAGATTGGATCTCTATATCCAGGGTTAAAATCTTCTCCACTAACTCCCGGGAATAGGCTAAAGGGTCCGAAGAAGAAAGCTCCTTAGAAATTAACTGGGTGGTTTCCTTTATGAGCTTCTGCTTTATATCCTCTATTCGATTGACTGTTTCTACCATCTTGGGATGGTCTTCCGGGAAACCTTGGGCTAAAAATCCTGCTCTCATCCCTTCTAAATTTGCCATCTCCTGCCGTAGATGAGTTATCAAAGGACTGGAGATCTGAGATACGTCTTCCACTAAATGGCTTTTTCTCTCCGAAAGCTGGTTTTGCATATAGGAAAGCCTTTTCTGATTAGCTTCCAGATCGGTCTTTGCTTCATTATACATAGACTCAAAATTGGCTAACTGTTTTACCAGCTCTTCTGTCTCTTCAGGTAGGGCGGCGACCTTTTCTTGCTCTTTATATGTTCTTAAAGCCTCCTCAGCCTGCTGCAACTCTTTTTGGATGCTCGAAAGCTGTTCCTCTAAGAATTGACGGACCTCGGTTATTTCTCCCCGGCTGACCTGCAGGCTTTGTTTATAATATTCCAGAGCGATTGTATTGGCCAGAAATGCAGCTAAATCTGGATTCGGGGCAGTCACCTTAACCTGAACTATGTCGGTCTCCTTTAAAGGTACCACCTTGGTGTTTTGCTGCAGGATTAGAACCATATCATTGGGGTTGACCTTATCTGATCTTTTCCTTAAAACCTCGTCTTCCCAGACCTTTTCAAAGGGGGAGGATAAAAGCGCCTGAAGAACCGATTCAGCTAAGGTCCGGCTTTTGATTATCTCCACCTGGTTTTTGATCATAGTCTCCTGCTTCATATAAGAGGAGATCTCGAAGATCTCTTTTTTCATTCCCCCATCCTCTTCGATCATCAAAGTGGTAGAGGACTCATAGATCGGCTGGGTAGTGAAGGAGAAGATCCCAGACGAGAGCAGGATTATCAAAAAGGCACTGAGGATAATCCACCTTCTCCTCTTAAGTATAATCAGGTAGTCCTGAAAGGATACTTCTTTCTGAACCCGCGAGACACTATTTTGCTCTTCCAATGTTTTGCCCTCCTTTTATTGAGTAAAGAGTTTGATCACGCTGGCTATAACCGCCAGGTTATAAACAAAAGTTACATATTTTGAAAACGAGTGAAAGCTATTGCGCGGAACTATAACCGTATCACCTGGTTTGATCAAGGGTATCTGTTCGGCTTTCCCATCCCGGACACAATCCTTGACATTGACCGTGAAGATTTTACTCTCGGAGAAATTGCGCACGATCTTGACCTTGCTAAGCTTGGCATTCTCCGTAGGTCCGCCAGCCATAGAGATAAGAGAGAGAAGGTCGGTATTATCAGGAACCTCCACTATCCCGGGTTTTAAAACCTCTCCCCAGACGTTGACTTTAATTAAAAGCTGGTTGTCTGCACCCGGGGCGAGATAATAATCCATGCCTGTCTTCCTCTGGGATTCAGCTTTCTTTTCCTCCTGAGCCCAGACTAGACTGGATATCTGAAAGAAGGTAAGGTAGGCCAGTAAGAAAAGACTGATTATTCTGCTTATTTTTTTCACTTTTTTCCTCCTTTTAAAAATATTTATGTTCTATTCTGGTTTCGATATTATCTGCCTGAAGGATTTTTTTAGGATTTTTCTCAAAGAGTTCTAATCCCTTTTCCTCTCCCAGATTTTTTTTGACCATTTTAAAAGCTTCTGCCATTACGGTTATGGGGCGTCGATTTAGATCGTGAGCATCGCTGGAAATGAAATCGACCAGGTTTTCTTCCAGTAACCTTCTGGCTCCCCTTTGGATCTTTTTGCCAAAATCTCCTAAGAGCGAACCGGCGTTTAACTGGATCAGAATTCCTGAATCTTTCAACTTCTCGATCCTTTCGAAATCACTCTCTTTGCTCAGGCTTCTTTCCGGATGAGCCAGAATCGGAGATAAGCCTTCTATCAACAGAGAGAAGAGAATCCCTTCGGCAAAGGGCGGGAATTCTCCCAGCGGCAGCTCCACAAATAGATATTTTTGGGTTTGATTTATGAAGAAAAAGGGAAGTCTTTTGATAGAATCAAAGTTCATGCGCAAATCGATTTCACTTCCCAGATAAAGCTGTATATCTATCTTTTCCTCATAGATTCTCTCTTGAAGCATTAGGAAATTTTCCATAATCTTTTCAGTTCTATCTTTTGTAAAGCTGGATGAAAGATGCGGCGTAGTGCAGATTGCAGTTATTCCGATCTTTCTTCCCTGTCTTATTATCTGGACTGCTTCCTCCAGAGATTTTGCGCCATCATCTATTCCCGGAAGAAGATGAGTATGTAGATCAATCATAAAAATTGTCAGACTCTTATTAAGCTTAAAAATGGACTAAGAGTAATTCTGGATTCGAAATGGAGATGTAAAAAGGACCCCCCTTTTTTCTCCGGCAGTATGCTTTTAGCCTCCAGGCTTTGCTTTTTAGAGTCCATTCTTTCTGGACAAGCTCTTAATATTTTTTCCGCCCCTTCCTGGGACATAAGCTTATCCTTTTGTTTAATTCGTCAATATCCCAAAAACCTTAACTAAATTTTGTTCAAAATTTTAGCAAAAGATGTGCCTGTAAGGTCTGTTTATTGGAATAAGGATATAATCCCTTGTATACTAAATGGTTAGAAGTGTCGAGTTTTTTAAAAGCTAAAACAGAAGTTGTTCAAAAAAGGAATATATTTCTTGGATGAAAGCAATTTTTTCCTCTGTCAGGTTTATATGAAAAATGTCATTTGTCTGAACGAGTCGGTTCTTTGATTTAAGTTCTTGATTTTCAACGAGTTTTGTCCAAAAATCAGAGTTTATTCTGCAATGGTTGTCAGCAAATTGGACATTTTCAGATGAGATTATTTTAAATTATATATTCTAAAGTATGATTGGTAGTATAATTCCTTTATTATCAACAAATTAGAGTTTTCGCTTCAATGGAGACCTTTTGGCATAATAGTTGCTTATATTATTAGCAGAAAAATTAGATAAGGAGAGAAAAAATGAAAAAGATAATAATTTTGAGCTTGGTAGCAGTGTTAACGTTAGCAGTATCGGCCTATCCTCAGTTTGGGTTAAGTGATTACTTCAATTCTTTTGATCCGGTTTTATGGGGTGATTACTCCCACGATGGCGGCTATGCTACAGTTGAGAATGGATATCTCAACTTGGGGACCACTCAGGGTATAAGATCTAGCAGAGGCACAATATCTTCCAATTTCAGCCTTTCAGGTGATTTCGCTACGAGTATCGATTTAAATTTAATTAAGTTTGATGACTTTATCAGTACTGCTACTTTGGGAGTGTGGGCAAAAGATCATACTTTTGCGATGCTGGTATCACGGTCCAATGCTAATTATGTTGTTACTTGGATGCTAGATGGGAACTGGCAGACCGGATTTGTCTCAGCTACTTCAGAAGATTTCAGTAGCAAATTTAGGCTGAGTAGGTTTGGTTCTACACTCTCAGCTTATTATTTTTCAGCTGGTGATTGGCAGTTAGCAAGCAATGCTGTGCTTCCTTCAGGCTATGGTTCAGATGTAAGGGTTTTCTTAGAAGCGGGAAATGACGGAAATGGTGGGAATGCCCCGGCAGTTGAGGTTCATTATGACAATTTTATGGCTGATGCTTCAGGTATAACTGGAGTAGATAACCGTTATATTGTAGCTCAGCCTGAGCCGGGGACTGTAATCCTTTTGGGAACCGGCCTTTTAGGTTTAGGAGCGTTTAATTTTATAAGAAGAAGAAAATAAAAAAGACTTGGAATAGAGTTTTAAATGAAAAGTCCGCCCAAAAGGCGGACTTTTTTGTTTTTGGAGTTATTCTTTTTTTCATTTCAGAAAAGATTATTGAGCAAAGTCAATAAAAGGCCGATGCATATGCCCGGGCTTTTTCTTTCCCGAAAAAGGCTAAACTCCAATTGACATTGACAAAATATAGTATATATTTATTAACCATTAAAAACATCATCTTCTAAAAAATATAAGGAGGAAGGAATTGTTTGAGAAGCTGAAAGAAAAAATTGAGAAAAGAAAAGCAGTGGTAGGGGTTATCGGTTTGGGTTATGTGGGGCTGCCTTTGGCAGTGGAGTACGGCAACCAGGGTTTTAAAGTCCTGGGATTTGACATCAGCAAAAAGAAAGTTGATCTGATCAACTCCGGCAGGTCGGACATAGATGACATAGCAGACGTTCAGGTGAGAAAGCTGGTTCAGAAAGGGCTTCTTAAAGCTACTTCCAACTTCGCTCTTTTGAAAAATGCCGACTGCATCTCCATCTGCGTGCCGACCCCTTTAAGCAAGACCAAGGACCCGGATGTATCCTACATCCTGGCTGCGGTAAATCAGGTAAAAAAATATCTTCATCCAGGACAGTTGGTCGTTCTGGAAAGCACTACTTATCCCGGCACAACCGAGGAGCTTATCCGGCCGATTTTGGAGGAGACCGGCCTTAAAATTGGAAAGGAGTTCTTCTTAGCCTTTTCCCCGGAAAGGGTAGACCCGGCCAACAAAAATTACCTTATTAAGAATACGCCCAGAGTGGTTGGAGGAACTACTCCTTTGTGCACCCGTATAGCTAAGCTTTTTTATGAACAGATAATCAACATGGTAGTTCCGGTTTCCTCCACCCAGAGCGCGGAGATGGCCAAGCTTCTGGAAAACACTTTTAGAAGCGTAAATATCGGGCTGGTCAACGAGGTGGCTCTTATGTGTGACCGGCTGAAAATCGATGTCTGGGAGATAATCGAGGCGGCAAAAACCAAGCCTTTTGGGTTTATGCCTTTTTATCCCGGACCCGGATTGGGGGGCCACTGTATCCCCATAGACCCGCATTATCTTTCCTGGAAATTGAAATCTTTGAACTATTATGCCCGCTTCATAGAATTAGCCGGGGATATCAACTCGCATATGCCGGAATATGTGGTGGAAAGGGTTACCCGGGCTTTGAACCAGGTCAAAAAGACGGTTAAAGGCTCGGATATTCTGGTCTTAGGAGTAGCGTATAAAAAAGATATCCGGGACGTCAGGGAATCTCCTGCCTTAGACGTGATCAAGCTTTTGCAGAATGCCGGCGCGAAGGTTAAATATAATGACCCGCATGTCCCTGAAATCTTGATGAATTGCGATACTATCAGGTCAGTCAAATTAACCTCTCCCCTTCTCAAACGGACTGATTGTGTAGTCATCGTCACTGATCACTCAGCCTATGACTACGATTGGATTGTGAAGAATTCAAAATTAGTCTTTGATACCCGTAACGCCTGTAAGCAGGTAAAGAGTAACCGGGGGAAGATTGTAAAGCTATAGATTTTCTAATTTTTCCGTGATCTGGTTTTCCTTTCTCACGATGCGGGCATATTTTCGATATTCGCATTGAGGAGGAAAAAGGAGTCCAAGTTTGGATCCATGCTAAAGTTTCTGAAAGCCATTATATTTTTTTTATTTCTTTTTTGCTTTTGCTCAATACCAAGCTATTCCACTTCCCTGGAGAATATTCCTCTGGATTCCTGGGTATATCCGAGCATAGAAGAGCTTTATACCCAGGGGCTTTTCCCTAAATTGGTCAGAGGAAATAAGCCTTATTCCCGGGGAGAGATCGCCTCATATCTCCAGGAGATAAACAGCCGGATAGAGAAAGATGACTTGGTTTTGACCAAGACACAAGCCTGGCTTATAGATAAGCTTAAGAAAGAATTTGAATATGAGTTAAAAGCTTTATCTGAGGAATCTGAAGTCTCGAAGAAAAAAGAAGAACCTAAAAAACTTAAGGTTTTCTTAAGTCCTGTCTTATATCTGGTGAGTAATCAACATGACTCCTCTTATACCAGGGAAAAAGGTATTATAGAAGGAGCTTTTCAGTGGAAAAACTTTTTGTTCAAGGATAGAATTATCATAGACACTAAAGCGGAAAAGGAGACAAACTTCTTCGGCCAGAAATGGAAAGGAGATTTAACTGGAGTCTTCGACCAGGGATATATTGAAGGGAATTTCAAATATTTAGAATTTCAATGGGGCAGAGATTATATGCGCTGGGGGCCAGGAAGCAGAGACTATCTTCTACTTTCAGGCTTTTCGCCTCCCTTTGATATGTTGAAGCTTACAGGGAAGATCGGAGTTTTCAGGTTCGATTTTTTCGCCACAGGATTAGACGAGGTCTTTTTGCCAGACTCTAACTTTTTTGCCAAGAGGTATTTTTCCGGGCACAGGATGAATATTAAGCTTAAATCCGGAATAGAGTTAGGTTTTTCCGAGGTAGTTGTATACGGCGGACCAAAAAGAAAGCTGGAGCCTTATTACCTTAACCCTCTTTTCTTATTTTACGGTGAACAGTTCAATCATAATATAGATGATAATCCTCTCTGGAGCTTCGACTTCTCCATTACTCACTTTAAGAATAAAGAATTTTATGGGGAGCTGTTGATAGATGACTTTCAGTACGATTTCAAATCTGAGCCTCAGCAGATCGGCTTCCTTTTAGGAACAAAAACGGCAGACCTTTTTGGATTCACCAGAAGTTATCTGACTCTGGAATATACCCGGATAAATAAATGGGTCTATGGACAGGATAAACCCTGGAATCTCTACACCTATCGGGATGTGGGGATAGGAAGTTTTCTGGGTCCGGATACGGATGATCTTTTTGCTGAGCTTTTGTATCATTATAACAAGAGCCTTCAATTCTCTTTTTCTCTTGAGTCTAAAAGAAAAGGGGAAGGAAGAATAGCGGTTCAGCCCTCCCCGGTTCCAAAAAATATGAGCTTCCCTTCAGGGATTGTTGAGAAGACCAATACCTTCACCCTCAAGGGGGTCTTTCAGCCGGATGCGCATCTGTTTCTGGAAGGAGAACTCGGATATACCAATATGAAAAACCAGCTCAATATCTCTGGAAAAAACGGCAGGAATCTTTCCCTTAAGATGAGGCTTAACTATAATTTCTGGAAAGAGAAGTGGTTATAAATTGAAAGGTCTTACCCTTAAAGCTCCAGCCAAGATAAATCTTTTTCTGGAGATATTAAACCAGAGGGAGGATGGGTATCATAATGTCTCCACCCTGATGCAGAGGATCTCCTTACATGACACTCTTACTTTTTTAAAAATAAATGAAGGCGTGATCATAAAAACTGATAACATCCAGCTTCCGTCGGATCGGAGAAATCTGGTTCATCAGGCTGCCCGGCTAATTTTATCTGAGGGAAAAGTTGCTCAAGGGGTTAAGATATTCCTCAGAAAAAAAATCCCCATCTCCTCCGGATTAGGCGGTGGCAGCTCGGATGCAGCCTCCACTCTTCTGGGCGTGAATCGATTGTATAATTTAAATTATCCAGTAAAAAGACTCCATCTTCTGGCTGAAAAATTAGGCTCGGATGTCCCGTTCTTTTTATACGACCAGACCGCTTTAGCTGAAGGAAGGGGAGAGAAGATAAAACCGGTCAAAGTCTACAAAGATTACTGGATAGTCTTAGTAACCTTCCCCTTTCAAGTATCAACTGCCTGGGCTTACCAGGATGTCAAAATAAACTTGACAAGAAGAGCAGAATTTATTAAAATTAAAAATCTCCAGGAAAAAGAAGGTTTCCTTGCAGCTTTGAATACCTGGAAAAACGATTTTGAGGGAAAGATCATTGAAAAATACCCTCAGGTCAGATATGCCCTTAAGCTCTTATTAAAACTTGGGGCTAAGAAGTCCTCCATGACAGGAAGCGGACCTACTGTCTACGGGATCTTTGAGCAGGAACCAAAAAATGAGGAGATGGAAAAGCTTTTCCAGAGGGGAGATTGGAAACTTTTCATAGCCCGGCCAATCCCTTAGATGAGTGGTCCGAAAAGATAAACCAATTTTCCGCAGAGAGGTGAGAAGGTGGAAATAACAGAGGTAAGGATTACCTTGAGGGACGAGGAGAAACTCAAAGCCTTTGCCAACATCACCTTTGATAACGCCTTTGTGATCAGAGGTCTGAAGGTTATCAATGGCAACAGTGGCTATTTTGTTTCCATGCCCAGCCGGAAAAGGCCTGACGGTACTCATCAGGATATCGCCCATCCGGTGAGCAACGAGATGAGGAAGGTAATAGAGGAAAAAGTGTTAGAAGCTTACGAGATGGAGTTAAAAGCCCACCCGGTCTAAAGCGAATGGTTCTTCTGGGGCGTAGTCAAGCGGCAAGACACGAGACTTTGGATCTCGCATTCCCAGGTTCGAATCCTGGCGCCCCAGCCAGCATAGTGATTAGTGAAAAGTGATTAGTAGATGGTTCACAGTTAGATTGGAAGTAGGTCAGGAGCCCTGTGCTTCTGAACCAATTCTTTCGTCCGGTACGCAAGGCAGCTGACCTGCAAGACTAAAGGTAAACTCGGAGAATGAAAATAAGAATAATATTCACTTTCATATTTTTTTTGTCCTTGCTTTCAGTCTCCTGCGTTAAAAAAAGGGAGATCAAAGTCGAGTCCGAGCAGACTGTTTTGGAGAATACGATTAAGGAATTTGTGGTGGCTTTAGAATCTGCTGACCGGGATAAGGTATTGAATTTTTATGCCAAAACCCCAGACATAATCCTGATAGGGACAGGGGATGAATTTTTGACTGGATATAGTAACGTCGAGGGCTTTTATAAAGTTTTCATGTCAAATATCTCCCAGTGGAAAAAGAGGAATTTTGCCCTGTCGCAACTTCAGATTAAGTTTGTAGATGGGGTGGCCTGGTTTTCCTCCAAACTCAAGTTGGGTTATGAACTGAAAGGAAAACCCAAAGAGAAAAATATCCGGTTTACCGGGGTTTTACTCAAGGAGGAGGGTAACTGGAAATTCGTGCAGGAGCATATGTCTCTTTCTTCACTTAAATCAAGGTAAAATTTTATGCCAGATGTATTAAAAATTATCAGCGGCAACTCAAACCGGCCCTTGGCTGAAAAGGTCAGCCAGTATGTGGGTGTGCCTATTTCCAAGGCTGAGGTCTCAAGGTTTTCAGATGGTGAGATCAGGGTCAGAATAGACGAGAATATCAGAGGGGCAGACCTTTTTATAATTCAGTCAACTGGAGCACCAGCGGAAAATCTGCTGGAGCTTTTGATCCTCTTAGATGCGGCTAAAAGAGCCTCAGCCAGAAGGATTACCGCAGTAATTCCCTATTACGGGTATGCTAGGCAGGACCGCAAGGACCAGCCCAGGGTTCCGATAACTGCCAAGTTGGTGGCTAATCTAATAGCCCAGGCTGGAGCCAACCGGGTCTTAACCATGGATTTGCATGCGGCCCAGATCCAGGGTTTTTTCGATATCCCCACTGACCATCTTTTCTCCAACCCTGTTTTCTATGACTATTTTTTCAAACTTAATCTCCCTGACCTGGTTATCGGGGCAGATTTAGGCGGGATGAAGATGGTGCGCAACTTCGCCAAAAAGTTCAACTGCCCTATGGCGGTGTTGGAAAAAAGAAGACCTGCTCCGAATCAGGCTGAAGCTTTCTACAACATCATAGGAGAGGTCAGGGGGAAAAACGTCATCATCCGGGATGATATCGTGGATACCGGAGGAACTCTGATAGAGTTTGCCAAGGCCTTGCAAAGGAATGGCGCCAGGGATATCTATGCCTGTTGCACCCATGGGGTCTTATCTGGAAAAGCAGTGGAGGAAATGGAAAAGTCACCCATCAAAAAACTGGTTGTCTCCGATACGATCAACCAGTCGAACGGAGACTTTTCCAATAAGATCGAGGTCTTGTCCGTAGCTCAACTATTCGGCGAGGCGATAATCCGCACCGATAAGGAGGAATCGATAAGCTCGCTTTTCGAATATTAATAACCGGGAGGTCTAAAAACCTCTGCTAAGTAGATAGATTTAAAAAGAAAAAAGTGTGAAAGGAGAAAGAAAGAAATGAAGGAGATTACGCTTGAAGCTAAGAAAAGAACTGGAACCGGCAAGGAGATAGCCAAAAAATTAAGAAGAAAGGGCTTAATTCCAGCAGTGGTCTATGGCCCGGGAGATGAGCCGTTGCCCTTAGAGATCAATGCCCAGTCCTTAAATTCCATCTTAAGAGCGGGGAAAGGCGAAAACGTGATTATCACCCTTAACATAGATGATAATCAAGCCCAGCAGAAAAAGGTCCTTATCCGCGAGATCCAGCATGACCCGGTGGCTGGGAATATCCTGCATGTAGATTTCCAGCACGTGCATTTGACCAAGAAAATTACGGTCAAGGTTCCGGTTCATCTGGTGGGTATACCTATCGGGGTGTCAAAGGATGGGGGTATACTTCAATACGTTTTGAGGGAGCTGGAGATCGAATGTCTGCCCTCAGATATCCCGGAGAAGGTGGAGTTCGATGTGTCCACTCTCAAGATAGGAGATTCAATCCACGTTAAGGATACCAAGTTAGAGAAGGTAACGATTTTATCCGATGCTGAAGGGTCTATAGTTACCGTGGTTCCGCCTACCATCTTCAAGGAAGAGGTTGTCCCAGCGGCTGTGGAAGTCACAGAGCCTGAGGTGATAACTGAGAAGAAGGCTGAGGAAGGCGAAGAAGGAAAAGCAGAAGAAGGTAAAGAGGCTAAAGGAAAAGAGTCTGCCAAGCCAGGCAAAGAGACAAAAGCTGAAAAACCCGAACCCGGAGCTAAGGGAAAAGAGGAGAAAAAGTAGGGAGAGAAAGCAAATCTGAAAATAACAAAAAGGGAGGTCGCTGAGAAAGTAATTTTTTGAGGGAAGTTTTGGAGTGCAAACCTTTAGGTTTGCCAAAGTGGTTTCATCTCTTCATCTGGTAAAGCTAAAGCTTTACACTCCAGTTTTCTTTTCTAAAACATAACATTATCCCTCAGAGTTTAAGACTTAGGACTAAAGGAAGAATATGAAAGGAATTATCTTAGCCGGGGGATTGGGGACCAGGCTTTATCCTTTGACTAAAATCACCAACAAACACTTGCTTCCGGTTTATGACCGGCCCATGATATATTATCCCATTCAGACCTTGATAAATGCGGGGATAAAAGATATCCTTATAGTTACCGGCGGAAATAATGCCGGAGATTTTCTGCGCCTTTTAGGGAACGGAAAAGATTTCGGGCTTAAACATTTAAATTATACCTATCAGGAAAAAGAAGGCGGGATAGCTGAGGCAGTTGGCCTGGCAAAGCATTTTGCCGAGGGGGAGAGGGTTCTGATAATGTTAGGGGATAATATAATCGAGGGAAGTATCAAAGATGCGGTGGAGGAGTTCAAAACCCAGAGAATCGGCGCTAAAATACTCTTAAAGGAAGTCGATAATCCTAAAGAGTACGGGATCGCCCAGATTCAGAATGGTCGGATCAAGAAGATAGAAGAAAAGCCGAGGAGACCCAAAAGCAATTATGCGGTGATCGGGATCTATATGTATGACAATCGGGTCTTCGATATCGTGCGGACTTTGAAACCTTCAGCTCGGGGCGAACTGGAAATTACGGACGTGAACAATGCCTATCTCAAAATGGGGGAGCTTTCCTACTCCACGCTTAAAGGTTACTGGCTGGATGCGGGCGAATCGATA
>JAUYBY010000085.1 GCA_030692925.1 Candidatus Zixiibacteriota bacterium | reverse complement strand
CCACCTCTGTTCAACTATGCCCCTTTGATCCCACGGCATGTTCACCTCCTGGCTTGTGACCAGTAATATAACATGCCTTGAGGTGTTACCCATGTCAGTTGATACTTATGTTACCGATGTAGCTTGATAATACACTTTAGCCTTCCATATGATTCAAAGAATGGAGGTCTAAAGACCTCCGCTACATTTAATTTTCGCGATAGAACCTCTATCTTTTTTGCTTTTCAGACTTTAGACTATAGACTTTAGCCTTTTAAAATAGACTAAATGACTTGGGCATCGGCAATCGCTTGAGCCGAACCCTTTCACAACCACCACTGAGTTTTTCTTTCTGAGTAATTTTTTATTAAGTTCACATTCGGTTGCTTCATTTTTATGGTTTTGATTATACTGGATGACTTTCAAAATCTTACAATGTGGGAGCAGGTAATCGATATGCCAGAAATTCTTCTTTTCCTTTCTGAGGTGTCTGTTGATTCTTCCCTCTAAACCATTCTGAGCGCTGCCGGTGTAGATGTAATATCCTTCAGGAAAATCGTATTCGACTTTTTTACCGATCTTAATCCTGGAATTTCTGTTTAGGTAAAGGAGTAGCTGATAACAGCCTCTGGTCATCTCATCTTCTTAAGGGCTTGGTCCAAATCCTGGATAAGGTCATCTGTATCCTCTATTCCACAGGATAGACGCAGCATCCCTTTAGTCACCCCTGATTTTTTAAGCACCTCTTCATCCAGCCCGTAATGTGAGGAAAAAACTGGTATGGAGGCTAAGGATTCAACTCCTCCCAGGCTGACTGCATTTTTGATTATTTTCAGGTTATCCAGAACCTTCAGGGTCGAACTCAAATCCTTTAATTCAAGAGTGACTACCCCTCCAAACCCCTTCATCTGTTTTTTTGCCAGATTATGTTGAGGATGATCTTTTAAGCCGGGATAATAAACCTTCTTTATCTTGGGATGCCTGGAGAGATGTTGGGCTATTCTCAGAGCATTCTGATTTTGCCTTTCAACCCTTATGGGTAAAGTTTTCAACCCCCTTGCGAACAAGTATGCGCCCAAGGGGTCTAAACATCCACCTAAAAGCTTCATCACCTCAACTGCTTTAGAAATAAAATCTTTTTTACCAACGACTACTCCGGCGATAAGGTCGCTGTGCCCGGCTAAATACTTGGTGGCGCTGTGAATCACCACATCCACCCCAAATTCCAACGGTTTTTGATTGAAAGGGGTGGCAAAGGTATTGTCAATCACTGTAGTCAATCCAAACCTATGTGCGATCTTGACCCCTTTTTTTATGTCTACTATTCTCAGGTTAGGGTTAGTTGGGGTTTCCAGGTATAAGACTTCAGTTTTGAAATTAACGAAATCCTCAATCTTCTCCAAATCCTCCGCATCCACAAAATGAACCTTGATTCCCAGTTTAGGGAAAAACTCTGTGAAAAGGCGGTAAGTTCCGCCATAGATCGGAGAAGTGCTGATTATCTCTTTTCCAGAGGAGACCAAAACCAGAAGCGCAGTGCTTATCGCCGCCATTCCGGAGGAGGTGACCAATGCTGCATCACCACCCTCCAGAGATGCCATTTTCTTTTCCACAAATTTCAATGTTGGGTTGGCATAGCGGGTATAAAAATAGAAGCTTTTATCCCCTTTAAGATATTTTTTCAGCTCGGCTGAATTCTTGAAGACAAAGGTAGAGCTTTGATAGATCGGTTCAGCTATAGCCCGCAGGGGAAACATCTCATCTCCCAAATTCACCGCCCGAGAGGAAAACTTCTTATTATTTTTCAAGCTAACTCCTTTTCGCTTGATAGATTTCTAATGTTTTTATTCTCCGAACAGAGTTTTTAAATCCGAGCTGATGACTTCATGATTGATCTGTCCTGAATATTTTTTGACTATCCTGCCCTCTTTATCCAGGAGAAAACTGGTGGGCACACCTTTAAAAGCACCATAACTTTTCACCACCGACTCGTCACCCATAAGAATAGTGTAAGGGATTTTCATTTGCTGCACGAATGAATCCACCTCCCCCAACCCTTTTTTATCCAGAGAGATGCCAATTATCTCCAGGCCGGAGTTTTTATATTCCCGGTTTAGTATTTGCAGGGTAGCGATGTCTTCCTTGCAGGCAGGGCACCAGGTTGCCCAGAAATTCAAAAGAACCACCTTTCCTCTGAATTCTTTAAGGGAGTGCATTTTTCCGCTTAGACCGGAGAGAGAAAAGTCGAAAGGCGGCGCGGGCGGGTTCTTCTCTGTCTTTTTTCCGCAGGCTAAAAAAAGAAGAAAGAAAATAAAAAATAAAACCGGAGTATCTTTTTTCAAAGACAAACGGACTCCTTTTTAGTTAATATAAGAAAGGAATTCTGAAGAAAATTGCAAGGGGAAAATAAGGCAAAAAAACATGACCGTCTTTCGTCTATCATATCAATCTCTGCAAAACATCGACATCAGGAGACAAGTTCTCCTCTCCTTTTAGTAGAGGAGACAGAGGTGAGGTCATCATACCCACCTTGTGGGCAAGGTGGGGTATCGCGGGGTTATGTATTAGCCGAAAGTTCATTCTTGCGACCCTAAAAGGGTTGAACTACGATGGCTGGCAACAAGTCTTGTCACAAAAAATCGGGCGAGCAGTTGTTGCTCGCCCGGAATCTTGCTGGCAGATCTGGTGAATTCTATGGGAATTTAGGGCAGGGCTTGCATTCATCCCAACAAGTAATCGGCGGGTTGATGGTGCAAACCCGGTAGCAGCACAGGCGTGCGGCATCAGCCGGTTTTGGTGCGTTGATCATGGCAAATCCCAGTGCCACTGTAAGAACTGCAAATACCAGGGCAAAAGCCCTCATCTTTCTAAAAAACCTCATCCGGTATCACCTCCTTTTTTTATCCTAGTGATTCTTAATCTAAGTTCTCTTCTGGATTCTCGTTTCCTCCTGGGCGAACAGTCTCCCTTGTTCGCCCAGGATCAGTTCAACCTACCGGATCAGAAATCTTAAGGGAAGGTCGGACACTTGCAGCATACCTCCCAGCACCAGTACGGCGGGTCCTCCATACAGACCATGCACCAGCAGTCGCACCGGCTGGCATCCGCTGTTCTGGGAAGAGTCAGCACTGTAAATCCTGACACCAGGGCCAATAGCGCGAAGAGGAGCGCAAAGAAACTCAGCCTTCTGAGAAGCTTCATCCGATATCACCTCCTTGTGACTCTGGAAGTTTAATCTGTCCTTCAATGGGCGAAACGATTTTTCTCAGAGAATATTCCGCTCCTCATTTCGACTTCACAAGCTCATTTGTAGCAAACGACCTGGCACTCGTAAACCGGATCAAACTTGCAGATTAGTAGACACCTTTTGGCTGAAGCGCTCATGTAGAGTGAACCCCAGATAACTATAGCCAGCGCAAATACCAACACCGCGACTTTAATCTTTCTGAATAACTTCATCTATTTCACCTCCTTTCTTAGGTTTTAAGAATCACGAGATCATCGACTCGATTTCTTTTTTATAATTTTCCGAAAGAGGCCCGGGCCATACTTTTTGAACCGTGCCGCTGGTATCGATGAGCATCGTTTGAGGAACTACCTCCACCTTATATTTGTCTAAAAGCGAAAGGTCAGAAACGATTATAACTGGAAACGTCAATTGGAATTTCTTTACAAACTCCTCAGTCTTATCCTTTCCAAAACTAGTAACTCCGACAAATCTCAGATTTTCAGAGCTGTGGTTCTGATAGATTTCTTTCCAGAACTCCAGATTTTCCTCACAGGAGGGACAGACTGGAGAAAACCAGAAAAGGACTGTTTTTTTAGATGAAGGATAGGTTAATTTGAACTCTTCTCCTTTCAGATTAACTCCCGCCAGAGAAGGAACCTCCTCCTCGGGACTAAGGATCTTGACAGGACCCCTGGAATGGGAAAGCGCCTCCCTGAGTTTTTTATTCTCCTGCACCAGGAACAAAATCTCAACCCCCATTATCAGAACGAGAACTATAAGGATTATAGACCAGAGCTGGCTTTTTAAAAACCCGGATTTTTCAGACATTTTAGGCCACGCCGTCCGTTTTTTTTGAAAGGTAGATGTTGAAGAAAAAGGTAAAAAAATCACGTTGGATAAAATCATTTATCCGATGAATCGATTTTCTCACCTCTTTTTCTGCGACCTGGAAAAAGTTAATTTCCGAAGTCCTGGACTCATTGATTGTCAACGAAAAAAGTTTTACTTCTGACAAAAACAGAAACGGAGAAAAGTCGAGCTATTTCCTGAGTTAATCAAATCTGTGTGAAATTATTTAATCTATTTTGAGGCTGGTTGTCAAGGAAAAAAAATAGAAAATTTAACTTATTAATAGATGAAGTGGGTTGATTCTCTCTGGATGACATGTGGGCATCGGGAAATGTAAGAGGTTTGGTGTAAAAAAATATTTTTTAATGAGTCCTTGCAAAAGCTTTATCGTCATGGCACCCCCAAACAAGTTTGGAGGTGCCACCCGGCCGTGATTCGTTTTTCGTGAGCATGAGAAAGGCAGCAAGAATGACTGATGACGAATGACGGAAAAAAATGAGACCTCACCCCAACCCTCTCCTGTGAGGAGAGGGAATAAGACCCCCTCCCCTATCCGAGAAACGGATCCGCAGGATAGGAGAGGGATAGGGTGGGGTGAAATAAAACGCCCGATCCTATGGATCCATTTTTGGACATTAAAGTCGGGCGCTACGAAAAAAATGTTTGGACTGATTTCAGTCTTTTTTTGAATCAGATTTTCAGCACCCCGTCTTTCATAATAATCTGCCCGTCAACCTCTAACGTAGGTTTCAGCAGGATTCCGTCTAAATGGCTCTGCACAGATACCTGTCCACCCATTGACTTGTTGTCACCGATGGCCATATGCACGGTTCCCATCACCTTTTCATCCTCCAAGACATTTCCTATTATCTTAGCCTTATCATTAGTGCCGATTCCTAATTCTGCCAAGTTTCTGGCTGGCTTGCCAAACGGCTCGATCGCCTTCTCTAAATCTTTTGCCGATTTGTCCCCTGAGATCTCGGTTGCAAACCCATCCTTAACCACTAACTTAAGCGGCTTTTTGATTACCCCTACTCCAGCCATAGCGCCATCCACGATGATTACGCCATTGGCAGTTCCCTCTATGGGTGCAATATAGGTCTCACCCGCAGGCAGGTTTCCGAAATCGCCTGGTTTATGATATAATCCGGTATCCGGCTCCCATTCTCTTCCCTCTATGCTCATACTGATATCTGTTCCTGAAGGAGTCTTTACTCTTGCGGTCTTTTTACCGGATAAAACTTTGGCTAACTTCAAGCTTCTCTCTGACACTTTGTTGTAGTCAGCGCTTAAGGTCCTTTTCATCGAATCCTCAGTGATGCCAGGTAGGGTTGCTATCCTCGCACCGGCTTTACAGGCTTCTCTGCGCGCCGCGGTATGAGTCATAGACATTGAAGTAGGGATTAAAATGACGTCGAACTTTTTCATAAACTCAGCCACCATCGGAGGCGGCTCTTCGCCATTGGAGGAGCGGGGGGTGATCTCTAAAAGCATCGCCTCGCCTGCAATCTCCTTAGCCGCTTTCCACAAAGCCTGCCCGATTTTTCTCAAAGGCTCATCTGTGATGATTAATACGTTCTCGCCTTTTTTAACCCCCATACAGTTGTACACCGCAATTCTTGCGGATTTCATCAGGTCATCCATCTATCCTCCTTAGATTATGTTTTTCGCACTACAAAACCTTTTAAATCTATGGTCGGTTTTTGCTTTGTCCACAACTTTTTTGAGAGTAAGCAATACATCCCTTTGTAGAGACGCATAGCCATGCGTCTCTACGTTTCAAATAAACTCTCTCATCATTCCCGTTATATCAATATTCTCTATCTTTTGCTCCACCAAAGGAATATCCTTTATCTGCGGAAGATAGTCCTCATAAAGATTCCGGGTTTCTTTATAAAGAACCCCGATAGGTATTTTGTCTCCCCATTCAAAAGCTTTTTCTAAGGCTTGTATTTTGTTCTCAGGGTTGTAATCTTTTAAGTCCTCTAACTTGTAGACCCTTTCCTTATACCATTTATAGGTATTCTTGTAATTGAAACTCACGCACGGCTGAAGTATGTCAACCAATGCAAACCCACGATGTTTTATTGCCTGGACTATGAGTTTTTTCAGATGGTCAAGCTCACCTACGAATCCACGGGAGACAAAAGTTGCTCCTCCGGCAATGGCAAGCTCAAGAGGTTTAACCGGTTCCTCAATTACACCCTCCGGCGCAGATTTGGTGGAGAAACCTTTGTCAGAAGTTGGAGAATATTGTCCTTTGGTGAGACCGTATATCTGGTTATCGTGCACGATATAGGTCATATCGATATTTCGCCTTAATGCGTGCATAAAATGACACATCCCTATGCCGTACCCATCCCCATCCCCGCTATGTCCGATAACAGTCAGTTTATGATTAGCCAGCTTTATTCCAGTGGCTACAGGCAGAACCCTGCCGTGAATCCCCTCAAAGCTATATACATTGACATACTGGGGCGTTTTACCAGAGCATCCAATTCCCGAAACTATACAGGTATTATGCCTTTCCAGACCAGCCTCTGAAATTGCGGATTTGATGGCAGTCAATATCCCGAAATTCCCGCACCCGGGACACCACTGGATTTTGGATTTGGTTTTTAATTCTAAAGGGGTAGTCATATTCTATAACCTCCTCAAATAATGGAGTGTAAACCTTCAGGTTTACCATATTGTAGTTGCCCAATTCATTGGGCAAATCTTAGCTCGATAAATCGAGCAACTACGTCTCTGCTCATTGGCGGATATTATCATCCGCCTATCCACGCTGGATGATAACATCCAGCGTGAGCCAAAAAAAAGTAAAGCTAAAGCTTTACACTCCAGTTATTTTATCTCCCTCTTACAATGATGACATCTCTTTGCACCTGCAACTATTGGTTTACCGCAGTATTTACAGGTGTAGAATTCCTTAGAAAGCTTGAGCCACTCATCCATCTCACCCGCTTTGATCATCGCTAAATTCTTCCTCAAATCCACCCCATCTTCTTCCAGATAATTTTTCAAAAACTCCTCGAATATCTGGCAACTTCTGCTTTCATACTCTGAGCATTCGTAGCAGAATTTATAACCTTTCCCATTCAGGCATTTCACAAACTTGCACTCATTTCCCCAGCAATCAGGAGAAAGCGCACCACACCCCTGGCATCTGACCTTCTCTGCTGGAATCTTATAACGCTCCGCAATCCGCCATCTCCACTCCTGGTCATCCCTTTCCGCCCGGTATATCGTACACGCCCCGCAATAAAGCCCACATCTCCCGACAAGGGTTTGGTTAGTCATAATTATCTTCCTATATCTTTGATATCTTTCAACCCCTTATAAATAAAATTCGGATAAAAAGGTCTGCCATCATACTTCAGTATTCTATGTTGGATTTCTATTCCGGTTTTTTCCCTTATCAGCCCTGCTAATTGAGCTGTGTAGTTGTTTTCGACATCGACAATGGTCTTGGCTGTGGACAAGATTCTTTTGACCTCTTCAGAAGGAAATGGAGATAGATAAAGAATCTGCAGGAAATTTGCTTTTATTCCATCTTTCTCCAGAAGCTTCATCACCTCAAAGATTGGTCCTTTGGTGGAGCCCCAAGAGACTAAGGTTATATCTGCATCTTGAGGACCATAAAGCTTCGGCGGCTTCAGCTCCTTTTCGATAGAACTTAATTTCCTCATCCTTTTCTCCAGCATCATCTTCACAACTTCCGGAGTCATCAGCGCATCAGATGCTTCATGCGAAAAACCTGCCTCATCATGCTCAGTGCTGGGCGCACAGTGAACCCCGTTCAACTGCCCGGGCAGGACACGAGGAGAGATTCCATCTTCCGTATTCAGATACCTTTTGTAATCCGAAATTTCATTCAGCTCCTCCTGAGAAAGAAGTTTTCCTCTTTCGATTTGAAGATTGGAATGCTCGAAAAACTCAGTAGTCTTATAATCCTCTGCTAAAAACTTATCGACCAGAATCAATACCGGAACCTGAAACTTCTCAGCTAAATTGAAAGCATTAAAAGTCTCGTAAAAACATTCTTCCCTGTCACCCGGAGCGATGACAATTCTAACGAACTCCCCCTGCCCTGCAGAAAGCAGGAATTTCAAATCCCCTTGAGCTGTGTGCGTAGGCTGGCCGGTGCTTGGTCCGGGCCTTTGCCCTTCAATTGTTACAATCGGAGTCTCGGTCATCGCAGCCAGACCTAAGGCTTCCACCATTAAAGAAAACCCTCCGCCTGAGGTGGCATTCATTGCCCTTGCGCCGGCAAAACCTGCCCCGATTATCATATTCATTGCCGCGATCTCATCCTCAGTCTGCTTGACCACTAGATTGAATTCCTTTGCTTTTTCAGCCATAGTGTGCAGAATCGCAGAGACCGGGGTCATTGGATAAGCCGCATAGAATTTACACCCGGCTTTTATGGCACCCATAGCAATGGCATCATTCCCGGTTAAAAGCATCCTCTCAGGTGCTTTTCTCTGTTCTAATTTATACCCGCACTCCTCACATATATTTTTCTTGACATAATCATAACCCATCCTGGCGGCTTTCTTGTTCTGCTCAACGATTTCCCCCTTCTTCTTTCCAAACGAATCCCGGATTGCTCCCTCTAAAAGCCCGAAGTCATAATCCAGTATTGCCATAGAGGCGCCAACGACTACAGTGTTCCTCAGAAGCAGCTCAGCGCCTAACTCCCTTACTATCTTGGTCAAGGGCACGGAGAACAATACTACATCTTTCCTCTTGAGACTCTCCTTGGTAACATTGATCTGCTCTCCATCGTAAATAATTCCGCCGCCAGGCACGATTTCATTCAGGTGTAAATCGATAGTCTCTTGGTTCAAAGCCACCAAGAGGTCAACAGTATCTAAATGGGAGTAAATCTCCTCTTCATCCACCCTTACCAGGGAAATGTTGTGTCCGCCTTTAATCAGGGAAGGAAATTCGCTGTTGATGAAGACGTGCAGACCTCCTCTTGAGCAGGCTTTCGCAAAAGTGGTTCCTGCTGCCATAATGCCGTATCCGGCTTCACCACCTATCATCCAAGAGATTTTATTCTTGATCATACCTACCTTCTTTGGCTACGCCAGGCTTTGCCTTTAATAAAGGAGCTGGTTGGTCTCTAAATTTCTAATGTGAATAACGTTGACCGGGCATTCGTCTGCGGCCTTTTCGTTGCAGGGAAAATCTTTTTCCTCAATCTCCAGATGTTCCCATCCGGGTTCCGGCTCAGTTGAACCCTTGACGTCCGATTTGTCATCCGGACCCATCTCCCAGAATTCCGGGCAGACATAGGTGCAGTTCCGGCAACCGATGCAGTTCTCCCGGTCATGTTCGATTCGGTATTTAGGCATAAATCCTCTTTAACCTAGTTGCCCAATTCATTGGGAATTTTGCTCGATAAATCGAGCAACTACAATCTCATTTTATCTTTGGTATCCGCCCTGCGAGCGCTTTAAACTCATTTCCTAACCCCTTCTCCCCGCCTTTGGCGGGATCTTCGACTTACCAAGAGAAGGGGAATATTAGTCCCTCTCTTTTTAAGAGAGGGATACAGGGTGAGTTATTTAATTGCCCGTAGGGCGGCTACCCGTTTTATAAACCTGAAGGTTTATACTCCAGAGTTTATTCGACTGGGTGGCACCCTCAAACTGGTTTGAGGGTGTGCTTCTCGCAAATTAGAGTCTTCCACCCTTTGTTCAGCGACCCTAAAAGGGTCGCACTACGAAAAACTCTCTTTACTCTTACTTCTTATGTGGTTTAAAATCTGCTGTCACCACCACTATGGAGTCATCCCCTCCAAAAGGGCTGGGCACGTATTTATGAGCCACAGGGTCGTTCTGCCAGTTACCATCCACTAAATATTTAAACTTGTACTCCCCTGGCTTTAAAGCTAAAGAAATTTTCCAGACCCCTTTGACCTTCTTCATGGGATGGCTCTTCTGATCCCATTTGTTGAAATCTCCTGCCAGAAAAACCTTTTTGGCATCTGGCCGGTCCAGGCTGAAAGTCGCCTTTTTGGTTCTGGGATTCAGGTCTATCATCTTATACCTCCTTGTATTTTTGTGTTTTTCTTTTCAATGTAGCGGAAACCTTTTGGTTTCCAGTTTTTATGTAGCGGAGACCTTCAGGTCTCCAGTCTTTTTAGGTTAAGCTATGAAAGGCTGAAGTCTTCGCCAGGATCCTATGGACAAGACCTTGTCCGAATTTGGATCCATAGGAACGGCCTCCCGCTACAAAAATTTTTTGATTTTTCCCTGGCTGAAAATATAATTTAAAGCCTATTCAAAAACAATATTTTTTTAGACGATCCCATAGGGCTACCACAACCCCGCACGTTTCAATTCCTCAAATGTTCCCTCGAAATAACTGCTATTCCAATAGGCTTTCTTAGCGATCTCCTCAGCAACAGTGCGGGCATCTTGCGGGTTATTCGCAAAAACGATCACGCGCGTGCCTTTGTCCTCATGAGGCAGGCGACCATCCTCGTTAGCCTTCTCTGCCTCACCCCTCCTAATGTTTACTGCGCCGGGCAGGCTACCGGCCTCAAACTCCGCTTGGCTTCGAGCGTCGACGAAAACCGCCGTTTTGTCACCTGTAAACACATACCGAAAACCTTCAAGGTCGGTTTGCACGGTGTTGCCGAGTGCCCGCCAAACCGGGAGGCCTAATTGGTAGCGCCTCACGTTTATATAGTCCATCTTGAAAAGTTGCTCTGAGACTCGCTTGCTCTTCCCGCAAAAAGGTCCGTTGCAATAGAGAACCATATAGGTCGTCTTGTCAGGGTAAAGTTTCAAAATACGTTCCACCTCTTTCTCATAGAGGTTGATACTTCCCGGGATGTGAGCAATTGAATACTCCTTCACAGATCGAACGTCAAGCAGGGGTTCACTTCCACTAGCAAGAATCCTTTGGACTTCCTCAGTGGTAACCTCCGGTGTCACTTGGCGGGATTCCTCGAAAGTTGCTTGATGGATATTTAATTTTGACTGTGCCATGGCAGACTGTGCTACTCCCAGACAACATCCTAAAGTAAGTATAAAAAACGACAAAACGCTCACCAAAAGAGAATACTTTTTTTCCATGGTTGACACTCCTTTCTGCGAAAAGTTTGAATGACGGGCATCTTAGCTGGCGCGGGAATTAAATTGCCCGTACCTAATCACATTCGAGAATTCCCCGGAACGGATCTTGAGGACAATTCCCGAATGAACAAAGCTCTCTAAATCAACTTCCCATAAACCTTAATCACATCTCCGTTGATAGATTTTGCCTCATCTGAGCACAAAAAGAGAATGGTATTCGCCACGTCTTCAGGCTCGACCCATTTGGATGGGTCGGGCTTGGTGATGGTTTTAAGATTTGCTTCTGTTTTTACTAAGCTCAATGCCACGGCATTCGCATTTATACCAGAATCCTTCACCTCTTTTGCCAGAGTCTCAGTCAGAGTTATAAGAGCCGATTTTGAGGCAGAATAAGGTCCAGTTCCTGTAACTGGCTCTAAGGCTAACTTGGCTGAGATGTTCACGATTTTACCATAATTTTGCTTCAGCATATAAGGTAATACATATTTGGAGCAGAGGAAAGCAGATTTCAGATTAAGGTTAAAAAGAAAATCCCAGGTCTTTTCGTCTAAGTCAACGATGTGAGTCGATAAAGGCATTACGACCCGTAGGGCAGAGGGAGCAAACCCGCCTACACCATTCACCAGAATATCAATCCTGCCAAACCTTTGAGCGGTTTCCTCCATAAACTTTTTTACCTGTTCAGCAATCGTCACGTCAACTTTTTTTCCGGAGAGATTTTCCTTGAATTCAGAGAGCTTCGAGAGGACATTACTGAACTCTTCTTCCCTTCTAAAAGTGACGATAACCTTAGCCCCTTCTGAAAGAAAAGTTTGTGCTATGACCCTGCCGATGGCACCGGTTCCACCAGTGATTATGGTGATTTTATCTTTTAATTTCATTTTTCCCTATCTGTAGCGTTGCCTCTACTGAGGCAACGGCGGATCGTCCTCACAGGAGTGAGGACGCTATGGTTGTTTTTGCCCAATTCATTGGGTGTTTTATTTTGCTCGATAAATCGAGCAACTACAATCTGCTTTTGCGGGGCTGGGAGCCCCGCCTACGATAATAAAATAGAGATTCCTCGTCGGTCGGGCACCCTGCCCGACTATTTTTTGTATTTTTTCAAAGACCTTATTTATCAGACTTGCCTACACGGGTAGCATTCCATAAAAGGGAGATTATTATAGCAAAACAGATCAGGGCTAACCAGGGTCCGAAATTACCGGAAAGGCTCACTGCTTCATGCGATTCGTAAAATATCGCATAAGCCGGGATTAAGGCAATTAAAAAAGCTATCAGAACACCAACTAAAGCATCACCTGCTACCAATCCTGAGCTGAAGAGGATTCCGTTTGCCTCTCTGGCTTTGAACTTTTCTTCTTTTGATAATTTCTGGACTATCAAAGCAATAATCCCTCCAGCCATAATCGGAGTGGAAAGGTCTAAGGGTAAATATAGACCTATAGCAAAAGGCAGGGACGATACCCCTAAAAGCTCAACTGCAAAAGCAATCATCGCACCTGCGATTATATAAAGCCAGGGAATCCCCCCGGTCATCACTCCTTGCACTATCGTTGCCATAACATTCGCCTGGGGAGCCAAAAGGGGAGCAGGATGAGCCGCGCTTTTTACAAATCCAAAAGCGGTATGCAGGAGGAAAACTGTAAACCCCATGAAGATGGCCGGGAAAACTAAGCCCACGAACTCCATAGCTTGCTGATGTTTTGGAGTTGCTCCCAGGAGGTATCCGGTTTTTAAATCCTGAGCTATATCTCCGGACATACAGACCGCTATGCACACAACGGTGCCTATGGACATAACTGTAATCATACCTCTAAAACCCGAAACTCCAAAGGCTAAAAGGATTAAACTGGTGACTAAAATCGTGGCTAAGGTCATCCCGGATACAGGTGAGGATGAGCTACCCACAATTCCCACGATTCTGGCTGCGACTGCTACAAAGAAGAATCCGAAGATTATTATCAACAAGGTGCCGAGGAAATGAAGCTCTGTGCCCGGGTAGATCCAGATCAAAAGAGCCACTAAAAGGGAGCCGAATAACACCAGATACATAGGTAAGTCCATATCGGTCCTGAGCCTCTGTTCCCTTTCCGATTTCTTTACCAGCATCTCTTTTGCGCCCCCGGTAAAAGAGTGCACGATAACCGGAATAGCCTTAGCCAGGCTGACAAAACCGCCCAGAGCAACTGCTCCCACCCCCAGATATTTTATGAAGTTATTTCTGAGCTCAGCCGGGGTCATCTCCGAGATCAGCTTGGTCGCAGGAGGAACCAGGTTGGGCATGTGCTGCCCTAAATAGGCGATAAGAGGTGCAATGCCCAGATAACCCAAGACTGCACCGGCCAGCATTAATGCAGAAGTCCTGGGACCAATGATGTACCCCACTCCTAAAAGAGCGGGCGTGGCTGTTATTCCCACATTACCACCTTTCAGAAAAGGAAGGTTATAATTAGGTCCTTCAGGAAAAAGCCTGAGACCGCTCATCAGGGCTTTGTACAAAGCGCCAAACCCTATTCCGAAAAACACGTACCTGGCTTTGGCACCCCCTTTATCTCCTGCTTTTAAAATCTCGGCACAGGCTGTCCCCTCCGGGAATTTCAACCTGCCGTGTTCCCTGACTATCA
>JAUYBY010000059.1 GCA_030692925.1 Candidatus Zixiibacteriota bacterium | reverse complement strand
GTCTCTCTCTTTTTTGAGTAGAGGGATTTTTGCCTGTTTTAAAATCTTTAAAATATTCAAATAATCCAACTCAAAGGGAACTGAAAAAGAGATAACCTGGAAAAAGTTCAAAGGGTCACCTGATTCCAAAGTTCTCACCTTATCTTGAGGCTTATAATCGAATAGAAAAATTCTTTCGCAGGAGACGCCCTCTATTTGATTTAAGATTTTGTATATCGATTGAAACCCTAAATTAGCAATCCCCACCTCATATTTATTAGGAAATCCCAGAGCCACCCTGAGCTGGTATGAGCTTTTGATGGTTGTCCCTTTTTCTCTGGACAAAATCTCTTTTCTTATTTTATCGAATTCTCTCATTCTTATCTTTTCCCTCCCTCGTAGGGAGGGACAAAGGGAGGTTGAAAAATTTACAAATATCCGCGTAGCCGAGCCTTCAGGGCTTGGCTAGGTAACGGAGGTCTAAAACCTCCGCTACGCAATATTGTGTTATCCCTCCATTGATGGGAGGGATAAAGGGAGGGTGAAATCATTTTTATTTTCCCCTCTCCCGTAAGGGGAGAGGGAAGTAAAGTATCACAATTATAAAAAATAAAAAGTTTTTCTCCAAGACAAAAATAGTAGGGGCGGGTTTGCAACCTGCTAATACGCTCAGTCATTACGAGGAGTTCCCCCGCCTTTGGCGGGGGACGACGTAGTAATCCGTCTCTGGCAAAGTAAAAGGATTGCTTCGTCTCGCTTTCGGCGGACTCGCAATGATAGTTTATTTAGCTATAAAAAAGCCCCGTATTTTTAACGAGGCTTTTATTTTATCCAAAAATACGGAAAATCTTTTTTACAAAGTTACTGAAATCCTGTAAAACCCACCCTCCCTTTCAATCACCATCGCCAACCTTCTCTCTTTCCTGATATTGCTTATCATCTTTTTATAATCATCCCTATCTTTTATCTTCTGATTATCGATCTCCCGGATAACATCACCTTCCCTTAAACCCAGACTTTCTCCTCTGCTATTTTCCTGAACTGAAGTTATAACTACCCCGGCTCTACTTGACAAACTCAGCTTACCAGCCAGCCCTGAAGTAATTTCTGAAACCGTAATCCCTAAAAAATCCTCCTTCTCTTCTGAAACCTTCACGGCTGGCTCTTTTTGAACTGAAAGGTTTATTTCCAATTTCTTTTTATCTCTTACCAGGGAGAGTTCAAGTTTATCTCCTGGCTTTAACAAAGAGATGAGGTCCTGAAAATCAGCTTTATCCCTGACCTTTTCTCCATTAACCTCAGTTATCAAATCACCTCTTTTAATCTTAACTTTTTCTGCTGGGCTTCCTTCTTCCACCTCTAAAATTATAGCCCCTTCCTTTTCCTCCATATTTAAAGATTGAGCTAAAAGCGGGGTTAAATCCTGAACCCTTACTCCCACCCAGCCTTTAACCACTTTACCTTTACTGATGAGATCAGAGAGAATTTTCTTGGCTCGATTTACAGGTATGGCAAACCCTATCCCCTCTGAGCCTCTGCTGGTAGTGAAAATAAAAGTGTTTATGCCTATGACTTCCCCATCCGCATTTACCAATGGTCCGCCACTATTCCCTGGATTAATTGCCGCATCGGTCTGAATCATTTTGCGATAGACCCTTTCCTCCCCCGTTCTCCTTTTTATATCCCGGTTCAGGGCACTGATTACCCCTACGGTAACTGTGGGATGTGGGTCATCTAAAAGATACCCGAATGGATTTCCCAGGGCAATTGCCCATTCCCCAATGATCAGGTTATCCGAATTACCTAAGAGTGCATATGGAAATTTATCCCCTTCTATTTTGATCACTGCTAAATCTGATGAGAAATCCTGTCCCACTAACTTACCCTTAACCTCTCTTCCGTCCGGCAGAGTAACTTTAAGCTCATCTGCATCTCTGACCACATGTTCGTTTGTAAGAACATACCCATCCTCGCTGATTATCACACCTGAACCTAAGGAATAGACCTTTTGTTTATATTCCCTGGGCTGAAAGTACCTGCCCCAGAACTCATCGAAGAACTCATCTCCAAAAGGGGAGAAAAATGGCGATTCCCTTATAGTTCTGGTCTGCACCACGCTGATAGATACAACTGCTGGGCCGATCTTTTCTGCGGCACGAACAATAGCATTCCTTCTGGTCTCTGTTATCTCCTCTTGAAGAGCAGTGGTCAGTGAGGAGCCCGCCTGAGGCGGGGTGGCGAGTAATGATTTACTGACCACCGGTAACTGAGCACTGTTCTTTTCATTTTGGAAAATAGATGATACTGGTTTTATACCTTTTAACCAGAATAATCCCAGACCT
Organism: Candidatus Zixiibacteriota bacterium; assembly: GCA_030692925.1. Taxonomy (GTDB): domain Bacteria; phylum Zixibacteria; class MSB-5A5; order MSB-5A5; family RBG-16-43-9; genus RBG-16-43-9. The sequence continues at coordinate 2,372 of JAUYBY010000059.1, read as the reverse complement.
GTACCTATAAAAGCACCTGCTAAGGCTAAAAGAAAAACTATAATATAGATAGTTTTATTGACTCTATCCACAGACATAAATTCACCCTTCTACTTAAGTCGGTTATACCAATAAATTTCTAAGAAGTTTTGATTATTTTTTGTTTTCGGTTTTTACTTTTTTTCTTTCAGATATTTCTCCGGCTCCTTATCGAATCTCTGTTTGCAGACAGGTGAACAGAAATAATAGGCTACCCCTTGGTATTCACTTTGGATTGCAACTTTTTTCTCATCTACCTTCATCTTACAGCTCGGATCGATTGTCATAAATCCTCCTGAAATAATTATACCAAAGTAAAAGCTCTTCTCAAATCCTCAATCAGATCCTCAATATTTTCTATCCCTACGCTCAAACGGACCAGATTATCTGATATACCCAATCTTTTCCTTAAATTTAATGGTATGGAGGAATGGGTCATTCTAGCTGGATGGTCAGCCAAGGACTCTACCCCACCTAAGCTTTCCGCTAAGGAGAATAATCTTAGATTCTTTAAGAACCTCCTAGCTCCAGCTAAATTGCTTTTCAGCTCAAAAGAGATGGTCCCGCCAAAACCGCTCATCTGCTTTCGGGCTATCTTATACTGAGGAAAAGATCTTAATCCCGGATATAAAACCTTCTTCACCTTTTTGTGGGTAGATAAAAAGTTTGCCACTTCCATGGCATTAGCCTCGTGCTCCCTCATCCTCAAGGATAAGGTCTTAAGACCTCTTAAAACCAGGAAACAGTCGAATGGCCCGGGAATTCCTCCTACCGCATTCTGGCAGAATTTCATTCGCTCATAATAGTTCGGGTTAGAACTTACAATCGCACCTCCGACCAGATCACTATGCCCTCCTAAATACTTGGTACTGCTATGCACCACTACGTCTGCGCCTAAAAGCAAAGGTTTCTGAAAATAAGGAGTTGCGAAAGTATTGTCCACTGCCAAGATCAGTTTGAATCTTTTAGAGATCTCAGCCACCCTTTTTAGATCGATTATCTTTAAGAGAGGATTGGTAGGGGTCTCAACCCAGATCATCCTGGTATTTTTTTTCAAAACTTTTAAAATATTTTCCGGGAAGGTTAAATCAACATAAGAAAATTCCAACCCGTAGTCTTTGTAAACTTTTTCAAATAACCTGTAGGTTCCGCCATACAGATCATCGCAAGCTATAACATGGTCTTTAGCTTTCAAAAGATTCATCACCGTGGAGATGGCTGCCATCCCGGAGGAGAAAGCCAGTCCAAATCTTGCCTCCTCTAAGGAAGCCAGGCATTTCTCTAAGGCAGTTCTGGTAGGATTAGAGGTGCGGGAGTATTCATAACCCTTATGTTTACCTGGAGCTTTCTGCACATAGGTTGAGGTCTGATAGATCGGGACGATGATAGCCCCGGTGGCTTTATCCGGCTCCTGTCCTATATGAATTGCCCTGGTCTCGAATTTCATCATAAAAAATTGCTCCTCTTACCCCCTTTTAAAAACTATCAAGTTTGAAGTTAAAAGGTTTAATCTAAAAATCCGTTATCTTTCATCCATTTGTCTGAATAGATTTTGCTTAAATAACGGTCGCCTGAGTCTGGCAGGATAGTCACGATTATTTTCTCTTTTCCAACCTTCTTGGCTAAATCCACCGCCACTTTTGCAGCTGAGCCGCTCGAGCCTCCTACGAAAAGCCCCTCCTCTTTTGTCAGCCGGCGTGCCATTAAAAAAGATTCCTTATCATTCACCTGATAAATATCATCTAGGATGGAGAAATCAACATTCTCCACTACCATATCCTCACCAATCCCTTCCATCTTATAGACCTTTGGCTCAATAAGTTTCTTATGCTTGAAATAATCATAATAAACCGAGCCAATTGGATCAACTGCAATAATTTTTATATCGGGCTTTTTCTCCTTTAGAAATTTACCTGCTCCAGACAAAGTCCCGCCGGTCCCAATGCCTGCTACGAAATAATCTATCTTCCCTTCAGTCTGTTCCCAGATCTCAGGTCCAGTTGTATAATAATGAGATTCGGTATTTTTTAGATTATGATATTGATTTAAGTAAAAAGAATTCGGAGTCTCCCGGGCAATCCTTTTTGCAGTCTCATAATAGCTTAAAGGCGAATCTGGAGGAACATCCGTAGGGGTTACAATCACCTCAGCCCCAAAGGCTTTCAATAGGTCAATCTTTTCCTGGCTCATTTTGTCCGGGATAGTAAATATGGCTTTATATCCTTTAATGGCTGATATAATAGCCACTCCAATCCCTGTATTTCCTGAGGTATTTTCAACAATCGTTCCTCCTGGCTTTAGTAATCCCTTTTTCTCAGCATCCTCAATTATATAAAGAGCCATTCGATCCTTGA
>JAUYBY010000058.1 GCA_030692925.1 Candidatus Zixiibacteriota bacterium | reverse complement strand
AGCAAGTTGAGTAAGAAATGTCTTTGTAGGGGCGACCCGGCGGGTCGCCCCTACAAATTTCTCAGACCAGACACGATTTGTATGAAAGAAAAAATAGAAAAAGAATTTCAGAGGCTTTGTAGACTTGAAAAAAGAAAAGGGATTATCGGATTTACTTCTCTGGATAAAATAAAACTCTTACCTGTTCAGAAAAGTTATCTCGAAAGAAAACTTGCTCCTTTCGATCTTACCAAACCGATCACGGCAATTTCCATTGGAGTTTTTTATATTCCAGAGGAGGTTAAGTCCATTCCAGTGTGCTGGGTTACAAAGGGAACCAAATCGGGCAACTGGAACGACTATGCTCGAGCCTGCGGAAAGATTAACCGTATCCTGAACCGAATTTCTCAAGCTCTGGCTGAGAAGTTCAAAGGGATTAGAGAACAAGCCACGGTTGAGGGGTACACTCATAGAGTAAAGAAGGTGGAAGAATATTATGATCTGTGTATCTCCCATCGGGCATTTGCAGAAGAGGCAGGATTGGGCTGGAGAGGTAAATCCGGGTTGATAATAACTCCTGAGAATGGACCTGCTTTAAGATTGTCCACAGTCTTTGTTCCCTATGAGATAAAATCTAAAGCCGGAGTACTTCAGAGTTGTGGAGAATGCGAAGCCTGTCTGGGGATATGTCCTTTTCTAAAAAGTCAGAAAGATTACAGGCAGCAATGCCTTCTGCGTCTAAAAAACATAGGGCTGGAAAACGAAGTGTGCGGCATCTGCGTCCGGGTTTGCTGGGAGCAAATTGCAAATACAAAAAAATTGAAGAAGGAAGAAGGTAAATGAAGAGTCTCATGGTTGCCTTCTCTTTCCAAAGGGAGAAGGATGCAAATCGTAGTGCGAGGCTTTAGCCTCGCTCAATATGGTAGGTCAGACATTCCTGTCTGACCCAAAAAACAGACAGGAATGTCTGTTTTACCGATTTAGTAAAGTTAAAGGACAGTAGAAACTTGAGACTTTGACCGTTTATTTCTTTTTGAGGTTGGATATGCGTGTCCGTCGGGTCCCCTGACCCGACGGACTATGCTTCTGTCGCTCGTATATGGGTTCGAAATTTTTCAAAAAACAATTCCTCAATTTGATTGACTTTTAAGAATCTTTATATTATATAAAATCTTTAAAATTGAACTTTTAAAAAATAGGTGGTTCAGTTTTTTTATTTTTTGAAGGAGGCTAAATTGTTCAGGATAGATGAGGTCAAGTGCCAGTCGGGTCACCGACCCGACTACAAAAGGAAACAAGGGTGTTGATTTGCAAGTTAAGAGATCAGAAGAACCTTGGCAGAGAAAAAATCTAATTCAAGAAAAGAAGGAGAAAAAATCAGATGAGAACAAAAAAGGAAGTTCTGGAGTTAATTAAGGAAAACAACGTCAACTATATCCGGCTGTGGTTTACCGATATCTTGGGAGCTTTGAAAGGCATGTCTGTCACTGTCAGGGAGATGGAGCAGATTTTAGATGAAGGACAGGGTTTCGACGGCTCCTCAATTGAAGGGTTTGTCAGAATTGAGGAAAGCGATCTGGTGGCTATGCCTGACCCCCAGACTTTCAGAATATTACCCTGGTCAGTCAACGATGAAAAAGTTGGCCTGATGATCTGCGATGTTTTGAACCCGGATGGTTCCCCCTTTGCCGGGGATAGTCGGTACGCATTAAAAAGGATTTTAGACAAGATAAGAAAGAAAGGCTGGACCTACTACTGTGGTCCTGAGATTGAGTATTTCTATTTTCCCGCCAAGGATAAGCCGGAGCCGATTGACGAGGGCGGTTATTTTGATTACAGCACAGTGAGTCCTGGAACCAGGATGAGAAAAGCGGCTGCTACCGCCTTAGAGAAGATGGGTATTCAAGTAGAATGCACCCATCACGAAGTTGCACCTTCCCAGCACGAGATAGACTTAAGGTATCAGGAAGCTTTGATTATGGCTGATTTTGTGATGTTCTATCGTCTGACTGTTAAGGAGCTTGCCTTAAGGGAGGGATATTATGCGAGCTTTATGCCCAAACCCTTGTTCGGGCAGAACGGCTCAGGGATGCATACTCACCAGTCAATATTCGAAGGTGCGAGGAATATCTTCTTTGACCCGAATGAGAAAAAGCACCATCTCTCAACTATGGCAAAACAATATATTGCCGGAATCTTCAAACATATCCAGGAGATCTCCTTGGTTTTGAGCCAGTGGGTCAACTCTTACAAAAGGCTTGTGCCGGGATATGAGGCGCCAGTCTATATCTCCTGGGGAACCCGCAACCGCTCAGCCTTAGTGAGGATACCAGAATATAAACCCGGCAAGGAGAAAGCCACCCGGATTGAAGTCCGCTCACCTGACCCAGCCTGCAATCCGTATTTAGCTTTTGCTCTGATGCTTGCCTCCGGCTTGAAGGGGGTGGAGGAAAAATTAGAGCTTCTTCCACCAGTGGAAAAAGATATCTTCCATCTGTCAGAGGAAGAAAGGGAAAGGCTGCATATCGGGTGTTTACCGGGAAGCCTGGAAGAGGCGATCTGTCTATTCGAAAAAAGCAAGCTGGCAAAGGAGACCCTGGGCGATCATATTTTCGAGTCTTTGATCGCCAACAAGAAGATGGAATGGGATGCTTACCGGATTCACGTGAGCAAGTATGAGACCGATAAGTATCTGCCGATTTTATGAAGCAATGTAGCGGAAGGCTTCAGCCTTCCAGGGGTAGGGTGGCAGCGATGTAGTGCCAAATATTCTTTGTACCATTGAGTCCCTGACCCGACCGGTGGTATCGTAATGCGAGGCTTTCAGCCTCGCATTGCGATCCAAATGGATCGCGCTACAAAGATCTCGTAGATTACCAAAAGATTCTTCGTCCGCCTGCGGCGGACTCAGAATGACAGTAATGATAAGAAGGTGAGGTGAAAAAAATGAATCCAGTCAAATTAGCTGAAGGCATCTACTGGGTCGGTGCTGTGGACTGGGATACTAGATTTTTCCACGGGCACACATTTTCCACTCATCACGGGACAACCTATAATGCTTACCTGATCATTGACGAAAAGGTCACCCTGGTGGATACGGTTTTTCCTCCATTTGCTGAGGAAATGCTTGAGAGGATAAAGCAAATCATTGACCCCCAGAAAATCGATTACGTTGTAGCTAACCACGTGGAGATGGACCATTCCGGCTCGCTTCCGAAAATTCTGAGTTTGGCGCCCAAAGCGAAATTGATCTGTAACGTCAGGTGCAAAGAGGGGCTGCTCAAACATTATTTCACCAACTGGGATTTTCAACTGGTCAAAACCGGAGATAAGCTAAGCCTGGGTAAGAGAACCCTGAGTTTTCTGGAAACTCCCATGCTTCACTGGCCTGACAGTATGTGGACCTACCTGATCGAAGATGAGATACTGCTTTGCAATGATGCCCTTGGCCAGCACTATGCCTCCTCGGAAAGGTTCGATGACGAGATCGAAGAGTGTACCATAATGCACGCAGCAGCCAAATATTATGCCAATATCCTTATGCTGTTTGGCTCCATCGCAGTCAAGAAAATCGGGGAAACGCAAAAGCTCGGGTGGAAAATAAGAATGGCAGCCCCGGCTCATGGTTTGATCTGGAAAAATCCGCAGAGCATAATCGATGCTTATTTTCATTGGGAAAAAGGAGAAGCAAAAGATCGAGTGGTGATTGCATTTGACTCGATGTATGGCGCCACGGAAAAGATGGCTCTGGCAATTGCCGAAGGGATAAAAAAGGAGAAAGTGGAAGTAGACATTTACAAGCTTCCCATTTCAGACAAACACGATGTGATCGCAGAGGTGCTGGAGGCTAAGGGGCTTTTAGTAGGTTCATCTACCGTGAATAACGATTACCTGCCGGATATTCCAGCTTTCCTGGTCAACCTGAGAGGGTTAAAGCCAAAAAATAAAATCGGCGGTGCATTCGGCTCTTTTGGCTGGTCAGGCGGAGCGGTGAAAAATATCGAAAATATGCTTCAGGAGATGAAGATCGAAATCTTCGAACCGGGGATATCGGTGAAATACGTTCCGACTGAAGAGGAATTGAATAAATGTTTTGAGTTCGGGAGAAGGTTTGCCCAGAGGATAAAGGGAGCAGGTAGCACGTAGCAGGTAGCAAGGAGCTGAAAGAAATGTAGGGGAGACCCTCGTGGTCTCCCGAAAGATGTGAGAGGAGATGCAGGAGCAATTGAATAAGATATTTGAGTTGAATAATTCGCTCTTACAATTGGCTGAAAATTTGCAAGATGAGTTTTCCAAGAGAAAAATAAAGAGAGATACTCTCACATCTGACCTTTTTCTGCTTTGTTTTTTCTTTACAAAAGCATCAAAAACTGCAAGTGCGATTGTACATCTCTGCCAACAAGGTTATGCTGAGGATGCTTATATTTTAGCTAGAACTGTTTTTGAGATAGTAGCGAAATCTTTATATGTATTTAAAATTGATTCAATAGATAGAGCAAGAGCTTTTATATTGTATGACCATATAGAAAAAAGAAAACGTTTACAGAAATTGGCTAACTGGACTAAAGAGAAAAGTATAATAAATCAAGAGGTAGAGGAGGAACTCAAGAAAGAAGAGGAGGCTTGCATCAATTTGGAAAAAGGTTATCAGATTGAAGAAAAGAAGGTTAGATGGTCTGAAAATTTAGAAGAGGTTACTAAAGAGGTTGATTTAACTCATCAATATTATACAAGCTATTGTTTAAGTTCACACTATGTTCATACTGCGATCAGGAGTTCAAGATCTTTTGTCTCTGAAACTGATAAAGGTTTGTCTTTCTATATAGGACCAAACGAGCAACTTTCGCAAGAGGTTTTAATTTGGTTATTTGACTCTTTTAGACAGATAGTGAGAGAGTTCGATAATCGATTTAACTTGGGATACCAAGAAAAGGTCTCGGCAGTTGAGGAAAGATTTGGGGAATTTATGAAATCAGTAATAAATCAAGAGTAACGAGTCAATAGATGCACTTTACAACGTGCCCCTACTAAAGATAGAGTAAATAGATGAAAAAGCTAAATCTGGCAGTCCTGTGTTCTGGTGGGGGGACGAATCTTCAGGCTCTTATCGATGCTGTAGAAAATGTAGAGCTGTCTGCTGAGATCAAGATCGTGATCAGCAATAACAGCAATGCCTTTGCTCTGGAAAGGGCCAGAAAGCACAACATCTCTGCTCTTCATCTAAGTCACAAACAGTTTGCCACGCCGGAGGAGTTTGACCAGAGGTTACTTGAGGTCCTCAAGCAAAATCAAATAGATATGATAGTCTTAGCCGGGTATATGAAGATGCTTTCTTCCACTATAATCCGGGCGTACAAAAACAGAATTCTGAATATCCATCCTGCCTTACTTCCCCATTTCGGTGGTCCAGGGATGTATGGTATGCACGTGCATGAGGCAGTGATAAAATCCGGAGTGAAGATCACAGGTGTCACCGTTCACATTGTGGACGAAGTTTACGACCACGGTGCGATTGTAATGCAAAAGCCAGTAGAGGTTAAAGATGATGACACACCAGAAACTCTGGCTGAAAGGGTTCTTAAGGTCGAGCATGACACCTATAAAAAAGCGATTCAGCTTTTTGCTGAGGAGCGAGTTGAGATAAGAGATAGCCGAGCTTATATACAGCCGTAAAACAAGTTAAGGCTAATATATAAACTATTACTTTAGGTAAGGAAAATGGAAAAAGCTTTAACTAAAACTGAGATTAAAGAATTCCCCCTCTATGCCAAAGGCAAAGTCAGGGACGTTTATGACCTGAAAGACAAGCTCCTTATCATTGCCACAGACCGAATTTCCGCTTTTGACGTGGTTCTGCCAAATGGGATTCCGGGAAAAGGGAAAGTCCTGACTAAAATGTCTTTGTTCTGGTTTGAGTTGGTTAAGGATTTAATCGATAATCATCTCATTGCTTTTAAAGTAGATGATTATCCGCCAGAATTACAGAAATATAGGGACGTCCTTGAAGACAGGTCAATGCTGGCTAAGAAAGCCAAAAGGATTGACGTGGAATGCGTGGTTAGGGGTTATATCTCCGGCTCGTTGTGGAAAGAATACCAGGAGAAAAAAGATTTATCTGAAAATGACAGGGTCGAGATATTAGGTTATCTTTTTCCGGATAATCTCAGGGAATCAGACAAGCTTACTTTTCCGATTTTCACTCCGGCTACTAAAGCAGAGAGCGGGCATGATCTGAATATCAGCTTTGAGCAGATGAAGAAAGAGTTCGGGGCAAGTTTATCCGAATATCTCAAGGAAAAAAGCCTGGCTATTTATCAAAAGTGCTCGGATTATGCTGAAAGGAAGGGGATGATAATTGCGGATACCAAGTTTGAATTCGGATTTTCCGGAGAGAAGGTAATCCTGATCGATGAGATTCTGTCTCCGGACTCATCCCGCTTCTGGCCCAAGCAGACTTACTCTGCAGGCAAGCCACAGGACAGTTTTGACAAGCAGTTTGTCCGGGATTACTTAGAGAGTATAAAATGGGACAAAAAACCGCCGGCACCTGAATTACCAGAAGAGGTAATTATTAAGACTAAAGAAAAATACGAAGAGGCATTGAAAAGATTAATCAACTAAAAATCACCAAAGAGGTTAAATATAATGGAAGAAAAAGGAACATTTAAAATCAAAAGAGCTTTGATCAGCGTTTCGGACAAAACCGGCCTGGTGGAGTTTGCTCGCCGGCTAAGTGAGCTGAAGATTGAGATAATCTCCACAGGCGGGACTTTAAACGAGCTTAAGAAGAACGGAATTAAATCGGTTTCCATCTCCTCTTTTACCGAATTTCCGGAAATCCTGGGTGGTCAGGTTAAAACTTTACATCCGAAAGTCTTTGGAGGTATCTTGGCCCTGCGGGAGGATAAAGAGCACAAGAAAGAAGTCAGGGAACAGAAATTAAAATTAATTGACCTGGTTGTGGTGAACCTCTATCCTTTTGAAAAAACTATCTCCAAACCAGAGGTGTCAGATTCTGAGGCTGTGGAAAATATCGACATAGGCGGGGTAAGTCTGATCAGGGCGGCAGCTAAAAATTACAATTACGTAGCGATAGTCACCAGCCCGGAAAAATATGATAAGATAATCCAGGAGCTTAAAGAAAATAAAGGAAGCCTCTCTTTTTCGACCAGATATAATTTAGCCCTGGAGGCTTTCAAACATACAGCCCATTACGATAGCGTTATAGCTGACTATTTTGAGAGAAAAGCTCAAAAAGGAAGCGATTTTCCTTCTTATTTGAATCCTTTTTATGAAAAAGTTCAGGATTTAAGATATGGTGAAAATCCACATCAAAAGGCGGCTCTTTACAAAGTTCCCGGCTTTACCGGACCGACAATATCCACCTCGCAGATATTGTCAGGCAAGGAGCTTTCCTATAACAATATCGTGGATTTGAATGCGGCTTTAAATATGATCGAAGACTTTAAAAGACCCTTTGTCTGCATTCTCAAACACAATAACCCTTGTGGAGCTGCCTGTGCAGATACTCTTGCTCAAGCCTATGAGGATGCCTTAGCCTCAGACCCGGTCTCAGCTTTCGGTTCTATCATCGGTCTGAATCAGGTAGTGGATATGGAGACTGCCAAAAAAATCGATGAGACTTTTTTTGTGGAATGTGTGCTCGCACCGGGATATGAGAAAGAAGCCTTAGAGCTTTTAATCAAGAAAAAAAATAGGAGGTTTTTAGCCTGTCCGGATTTATTGAAAGGCAAACAAACCGGACAGAAAGTTTATAAGATGATAAAAGGCGGAGCGCTTCTGCAGGATGCAGATGAATACGAGACTAAGGAAAATGAATTAAAAGTCGTTACCCAGGTCCAGCCAACGCCGGAACAGATCAAGTCTCTACTTTTCGCCTGGAAAGTGGCTAAGCACGTGAAATCGAATGCAATTGTTCTGGTTCAGGGAGAAAAGACCGTGGGAGTTGGTGCGGGTCAGATGAGCCGGGTAGATTCGGTTATAATCTCAGCTATGAAAGCAAAGGAAAGAGCCAAAGGCTCAGTCTTAGCTTCGGATGCCTTTTTCCCGATGAGGGATGGAATAGATGAGGCCGCCACCAAAGCCGGGGTTAAAGCGATCATTCAGCCTGGCGGCTCCAAAGGCGATCCTGAGGTCATAAAAGCAGCGGACGAACACAAGATTGCGATGGTCTTCACCGGGTTCAGGCATTTCCGGCATTAGTCGTGATGTTGGAGTGTAAAGCTTTAGCTTTACCTTTTAGCCTGATAAGAAAAGATAGCTAACTTCTGGCAAACCTGAAGGTTTGCACTCCAAACCGGTAGCCCCGTCCCGCCCTCAAGGCGGGAAAATCAGTAAGAGTGAAGGAATTCGGCGGGCAAGGGTGCCCGCCCTACGAAAGACCGAAAGATTTGCACTCGTAGGCAGTCCGCCAAAGGCGGACCAGCCCTGTGTTTTTTTCCCCGGAGTCTTTATTAAAAATCCTTGATTTTGATTATAAATTTGCTAAATTGTGTTCTGAGGTGAAATCAAATGGAAAATCTGGAGAACAAAGCAATAGATATAATCATCTACTTAGCTCAATACGTCAAAGATGACCAGAGCAAGGTGGGGAATCTTATTGAAGCCCTGAAGGATTTAATGGAATTAGGCTTTTCAGAGAATGAGATAAAAAGGGCTTACCTCTGGTTTTTAAGCCGGCTGCCAAAATTCCTCAGACCTCATAAGGAAAAATGCAATCTCTGCGCCTGGCTTAAAGGTTTTAAGGATGAAAATTTCACTCCGGAAAGCTATGGATTTTTATATCAGATGGAGGAATTGGGGGTCTTAGACGGAAAGGAGATAGAGGTCCTAATCCAGAAATCCCTGGCTCTGGGAAAGCAAAAGATAGAAATTCAGACACTCAAGAATCTGGCTAATGTCCTTTTGTTTTCTGATAACAATATCAGAGAACGATCTGCCGATTTTTTGTGGACGGACCAGGAAAGGATATAAAAAGGTTCAAAAGCTCAAAGGCTCAAGGGTTCAAAGGTTAAAAAGAGGAAAGGAAAAAAAGATAAATGTAGCGGAGGTCTTCAGACCTCCATTAAGATAGAGTAGGTCTGGTTGCGAAAGCTACCCGACAAAACCTCTCAAGGAAAAAAATAAGAGTTTTAAAAATGCTAAAGGGCAAAAAGATTATTCTAGGCATTACGGGGGGGATTGCGGCTTACAAATCGGCTGAGCTTTGCAGGCGCTTGAAAAAATCTGGCGCAGAAGTTCAGGTGATAATGACCCAGTCGGGAATGAAATTCATCACCCCTCTGACTATGGAATGTCTGTCTGAAAAAGAAGTCATCACCGAGATGTTCCCGGAGCGCCGGATGGTGGGAACCAGGCACATCAGTTTAGCCCAATGGGCGGACCTGGTTTTAGTGGCTCCGGCTACTTACAATCTGATCGGGAAGATCTCCTGCGGAATCGCAGATGACATACTTACAACAGTCATAAGCTCGACCAAAGCGCTTGTGGTTTTTGCCCCAGCTATGAATGTGAATATGTACGAAAATCCGATCTGCCAGCAAAATATAGAAAAGCTCAGGAAATTGGGGTACAGGTTCATAGAGCCGGGAGTAGGCGACTTAGCCTGTGGTGATGTAGGCAAAGGAAGGATGGCTGAGCCAGAGGAGATTCAAAATGAGGTCATAAAATTATTAATCGTAAAAAAAGACCTAACTGGAAAGTCAATTCTGGTAACTGCCTCCAGAACTGAGGAGCCGATTGATGCGGTGAGATTTCTGTCCAACCGTTCTACGGGGAGGATGGGTTATGCAGTGGCAGAGGAGGCTTTTAAAAGAGGTGCAAAGGTGACCTTAATCAGCGGACCTTCTGATTTGAACTGTTCCTCAGGGATAAACTTAGTCAAAGTCAGAACTGCTGATGAGATGTATAAAGCAGTTAAAAAGCACTTCGCTAAATCTGATGCCCTGATTATGACAGCCGCGGTTTCAGACTTTACTCCGGAAAAGGTTTCTTCAGGAAAAATAAAAAAGCAAGAAACTGAGCTGAGTTTAAACCTCAAACGGACTCCAGACATTCTCAGGGAGATGGGAAAGCAAAAAGGGAAGAAAGTTCTGGTTGGTTTTGCGGTTGAGACTGAGGATGAGATCCAAAATGCTAAATCTAAACTCAAAGAAAAAAATCTGGATATCATCATCGTAAATAATCCCAATATCAAAGGTGCAGGTTTTGAAGTTGATACTAATATGGCTACTTTGATAGATAGAAAAGGAAAAGCAGAAAGATTGCCTTTGATGTCAAAAAAAGAACTGGCAGAAAAGATAATTGATCGAATGGTCAAACTCTTGAAAAGGTGATAGGTCGTAGGTAATAGGTGGTAGGGACCCCACCACCTACAACCTATTTCCTACCACCTGAATTTAACCGTAGTTGCTCAATTCATTGAGCAATTTAAATCAAAGCTCGATAAATCGAGCAATTACAAAAGACGGCTCGATAAATCGAGCGACTACAAATTAAAAAATGGAAGATAGATATAACCAGATGCTTGAGGCTTTTGCCTTAGCCAAAAAATACCTAAAACAGCAGAGGGAATTAGGTCTGGAGGAAGTAAAGTTGCCTTCGAACTTCAAAATAGAATTAAAAAAGGATTCGAGTAAAAATCCTCTGAAGGGATTTTATCACAAGATTAAAGATTGCCAGAAATGTCATCTGCATAAAAGCAGAACTAATTTCGTTTTCGGTGTGGGAGATAGTAAAGCTGGGGTTATGTTCATTGGCGAAGCTCCAGGCAGGGACGAAGATCTGCAAGGAGAGCCGTTTGTGGGAAGGGCAGGTCAGCTTTTAAACAAAATTCTGGCAGCAATTAATTTTCAGAGAGAAGAAGTTTACATCGCCAATATCTTAAAATGCCGGCCACCTGAGAACAGAGATCCCTTGCCGGAAGAGATCGAAAAGTGCGAGCCTTATCTCATAGAGCAGATAAAGCTGATTCAACCCAAACTCATCTGTGCTCTGGGCAGGATTTCAGCTCAAGCCCTTTTGAAAACCAATTTACCCCTGAACCGGCTCAGAGGAAGATTCCACGATTACCAGGGTATAAAATTCTTGGTTACCTATCATCCAGCCGCTCTTTTAAGATACCCCCAGTTTAAAAAGGATACCTGGGAGGATGTGAAGCTGCTGAGAGCGGAATATGATAGAATGAAAAAAGTAGACAGTAGGTAGTAGACAGTAGACAGGTATGAACGAGAAAATGATCGGAACGGAAAAGTTACCGCCTCAGGCTTTAGAGTGGTAGGTGATGGGTCCCTACCACCCACCACCTATGACCTACGACCTAAATTGAATGTAGTTGCTCAATTTATTGAGCAAGTTACACAGTAGAGTTAAGCTAAACTTGGCTCGATGAATCGAGCAACTACAAAAGAAAATTATGAACGAGAAAATGATTGGAACAGAGAAGTTACCGCCTCAGGCTTTAGAGGTAGAACAATCGGTCTTAGGCGCGATGCTTCTGGATCGGGAAGCTATTGGCAGAGCAATAGAAGTCATCGATGATAGCTGTTTTTATAAGCCTGCTCACGCCAAATTATTCTCCGCGATGGTATCTTTATATGACCGGAACCAGCCGGTTGACCTGCTTACCTTAGCTGAGGAGCTATCCAAAAGGAACCAGTTAGAAGAGATCGGTGGCAGAGCCGCTCTTTTAGACTTGACTGATATCGTAGGCACTTCAGCTAATATCGAATACCACTCCAGAATAATTTTAGAAAAGGCGACTTTAAGAAAGCTGATCCAGTCTACAACCGAGATAATTACCAGATGCTATGATTTGACCGAAGAAGTGGATGATCTTCTGGATAGCGCTGAGCAGAAAATCTTCGATATCTCGGAGAAAAGAATAAAAACTGGGTTTTTGCACTTAGGGGAAATTCTGCCTCATACCTTTGAGGAAATAGATAAGATGAAGGAGGGGCAGATCACCGGGATTCCTACAGGATTTAAGGACCTGGATAGCCTGACTGCCGGGTTGCAGCCTGCAGATTTAATAGTAGTGGCTGGAAGACCTTCTATGGGGAAGACCTCGCTCAGCTTATCGATTGCTGAGTATGTGGCAATCGAACAAAAAGTTCCGGTGGCAATTTTCAGCCTGGAGATGTCAAAAAACCAGTTAGCTAACCGGATGCTATGTTCCCGCGCCAGGATTTCCTCTCACCGGATGAGGACCGGCAGGCTCTCGGATCACGAGTGGGAAAAGCTCTCGATTGCGGCAGGTCCTCTCTCTGAATCGAGGATCTTCTTAGATGACACTCCCAGCATCGGCATCCTGGAGACGAGGGCTAAAGCTCGAAGGATGAAAGCCAAAGAGAATGTAGGGCTAATAATTCTGGATTATCTTCAACTGATGCAAGGTCCGAAAGGTTCGGAGAATCGCCAGCAGGAAATCTCCACCATCTCCAGAGCCTTAAAAGGGCTGGCTAAGGATTTAAACGTGCCGGTCCTGGCATTATCCCAGCTTTCCAGAGAAGTGGAGAGAAGAGGAGGGGATAGAAGACCCAACCTGGCAGATTTAAGAGAATCCGGAGCCATAGAACAGGATGCGGATTTAGTGATGTTCGTCTATCGTCCGGAGGTGTATGGAATAGAAACCATTGAAGTCTATGGTGAAAAAAAGAGCAGCGAAAATTTAGCGGAGATAATCGTGAGCAAGCACCGAAACGGTCCAACCGGGAGCGTGTTTTTAAGCTTCATCAAAGACTATGCCCGGTTTGCAGACCCGGAGTTTCACCGGGAAACTCCATTTTAAGGAAAATACGACCTGGGTATGAATGGATAGGAGAAAGCAGAATTGTTCAAAATGAAAAATTCCCTCAGGGTGGTTGGGAGAAAAACCACCCTGTTTTTTGAAGACCTGGGCGGGATTGCGATTCTAATCAAGAATATCCTTTTAGAGCTGCCAGGCTCCTTTAAAAGGTTTCACCTGACTACTGAGCAGATGCTTTTTATGGGGGTCAATTCCCTGCCTTTAATTCTGGTGACCTCTATTTTCACCGGAGGAGTGGCAAGCGTTCAGGCGGCTTATATGTTCTCTGACTATGTGCCTATGAGATATTTAGGCACAGCGGTGGGTAAATCAGTAATAATGGAGTTGGGGCCGGTTTTAACCGCTTTAGTTGTAGCAGGAAGGGTTGGTGCTTCTATTGCGGCTGAACTTGGCACAATGAAAGTTACCGAGCAGATAGACGCTCTGGAGACTTTGGCAGTGGATCCAGTTAAATATCTGGTTGTGCCGAGGTTTGTCTCCGGCATAATAATGCTACCGATCCTAACGGTCTTTGCGGATTTAATCGCCATACTGGGCGGACTCGTGGTTTCGGTCTCCTTCCTGAATGTTTCCGCCTCTACTTTTCTGAACGGACTCAAGCTTTTCTTCCGCCTGCGGGATGTCTGGGCAGGGCTTTTTAAAGCGATGACTTTTGGAGGGATAATCGCACTTATCGGCTGCTACCAGGGGTTCAAAACCACTGGCGGTGCAGAAGGAGTTGGAAGGTCAACTACCCGGGCAGTGGTTCTGGCAAGCGTGTTGATTTTGATCACAGACTATATTCTGGCTTCGTTTTTGTTTGGAACGTAAAAAAGCAAGGAGCAGGTAGCAGGTAGCAAGGAGCGTAAGAGCAAAAAAAGGTGATGGGTTTTTTCATGTGGCCGTCGGGTCCCCTGACC
>JAUYBY010000024.1 GCA_030692925.1 Candidatus Zixiibacteriota bacterium | reverse complement strand
GCCAGACGTGAAAGAGAAACTATTTCCTTTTCAAGACCCGATTGGTAAAGAGATATTAATGGGAGGGGCAAACTTTTCACCTAAGTAGTTTACAGTCGTAGGAGTGATGGAGAAAAGACCTAACCTTTTAGGTGGAAGCATGAACAATTTTGTTCTTCTACCTTATTGGACTTACAAAGAACTTTATCCAGAGGAGAAGGAGCTACTCTTAGTTGCCAGGCCTAAATCACCTGAGCTTATGTCTAAGGCGATTGATGAGATAACTGAACTGATGAGAAGAAGAAGAGCTGTCCCTCCCGATAAACCGAATGATTTCGCCGTCTCCACTCAGGATGACCTGATGAATATCTATAACCAGATCACCAGTGCCATCTATTTAGTGATGGTGGTGATTTCCTCCATCGGCTTGTTAGTTGGAGGGGTGGGAGTGATGAACATAATGTTAGTCTCAGTTACAGAGAGAACCAGGGAGATAGGGATAAGAAAAGCGATTGGAGCAAAAAAGAGAGACATAGTCTGGCAGTTCCTGATCGAGGCTATGACCTTAAGCGGGACAGGAGGGGTTCTGGGTATAATCGTGGGGCTTCTATTGAGCCAGCTTATAGCCTTAACCACCCCCTTGCCCGCCAGCGTCTCCGTACCCTGGGTGATCATAGGCTTCTCAGTGGCAGTTAGCGTAGGGCTGATCTTCGGGATCTATCCGGCATACCGGGCAGCTAAGGTCGATCCCATCATCTCCCTCAGGTACGAATAAAAGCATAAGTCCAAACGGGAAAAGGGAAGTAAGTGTAATTATAATATGAGGTCCAGATTAAATTTCTATGGATATTTCCCTAAAACTTATTTATAATAAGCCAAGAAAAAAATGAAGGTAAAAATTGTATTTCTCTTACCAGCGGTGTTTTTATTTTTTCTCCCGTTAGCCCTTTCGCAAACTGATTTCGGATATCAGGAAGAGCCTGAGGGGCAGGACGTCTTCGTGGATTACGCCTATTTCAGCGAAGGAAATAGCTGGAGGTTAGAGGTCTACTACAAAATCTTCAATAACAAAATGACCTTTGTAAAGGATCAGGACAAGTTCAAAGCAAGCTATGAGATAGAGTTGGTCCTTTTTAATAAGGGTAAACAGTATACGGCCAGCTCACATGAGGAAGAATTTGCAGTTGTTGACTATCAGGAGACCCAGTCCGCTGCTGCCTTCCTGATAAACCGGGTCGATCTGTTCGCACCAGCCGGGGAGTACAAACTGAGTTTCAGGCTTAATGACCATAATTCTAATCGGGTGTCAAAGTCTGAGCAGATGGTCATCTTACCTCCGATCAGGATAGATGAACCGCTCTTCAGCGGTTTGGAATTAGCCCGCAGCGTAGAGGAAGACAAGGACTCCTCCAAATTTGTCAAAAGAGGTAAAAAAGTCGTTCCCAGCGTATCTGATCTGTTTGGAGATCCAGAAGGTTTTTTCTGGATCTATTTTGAGCTTTACGGAATCCTTCCTGCAGGTAGAGCAGAAGATTACCGGTTGGGCTACGAGCTGGAAGGAAGCAATAAAGCCATAATTTTAAAGGATACCTCCAGTGCCGCACTTTTGCCAGCTTTTGATCAGACCCTCTATGGTTTTAAAAAAATCGACTTGAGCTCAGTGCCAGATCAGACTTATACTGTTCGGCTTAAACTTTTTGACCGGAAGGGTAATCTTAGAGCCAAAGCACAAAAGGAACTGAAAGTAGAATGGTCCCCTCTATATCAGGTGAACACGAATTGGGACCGGGCAGTGGATCTTTTACGGTACGTGGCTTCGGATAAAGAGCTAAAGGAATTGAGGGAGACCAAAGGAAAAGAGGAAAGGATCAAGAAATGGAGAGAGTTCTGGAAATCGAAGGACCCTACCCCTGACACCCCGGAGAACGAATTGATGGAGGAATATTATAAAAGGATAAAATATGCCAATGAGCACTTCGGCATTTACGATAAGGAGGGGTATAAAACGGATATGGGATTGGTCTATGTTAAGTTTGGTCCTCCGGATGAAATAGACAGGCACCCCTTTGAACTGGACGTCCGGGCTTACCAGGTCTGGTATTATTATCGCCTTAATCGTAAATTCCTGTTCGTGGATGTGAACGGATATGGAGAATATGAGCTTCGATATCCTTATGATGGCAGGAGATGAAAAAAGGAATTTAAAGCTCTTATTTTTTTAAATAAATTAATGGACGGAGGTAGTGATGAAAAAACAATCAAAAATCAAGGCAGATTTAGCCTGGGTCTTATTTCTGGCTCTGGCTCTGTGGTTCCCTCAGAGGCAGGCTCTCTCTGCTGATTCGCTAAGGATAGATTTAGATTATGCGGTTTTCAAGTATCTGCCGGACATAGACAAAAGCTATCTGGAAATCTATTATTCCCTGGAGCAGAAAGAGCTGGAATATCTGCAGCAACCTAAAGGGTTCGGAGCAGTCATATCCCTCGAACTTACCTTAAAAGATCAGAAGGGTGGCACAGTCAAAGAGAAAAGCTGGCAGATAGGAAACCTGGTCGAGGACACGGCGAAAGTCTTAAGCTCGGATGCCCAGTTGATAGATGTCCTGGGCGATACACTGCCAGCCGGGACTTATTCTTTAGAGCTAAAGACTTTAGACCTCAATTCCAATAAGGCTGGGATAAAAAAAGCTCAGCTTTTTATCCCTGATTTCAAAACCGATTCCTTGCAGCTTAGCGATATCCAGTTAGCTCTGGATTTAAAAGAGGACACCACTGAGGTAAAATTCAACAAGTCAGGGATGAAAGTATTCCCTAACCCCAGGCGGGAATATATCGCGAAACAGGGGTTACTTTATTTGTATGCAGAGGTCTATAACCTCAGATTCGATTCAGAGGGCAACAAGAAGGGATATTCCTTGAGCTTTTCAGTCTTGGATTCTAACAGCTCAAATCCCAAAGATTATGGCTCAATGATACATACTAAGCCGGGAAATACTTCAGTAGTGGTCAGCGCTCTGAATGTAGGTTCGCTTCTGCCAGGCAACTATTTCCTTCAGGTATCGGCTAAAGACCTTGCCTCTGGAGAGGAGACTAAAAAAACCAAACCTTTTCAGGTCCTGGCTTCGCCAATGCTGGAAGCAGCAGGAGAGCCTGGGACCGAAGAGGAAGCTAAAAATCTAAGAAAAATGCTCACTTATATCGCCAGCAAGGATGAATTGAGGATGTACGACCAGCTTAATTTGACCGGCAAAAGACAGTTCATAACTGAATTCTGGAAGAGAAAAGACCCGGACCCCTCAACCCCTGAAAACGAGTTCAAGATTGAATATTACAAGAGATGGGAGGAGGCTCAGCGTCGATACTCCACCACCGAAGAAGGAAGGGATGCCTGGAAAAAAGACGGATGGAAAACCGACATGGGAAAGGTCTACATAATATATGGAGAGCCGGATAATATCGAAAGGTACCCCCTGTCTATGTCCGCAAAGGCGTGGGAGAAATGGTATTATGACCACATCCAGGGTGGGGTTTATTTCATCTTCGTAGATGAGCAGGGATACGGCGTTTACAGGTTAGCTCATTCCACGGCCAAAGGAGAGGTGTATGACCAATCCTGGGAGGACAAACTGAACAGCAATCAGTCGTCTCAATACTGAGACGTGAACCTGCTGTTGGCGAAACCAAATATAGAGAATGATAAAAACCATCAACCTGTCCAAGACATTTCAGGATAAAAAAAGGGGAGAGATCAGGGCGGTTGATAATGTCAATCTCGAATGCCAGCCCGGAAAAATCTTCGGGCTTTTGGGACTGAACGGCGCAGGCAAAACCACACTGATGCGGCTCCTTTCCACAGTTTTGAAGCCTACTTCGGGTACCGCCAAAATCAATGGTTTCGATATTATATCAGACCCTCAGAAGGTAAGGGCAAATATCGGTTTTCTTTCTTCAGATACTGCCCTTTATCCCCGGCTGACCGCCCAGGAAACAGTTACCTATTTTGCCAGATTAAACGGGTTAGATGAAGACTTGATCCAGCAAAGGACAGATGAGCTTTTCAGGATCTTCAATATGGAGAGTTTCAGGGACCGGAGGGTGGATAAGCTCTCCTCCGGTATGAAGCAAAAGGTATCTTTAGCCCGAACCATCATCCATAATCCAAAGATATTGATCCTGGATGAGCCCACCTTAGGACTGGATGTGATCACCTCCAGAAACATCATCCAATTCATCCGGAAGGCAAAAGAAGAGGATAAATGCGTTCTTTTCTCCACTCACATAATGTATGAGGCAGAGAAGCTCTGCGATGAGATAGCGGTCATTCACCAAGGGAAAATCTTAGCAGTGGGCACTTTGGAAAAACTCCGGGATACAGTCAGACTGAAAAACTTAGATGAGATCTTCGTCAAATTAGTAGGGGAAGAGCATGAATTCTAAAAAGGTAAAAATCATCTATTTCAAAGAGATGAAGGATATGCTCAGGGACAGGAGAACCCTGATCTCTATGATTTTGGTTCCTATCCTCCTTTTTCCGATTCTGATATTCGGTATGAGCTCTTTAATGATAAAGATGACTAAACAAGCGGCTAAAAGGGTAAACCCGATTGTGGTTATTGGCGGAGATAATGCTCCAGCTTTGTTCTCCCAGTTAAAGGTGGACAAATCCTTTGAAATTGTTCCGGAGAGTGATTACCAGACAGCTCTAAAGGACAAAAAGATCACAGCCGCATTGGAGTTCTCCACAGATTTCGAGAAAAAGATCGATGCAGGAGACTCGGCTCAGATTAAAATCTACTACGATGCGGCAGAGATCCGCTCTGAAATGGCTTCAGGCAAGCTGGATAATCTTTTCAAAGCTTTTCAGGACAGCGTGGTCACAGAAAGGTTGAAAGTCAAAAAGGTAGATAGGTCATTGCTTCATCCGGTGAAGGTTCAGAAGGAAAACCTGGCTCCTAAGGAGAAGATGGGAGGATTCTTCCTGGCAATGTTTTTGCCTTATATGATAATGATAATGGCTCTTACCGGTGCGATGTATCCGGCAATCGATTTGACAGCCGGGGAAAAGGAAAGAGGCACAATGGAAACTCTTCTGGTTTCACCTGCTTCTCGAGGGGAGATTACCTCAGGTAAGTTCTTAGCAGTATTCACTGCTTCCTTGATCACCTCCATCGTATCTACTGGCAGCATGGTCATTACCGCGGGAAGCAGTTTTACCAGGTTCGAGGAGATGGGTAAAGGAGCGGTTTTCTCCGTCAATCCTCTTTCCATTTTAATCCTGTTTTTACTTATGATTCCCTATTGCTGTCTGGCAAGCTCGATTCTGCTTTCCCTTTCGCTTTTTGCCAAGTCTTACAAAGAGGCTCAGAGTTATCTTTCGCCTCTGCTTATCGTCATTATCCTGCCGGCTATGGTCTCTTTTTTACCCGGATTTGAGTTATCAGCCAGGCTGGCTTTTATTCCGGTCATAAATACGAGCCTGGTTTTAAAAGAGGTTCTTCTGGGAACTTATCACTGGGGGTTTATCGGGCTGATCTTCCTGAGCACCACCATTTATGCCTTGATAGCGATCTTTATAACCCGCCGACTTTTTGAAAGAGAGCAGGTCCTTTTCAGAACATAAGTTTTAACAGGGCTGTAGGGGAGGGGCTTGTTGAGCATTGCGAAATCCCGCTCTGCGGGGTCCCCTCCCGGTATTTTTTTGTAGTTGCTCGATTTATCGAGCTAAAAAAAGCCCAATGAATTGAGCAACTACAATCCGCCCCTCCCTCGACGGGAGGGGAATAAGGGGAGGGTGAACTCATTACTTCTCTATACCCTCTCTCTATCCCTTTCCCACAAGGGGAAAGGGGCTGCCCAATGGGCGTTTCTGAACTCATCCCCTTGCCCCTTCTCTTAAAAAGAGAAGGGGCAATTGAGTCCCTCTCTTTCTAAGAGAGGGATTTAGGGTGAGTTCGCAATGTTCAATGATTCAATCCTTCACCCTTTCGGCTTCAACAGCTCCTTAAACGGCGGGTAATCCCACAACGATTCAAAATCGAAATCTCTATGAATATCGAGACTATAAGTGAATCCCTGCAAGAAGCTATCCTTCAGGAGTGTTACAGCTTGATCCTTCTCTCCCAGAATTGCCGCAATACAGGCACGGTAAAAGGTATGTTCACCGAAAAGGTATGGCTTCTTCAGGTTTTTGAGCCATTCGGAGACTTTCAACGCTTTTTCCCGGTCACCTTGCCGGGCGGCTATAAAACCAAGATACCCTTGATACTCAATGTTGTCAGGCGACTTCTTAGCAAGCTCCTCGAAAATGCTCTTCGCCTCCTCCCATCGCCGAGAGTCATACAGTGTAAGGCCATAGTCGTAGCGGCGGAGGGAATCCATCTCCTCAGCCGGTCTGCTTCTGTACCATTGAATTGCCTGGTCAAAAATTGTCATGGCAACGTCTCTATACCCATGAGCCCGCAATTCTTCCGCGACCCTTCGCATGAGGCCTCCCGGATCGTATGTGGCTAGTTTAGGGAATGTTAAACTCTCCTCCAGAAGTTTTTTGATTTCCTCCATCTTTCCCATGGCAGCAAAAGCCCGGATTTCATAACCCAAGGTATAGAGGGAGGTCGGATATCGTTTCCGGCTCTGCCTGGCGATTTCGAGCTCTTTTTTGTGCTCCCCTAAAACGTGATACGAGGCGGTGAAGTAATTCCAATAAGGAATCCATTGTTGTTCCTGGTCAGCCATCTTGAATGCCTCGATGGCCTCCTTAGGGCGATTTACCAGAAATGCATCATAACCCCAGTCATAAGCATAGACAAATCCAGGCGCGATCTTGACTGCCTCTCGCGTGGCGTTCAGGGATTTCATCCGATCACCTGAAACCCAACTGCTAATCCTGTCGAGCCCTAATTGTTGAAGAGGAGTGAGTTGAGCACGGCGCAGATTAAGAAATCGCACCAGGGAATCTACTTGTGCCAATTGCCCGAGGTTCGCGTATGCAGCACAAGTAAAGTACAGCGGTTGTATAAAAGATGTATCTATGGCGTAAGCCCGCTTGAAGTATTCGATTGCTCCGGGATAGTCGAACTGTTTTAAGAAGAGGTCGAATCCCTGCATATACTGTTGATACGCCTCGTAACTTGGAGGCTTCGATCCCAACTTAACCCATCCTTCCAAGCGTTTATCCAGCACCATGGCAAGGGCACCCAGCACCCGCTGGCGTACAGCTTCAACTCCGTCCATGGTTTTCGCGACAGGTGAGGATACAGGATCAATTGCCACAAGAAGCTTCTCATTGGCGTCCAGGATTTTCGCCTGAAACTGGATGGTATCACCTAACTTGTAATAGGAGCCCATAACAATCGTGCTTGCGCCGGTTGCTTTGGCGATGGAGCGAACATTTTTGAGTTTTTCAAGCTCAGGTACTTTTTCCGGCGGAACAACTTCAGCTAAGCCTGTCTGCAAAAGACTCTGGGTGGTCCAGTCTGCAACCATCCGTCCCAGAGAATTAAGCGACGGGTCTCCGGTTTTGTTCTCGAACGGTACTACAATCACTCGCTTGACCACCGATTTTGAGGCTTTAAATGGATGCAGCAAATAAATCACAACAACTGCCCCGATGACCAAAACCGCTAATCCAACCAGCCAGATCAGGTTTTTTCGGAAAAAACGCGGTCGAGGACTGTTTTTTGGCTCTGTCGGCAACGGTTGACTCATAGTCGCTTCCGGCACACGGTGCACGCGGGATGTATCTCGCTTCAGCCTGCGCAGCTCGATGACCACGTCAGCCATTGATTGATATCGGTCGTCAGGAGTTTTCTCCAGCAAACGATTGAAAATGTGAACCAAATCAGAAGGTGCATCGGGCAAATACTTCTGTATCGGTTCCGGTTCCTCATTGACTATCGAGTACATCATTGCCGCCTCATGCTCTCCACGGAAGGGAAGTTGACCAGCGAGCATCTCGTAAAGCACAATGCCAAAGGAGAAAATATCAGACCTTACATCAACCTCCCCTCCCTGGATCTGCTCCGGCGACATATAGGCAAGAGTGCCAACTGTGCTGGAGGTTTTGGTAAGCTTAAGAGAACCCTTTAGCTTTGCCAAGCCAAAATCCATCACCTTGACCTGGTTCTTGGAATTGATCATTATGTTATCAGATTTAACATCCCGATGGACTATCCCCTGGCTATGTGCTTCCTTTAATGCCTCGCCAATCTGGATGGCATAGGAGATTGCTTCATTCACAGTTAGAGGTTTGCTCTCGAATTTCTTTCTCAAGGTTGCACCATCGACATATTCCATCACAATGAACTGCTGACCCTCATATTCCTGAATATCGTGAATAACGCAGACATTGGGGTGATTCAGAGCAGAGGCAGACTTCGCTTCCTGTAAAAAGCGGGCTTTTTCAGCTTCGCTGGCGACAAGATGAGGCGGGAGAAACTTCAAAGCTAAAAGCCGGTCAAGCTTAATATCCTGGGCTTTATACACCACACCCATACCCCCTTCACCTAACTTTTCTAAAATCTTGTAATGTGAAATGGTCTTGCCCAGCATAACGTATTACGTTCAGTTATCGAACTCATCCCCTGGCCCCTTCTCTTAAGAAGAGAAGGGGGACATAAGTCCCTCTCTTTCTAAGAGAGGGATTCAGGGTGAGTTCGGACTGTAAAATTATTTTACCCAGCATAACCCTTTTTTAGAGTGTATTGGTCACCCTCAATAAATTCAGAAATTGTTTAATTGTCAATCAATAAGTTAACCCATTTCCCCAAAAATAGATTGACAGATAAAATCGTATTAAATAAGTTACCTTGAATTTCCGATTCATTTTAGAAGGGTTAAAAAAAAAGGAAAATATGGAAAAAGAAAAAATTGAAGAAAAAATAATCTACCATCCGGAAAGATGCGTTTTCATGGAGACTTCCAAGCTTCTGAACTCAACTCTGGATTTAAAAGAGCTTTTAGATATAATCTTAGAGTCGATCACCAAAGCCATGGAAGCCTCATTCAGCTCTATCTCCCTCTTTGACAGAAAAGCTCAGGAGCTTAACCTTTACCTTTATTCGGGCGAGAAAAAAGAGGAGAGGAAAGAGCTGCGCTTGAAATTAGGCCAGGGGATAGCTGGATGGGTGGCGCAGAATCAAGAGCCGGTAATAGCTAACCAGGCTCGACAGGATCCTCGTTTTTCACCGGAGTTAGAAGAAAAAATCGGGTTCAGGATAGATTCCATCATCTGCGTTCCGGTTTTGCGAAGAGGAAGCCTTTTGGGCGTGATGGTGGCTATGAACAAGCTTGATGGCAAGGAGTTTACTGAGGAGGATTTGAAGATTTTCTCCTCTTTAGCAGATCAGGTAGCAATCGCTTTAGATAATTCTTACCTTTACCGGAAAGCCAGAAAGGAAAGCCTGGAAAAAGAGATTCTCTTAGATATGGATAGACTGATCTCCTCTTCCCTGGATTTAGATGAGGTCCTGGGTCTAATCCTGGATTCGTTAAAAAGGCTGGTCAGATATGATGCGGCTGCCATATTCTTAATAGATAGAAAAAAACAGGAAGTAGGTGAGATCAAGACCAGGGGATTTGACCCAGCGATTGAGCCGGATTTAAGGTTAAAGTTAGGTCAGGGTCTGGTGGGATGGGTAGCACAGAATAAGGAAACAGTTATTGTTCCGGATGTGGAAAAAGATCCGAGATATATCAAAGCCCGGCACGAGACAAAATCTGAGGTACTGGCGCCGATTATGACCGATAGGCGGATAACCGGGGTTTTCAATTTAGAAAGCGATCAGGTGAATGCTTATGATTTGGACGACCTTAACCTTTTAACTGCTTTTGCCAGCCATTGTGCAGTGGCAATCGAGAGGACCAGGCTGCATAAAGAGATTATAGTAAAGAAGAAACTGGAAGAAGAACTTTTAATCGCTCGCAACATTCAGCAGAGCTTCCTTCCGGCAGAAGATCCGAATTTACCCGGTTTTGATATCTCCGGCATAAATATCCCCTCTGAGCAGGTGGGAGGCGATTATTACGATTTCATCCCCATCGTCGAAAACCAGATCGGAATAGCTATCGGAGACGTGGCTGGCAAGGGGATACCTGCGGCTTTGATCATGGCATCTTTCAGGGCGAGTTTGAAAGCGGAGATAAGGAACAATTATGCTATCCGGACTATCTGTTTCAAGGTGAATAACCTTCTATACGAAAGCTTAGAAAGGGAAAACTATGTTACCGCAGTCTACGGGGTGCTGGACATCAAGAATAAAGTCTTCACCTTCTCCAATGCCGGACATAATCCACCGATTTTAAGAAAAAAGGAAGGAAAGATCCGGCATCTAACCGAGGGGGGGTTAGCCTTAGGGGTAATTCAGAATTCAGAGTATAAAGAAAGGGTTTTGAATCTAAAGCCCGGGGACGTTATTTTATTTTACACTGATGGAGTAACCGAAGCCAAGAACGAGTCAGACGAGGAGTTTGGCACAAAAAGATTAGAGAAAATACTTTCAGATAACCCCGGCTTAAAAGCCAGGGAATTACAGGACAAAATCTATCAGGAGGTCAGGAGTTTCACTGGGACTGAGTCCAAAGAAGACGACCTGACTATGATTATCATAAAAGTTCTGGAAGCGTAGGGGCGTATTGCAATACGCCCCTACATACAAACGTAGAGACGCACCGCGTACGTCTTCGTTCAGGGAAGAGAGGAGCGACACAGCTTGGAAATAGAGAAAAAACTGGATGATTTCCTGCATTACCAGCGCCTGGCAAGAGGTTTATCCTGGAATACTTTAGAAAGTTACAACTATGATCTGAAGAAATATTTCGTGTATCTGACAAAGCAAAAAATTTCTGACCTCAATGCAGTTACCTCAGAAAATATAAGCGGATTCATACATGATCTCCGTGGACAGGGACTGAAATCTGCCTCCAGGGCTCGGCATCTTTCAGCCATCCGCACATTTCATAAATATCTTTTAAATGAGGATTACGCTGATTCCAACCCCGCCGAGTTGGTCGATTCTCCAAAACTGGGTAGGAAATTACCTGGGGCTTTAACTGTAGACGAGATGAAAAAACTTCTAAACCTGCCATACACCAAAAAATATCTTGCATGGAGAGACAAGGCTATTCTGGAGTTTCTTTATGCCACAGGGGTGCGAATTTCTGAGATGATCAACTTTACCACAAAGAATTTTCTCCCTCAGGTTGGCTGGGTCAGGATAATAGGCAAGGGTAATAAGGAAAGATTTGTGCCCATTGGCAAGAAAGCGATTAAAGCTATCAGGCTATATTTAAAACGTTCGAGACGCTATTTGGTTAAATCTGATTCAGAAGATATAATGTTCCTTAACCGCTGGGGCAAAAAGTTGACCCGGATGGGTGCCTGGAAGATCATAAAAAACTATATAGATCAAGCCGGGATTAAGAAAAAGGTGACCCCGCATACTATCCGGCATTCGTTTGCCACCCATCTTTTAGAGGGCGGAGCAGATTTAAGGGCAGTGCAGGAGATGTTAGGACATGCCGATATATCTACTACGCAGGTCTATACCCATATCGACCGCGATTTCATAAAACAGGAACACCGGAGCTATCATCCCAGGGAGAAACCGTCCAAATAGAGGAGGGTGGGAAGTTAAATGCTGAACCTGGCTGTATACGAAAAGGGGATCAGGATTAAGAAGATTCTAAGGGAGAGTTTTCGTCCCCAGAAGGTGAGACTGATTGGTTTTGATGTCGGCTCGGAGTTATTCAAACATCTGGATCGACATTTAATGGATCTTGTGTTCATCTGCGGTAAAGGCGATTTTGACAAAGAGATTCAGCTTGTCGAAAAACTCAAGAAAGACGCCAACCTTTCCTTAGTTCCTCTGGTTTTGTACCATCCTCATCCGGACAAGAAAACAGTCATAAAGGGGTTAGGCAGAGGAGCAGATGAGTTTCTTTTCGGTGAGTGGCAGAAAGACCTTTTCCCAGCCAAACTGAAAATGATAGTGCGGAGAAGCAGACGGGATCTGGGGGTGAATCCTACTACCCGGCTACCCGGAACCAGCATAATTGAAAATGAGGTTAATCAAAGGATCCATCGGGGTGAGGAGTTCGCATTGTGTTATGCGGATTTAGACGATTTCAAAGCCTATAACGACTATTACGGTTATCTGTATGGAGACAAGCTCATTCTCTTGAGTTCCCAGATTATGAGGGAGGTAGTCTATAAAAATTGCAGGGATGGATTTGTAGGGCACATCGGAGGGGATGATTTCATCTTCATTATCCCGGCAGATAAGGTGGATAAGGTCTGTTCTGAGGTAGTGCGGACTTTCGATAAAAAGATTATATCCGGTTATAAAGCTAAGGATTTAAAGCGAGGTTATATCGTCACCAAGAATAGAAGAGGGCAATTAGAGCGTTTCCCCATCCTGACCCTTTCCATCTCAGTCGTAATAAACAAGAACCGGATGTTCAAGCATATTGGCGAGATCTTCCATATGCTCAACGACCTGAAAAAATACACCAAATCCCTTCCCGGGTCGAAATATATCATCGAGAGAAGGAAGAAGTACTGATTTTCGTAGGGACAGAATCCACCTGAAGCGGATTCCGTCCCCACGGACTGATTCGAATTAGTACCGCTCAGTTTAGTAGAGACGCATCGCTATGCGTATCTACACACCTCATTTTTCATAAATTTTTTTTGAAACTCAAAATCCTTTCCAGCCGTATAAAGAATAGTTATATTGAAAGGCAGCGTGCCTGGAGGAGACTTGAGAAGAGTTTTGGCGATTTGTTTACTTTTTATCCTGGGCTTAACCTTATCCCAGGCTATTTTTTTTGCTCAAAGCACAAAAGGGGAGGATACCACATTAGTCAAAACCATCCAGATTCACCAAACTTCCAACCCGCCTAAAATCGATGGGAAATTGGATGATCCCTGCTGGAAGGAGTGTCAGGAGCTGTCTGATTTTGTGCAGTTTGATCCCAAAAACGGTGAAGCGCCTACGGAAAAGACTTCTGTCTGGATGTGCTATGATGAGAATAACCTCTATATCGCTTTTTACTGCTATGACTCAGAGCCCAAGAAGGTAACTGCTCATATCGCCCGCCGGGATTATGCCTCGAATGACGACGTGGTCTGTGTTATCCTGGACACTTTCAATGATAAAAGGTTTTCATACTGGTTTGCTTTGAACCCCTATGGTATTCAGGGGGATTTTGTCGGTGATGGTAATGGCCAGGACGAAACCTGGGATGCGATCTGGCATTCAAACGGTAACAGAACTGCGGATGGCTGGACCGGTGAGATGGCTATCCCTTTTAAATCCCTGCGTTTCTCAACCCAGAAAGAGCAAACCTGGGGCATAAATTTGCTCAGGTTGATCCGCAGAAAAGGGGAGCAGATTTTCTATACTAAATTCCCTAGGGAGGACCCGATGCTGGATCATTCGGCTAAATTAACCGGATTAAAAGATATCAAAAGAGGGTATCATTTTGAATTCCTTCCCTACTCTACGTTCAGGTCAGAGAAAAAAATAGAAACAAGAGAAAAGAATAAATTCGACAGCGGTTTGGATGTGAAATACGGATTGACTTCTAATCTCACTCTGGATTTTACTCTTAATCCTGATTTCGGACAGATAGAATCTGACCAGGACCAGATAAACCTTTCACCTTATGAGACCTATTTCCGCGAGAAAAGGCCCTTTTTCCTGGAGAGGTCAGATATATTTGGATCTCGACTTAATCTCTTTTACAGTCGAAGGATTGTCGATCCAATAGAAGGACTAAAGCTTACCGGCAAAATCGATAAATATACCATCGGTCTTATTCAGGCAGTGGATGAGGTCCCGGAGGCTCCGGATAAACGATTTCACGTATTTAAATTAAAGAGAGATGTATTTAAGCTTGGACACATCGCTTTTATGGGAACGAGTCTGGATACAAAGGATGATTACAGCCGGGCTATTAATTTAGGCGGTTATTTCCCGTTTAAAAACATTTACACTTTAACCCTGGGCGGGGCAAAGGTTTTCAATAAAGGGGTGGAAACTGACGACTGGGCTTACTATCTGGAATTTGAACGCTGGCCTGACAAGGGTTTTAACTTCAGGCTGGAATATAATGACGTCGAGAGAAACTTTATGCCTAAGACGGGTTACATACGGCGGACCGATTATAGGGAATTCGAATCCTGGTTTGCCTACCAATTCAGGCCCAAGGGGTTTGGCCTGAAGACTGTCAATCCGGGAGCCGGCATCTACTATACTTCCAATCACTCTGGAACTATGACTTATCAGGGCATAATTCCGGAGATAAATCTGAGCTTCGTGAAGAATGTTTTTCTGTCCTTTGGCTTTGGCAGGGAAAAGGAGAGACCCCAGGTGGTCGGAGATAGCGGTCTGATATGGAGTGACCAAATTTATGAGAACGATTTCTTCTATATAAACTTTAACCGCTCATCCTACGGTTTTTTAGATGGGGGGTTCAGCTTCAATCAGGGCGAGACATACGTTTACAAGGACAACTACACCCGGACCGAGCCAGGAACTTATAGGTCTTTCTCCCTCTGGGCGATTGTGAAACCCCTGGTGAACTTAGAGCTGGAGACTAACGTCAGTCACCAGAGCCAGTATCAAAATGATTTCAAGGACAGAATTTATAATATCTGGATCATCGACAACTGGGTAAAGTATCAGATTACCAAGGATATCTTCACCCGCATCTTTTTTGAATCGAATTTAGACTCCCATCAACATCAGGTCAACTTTCTGGTAGGATATAATTACCGTCCGGGAAGCTATCTATATTTAGCTTATAATGAGCAGAGGGATAACTCGGCTGGCAGATTCTGGCTAAAAAACAGGGTGCTGATGCTGAAAGCAACTTACCTCTGGAGCATTTGACGGTAGGGACGAGGTTTCCTCGCCCAATTTGCCTTTATCAGTCATTGCGAGCCCTTGTAGGGGGCGAAGCAATCTTTCTACTTTATCTCTGAAGATTTTTTGATTGTTCTCAGAACTCTTTCCGAAAACATAAAAGGGCGGAGACAAACTCCGCCTTTTCGTGTTTTTTTGTCCCTTGAACCTTTGAACCCTTAAACCCTTAATCTTTGTTTTACCCTTTCCACCTCTGTTCCCCCTGTGGTGTGATAATAATTGCGGATTTCCCTTCAACCGGGCATTTGGTCTCGCAGATTCCACACCCGATGCATAAATCTTCCACCACATAGGGTCTTTTGACCTTCTTCAAAGTCCCATCATAATGAATCACTTCTTCCTCTTTCAAGACGATCGCCTTATCCGGAACCGGGCAGTGCTCTTCACAAACCAAACAGTTTATGTTTTTATACCAGGGGATACATTTACTCCGGTCGATAAAAGCCAGACCGATGACGGTTTTCTTCTTAGTTGCCTCATCTAAAGGATGAATCGCCTGGGTGGGGCAGACCTGGGTGCACATAACACAGTTATATTCGCAATAGCCAGTTCGGGCATACCCAACCGGTGTCCAGAAAGCCTCTAATCCACCCTCCAGAAATGCGGGCTGCAGAAAATTTCCCGAAGTGGAGCAGACTTTTATACATTCATGACAGCGGATACACCGGCTTAAGAATTCATGTTCAACCCTTGAGCCCGGAGGCCTGATTAAACCAGTTTTCAGATTTCTATCTTTGAAACCCGTTTTTAGAAGACCAACTGAAACCATGCCTAAAGCAGTTGAGGCCAAGACTTTTCTGCGAGTAAGATCAAATCCCTGGGGTTTAAATTTTCCTTTAAAGTTTATCCTGGTAACATTTGCAGGGCAATCTTTAACACAATCGTAGCACAGGACACATTCCCTGTCCAGAGTCTTTTTGAAATCTTTTTCAATCGCATCCATCTTGCAAAGGTCTTTACAGATATCACAATCGGTGCAATTTTCAGTTACTCTCCTTTTCAAAATCTGGAACTTGGATAAAAAAGCATATAGCGCGCCCAGAGGGCACAGATTTCTGCACCAGAACCTTCTGGAGACAAATTCCAAAAAGAAAATAGTCAGAATTATAACTAAAAAGAGGGAAGACATCCTGTAGAAGTTGACTTGGACAGGTAAAACGGTAGATGAAAGCAAGAGCTGAAGTTTACTTAGCCAACCTTGAAGAAAGGTGAATTGAAATAAAAGATTAAGGATTAGAGTAAAAAAACCGGTAAGGATGGGGAAAAGGGAAACTATCAAAGAACGGTTAAATAAAGCAATGGGATCTAAAAACCAGATGAGCTGAGAGGAAAAAATCGCTCCTACTAAAAGGAAAATCAGTATATAATATTTTAGGGATAAAAGCTTTTTAAAACTTTTTCCGGTTTTATTCTTGAAAACATGGCTGAAGATGTCTAAACTTGTTCCTAAGGGGCAGACCCAGCCGCAGAAAACCCTGCCTAAGGGTATGGTCAGAAGAACGAAAAAAAGGGAGAAGATAAAAGTGCTGATGATGACTTTATCCGATAACATCGAGGAGATGGCAATCAGCGGATCGGCTCTTAAGTAAAGGTCAACCGGGATTTTTAAAGATAAAGGAAAGCTTGCCCTTAAGAACAGGTAGAAGAAAAAAATCAGGAAGATAATTTGTGAGATTCGCCTGAAAGTCTTCAATCAAATTCTCCTCTATAATTCGCTATTGGCAATTCGGTTTTCGCGAAAAGCCCAAGGTGGACTAAGCAGGATTTCACAAAGCTCAACAAGCTCCACCCCTACGCTTCTTTAAGAAGCAAAGCTATATCTCTCAATCAAAAGCTTGCTCAAATCGATCTCACCCAAGCCGAATTTATTCCCTAAGACAATACAGGGCAAATCCGCTGGCTTCAAACCAAAAAGGGTGGTGCCATAAGCATCAACCGAGGTGATGTTTTTACCGGCGATAATCGTTTTAGTCAATTTGACATCCTTGGGATTTCCACCAGTAGGACCGTTGTTTGTCAGGATGCGATAAGCATCCAGGATGGTTAGTTTCGGCTTTATGAAATTGGTAATGTCAGCTAATTTCTCATCTATGTTCTGGTGGATAATTCCCCTGTCCCCACCCAGAACTCCCATCAGGTTTTTCATTCCCAAAGTCAGCCGGGATAAGCCATGATGTTTGGCAATCGGTATGTTAATCAAAACATCACATTCCATAGCTGGTTTATAGACCGGCCAGGATTTCAAGACCACTCCCTGCGGGAACTTAGTCTCTTTAAAGGCGGCATCTAAAACATAACTCACTTCAGCCCCGGCCTGGGTAGCTGCTTTTTTAATCCCGCTACTCTCATAGCATCTCTGGGCTGTATTGCAGGATCGGTCAAAGACTTTTACCTTCTTTGCTCCAGCCTCATAACACATCTTAATCACCTCAGAGACAATCTCAGGATTGGTATTAGCTGCCAGTTCAGGCTTCCTGTCCCATCCGATGTTGGGCTTAACCACCACAACATCTCCTGTGGACACGAAATTTTTCATCCCGCCCAAAAGCTCTATGGTTTTTCTCACCATAGGCCCAGGAGCACCTCCTGTGGCTACAGCTAAATCTGGGGTAGTGACTTTCTGGAGTTTTTCTCCAAAAGATTCAAGCGGGATAAAAGATGAAAAACTTAATGCCGCTCCCAAACCCAAAGAGCTTTTGATGAAATCTCTTCTTCTCATATCCTACGGATCCGTTTATCGGAAAAGAATTCCTTCCTGCCAGCCTGATTTGATCAACTCGATTTTATTTAGATCGCTCGTCCCAGCCTTATATCTGGTATCAGCTAAAGGTATATGAAGAGGAGGTGGACTTAGAATCCATTTCCCTTTTTTGTACTCATCCCTTTTGTTCTGGATGATTTTCAGAGCCACTGTGTCGACTGCCACATGGTCGTGCCCTAAGATTAAAGCGTTGTAATTCCACAGATACTTGGGGTCAACCTGAGGTCCTCCGTTGAACAAGGGTCTTAGACCATCCAGAATAATAAGCCTGCATTTTGATTTTATCTCCGGATTGGCGCACAAAGCTCCAAAGGAGGAACAGCAGTCCTCGGTATGATATTCGACTGCATTGTCAACTGCTCCAGCCCAGTTCTTGATGGAAAAGGCTGCCCCAGAAAGCCAGTGGCTTTTCATTCCCGGAACGTTGATTAAAGCAGTGCATTTCTTTATAACCTTACTCAGATGGTCTTTCTCATATCCAAAACTTCTTGGCCGGGAATGCATCTCCGCAAAACCTATGCCCACTCTATCCCTGTCCCAGATATAGATATTTTTATCCTCCACCCCTGATTTTATAAGATTCTGAACGATAAGCTCGATCAACTCCTTATGGGTTGGAGTCATCATAACATTTATCTTAATTCCCACTGTATCCTTGGAGTTAAAAAGCTTTTTCCAGACCTTTAAGGCATCTTCTTCACCGCCTAAATTTGCTATCCCAGAATCGAGCATCATTGAAAGAAGATTTTTATCCAGATTCAAATCTTGATTCAGAACATCTTTATCCCGGACCAGAACCACTCTTTCCTTTTTCTCCTCTTCTGAAGACAAAGCCTCAAGAGGTAACAATCCCAAGGCTACTCCCAAGGTGGTGAATGTGGTCCCTTTTAGAAAATCACGCCGGGTGAAAGATATTTTTTCTTTTTTAGTCAATTGGTTACCTCAACTTTTCCCTTACGTTCTTTAAAAAGGTTCCAGTTTTCTTCTCATCCTTGCTCTCAAAGGTAATCCATAAGTAATTTTTCTCCAGTTCCAGCCCGACGAATTTGTTCTCCTCCACTTTCTGGATGATTCTTTTACTGGCAGGGGAGACCTTTAGATATTTAGTGCAAAAATTGTCAAAAGAAGACTTAGCTGAAGATGAGTCTGGATAAGAGATCAATAGGAGCTTCAGGTTCATCTTCCCTAAAAGATAATCTCCCATCACCGCAGAAGTGCTCTCGTTCAAATTAAGAAGGTTCTCCGTGGCTATAAAATAAAGATTGTTCAGGACAATCTGCTTATGAAAAAATCTTTGTGAATTGGGAATCAAACCTTCAGGGGGCAGTTTGGAAAGAAGCTTAGGTTTCTGTCCTTTTATCTCAATTTTACTTTCAATATCCTTGCCCAACTGTAAAATCGCTTCTTTGTACTGGTCATTCCCATTCATATCTGTTATCCTTACAAAATAGTTTCCTTTCCAGAGATTCAAGAGTCCAGAGCCGTAATTTGCCCTGTCTCCGATCTGAATATTTTCCCCTTCCTGGTCCAGAGAATAAAGCCCAAAAGCATCCTGAGAGGTTTCCATCAAATAGACCTCGACAGTTATAGATTTCTCCCCAGCCTTATAATCCTGGACCAAAAGGCTTTGAAAATCATAAGCTAAATAAAGCTCTGCTCCTCCATCCAGAT
Source organism: Candidatus Zixiibacteriota bacterium (assembly GCA_030692925.1). Classification (GTDB taxonomy): domain Bacteria; phylum Zixibacteria; class MSB-5A5; order MSB-5A5; family RBG-16-43-9; genus RBG-16-43-9. The sequence goes on along the minus strand of JAUYBY010000024.1, from coordinate 4,434 downwards.
AATCATACAGGTTTTTCCGATCAAATGATTTTGCCTTATCCGATTTTTCAAAATCCTTTACCTTCTGAGGTAATAAAGATTCAAGCTGGTTTCCCATAGCAACTCCCCCAAAAAATAGAATTAAAAAAAATACTGCCAAAAAATTAAGAAGAAAGCTATTAAAAGGTAACGAAATATGGCGGACAGGGGTGTCCGCCCTACGAGGGTTCATTGGTTGAATATTCGTAGGCGGGGCTCCCAGCCCCGCTAATGTAATATTATCCAGAACCAAAAGAATTGAGCTTGACATCTCTTTAAATTAATGGAAAACGATTCATCCCTTTAACAAGCCTGGGAAAAGTCGTACCAGAATCGCTGAAAGATAACCCATGGCGTTAAAGAAGATTAAGACTCCGATGATCATAAGGAAGATTCCGCTTATGGTCTCAATGATTCTGAAATATTTCTTGACTTTGGAGAAAAATTCCAGGAAAAGATTGAATCCGATACCGGTTATCAAAAAGGGTATCCCTAAACCTAAGGAATAAGCTAAAAGCAGACCCATTCCCTGAGTGATGGTCTCCTGGTTGGAGGCTAAGACCAGAATCCCAGCCAAAATCGGACCTATGCAGGGGCTCCAGCCAAAGGCAAAAGCCAGACCGATCAAAAAAGACTCTAACAAGCCCACCCCTTTTTTCCGGGCGTGGATTCTTTTCTCATAATCCAGCCAGGGTATCCTGAAGATTCCGACAAGATGGAACCCGAAGATGAAGATTATGACGCCGGCGATTTTATTGAAAATGGATATCTTGGAGATAAGAAACTTTCCCAGAAAAGAGGCTGATGCCCCTAAAAGCACAAAAATTACAGAAAATCCGAGGATGAAGAAAAGCGAATTTAAGCTGGTTTTCCTCAAAGTTTCAAGCTTGTCTTCTTTTTTCTGAAGCTCCTCTAAAGTCAGCCCGGAGATGAAAGATAAATACCCTGGTATTAAAGGCAGCACGCAGGGCGAGATGAAAGAAATTATTCCACCTGTAAAAGCCGCTAAGATTGAGACGTTATTCAGGCATCCTCCTTGAATTTAAGTCCAATTATTAAAAATACGGATTGAAGTCAAGAAAAATTTAAGGTGAATAGGAAAATGCTTGATTTTCGTTGGTTTTCGTAGTGCGACCCTTTTAGGGTCGCATTGTGCTTGCTACTGGAAATGAGCCAGCCGTTTACCGATATGATAATAAGGGGAATGTGATTGTGGACAGTACCTCCAGTAAGGATACCTTAGCCTATGACCAGCTTAACCGTTTGCTTTCGATCAATGCAGGGGCAAAAGGACGTTATTACTATGATGGTGAGGGCAAGAGGATCAGGAAGGATTACTCAAATAGTTATGTGGTCTACTTATATGATCAGTGGGGGAATGTGATAGCCGAGACAGACATTTTTGGCGGTTTAATTTGCGAATACATCTGGGCAAATGGAAGGTTAATTGCCAAGATCTACCAGGATGATTTTTATTCTGGGTTTTCAGGTAAGGCTGGAATAGAGTCTGAAGCACCCGGTCCACCTCCTGTGTTTCTGGAGTACGTCTTCTATTACCATTTAGACCACCTGGGAACGCCCTTGGCTTTGACCGACGTATACCGAAATGTACAGTGGTCAGCAGATTATCTTCCTTTCGGGGAAATTTATAACGAACTTGTTGTATCAGCCTCAAATGACATAAGGTTCCCCGGGCAGTATCATGATAGGGAGACAGGGTTATATTATAACTGGCATAGATATTATAAGCCCACTCTGGGGAGGTATTATCAGGCGGATCCGGTAGGGCAAGAAGGGGGAGTGAATTTGTATTCTTATGTGGAAAACAATCCTTTGAATTATGAGGACCCCTTAGGGTTGTCTTCGTCCTTTCGGTTTCAGGAATGTTTAGGTAGATGTACAATTGATCAACTTGGGATAAGGTCGTTGATTACATTAGGTGCAGGAATTTCGGGCCTACCTGTTATTCCTAAGAGATTTGTGCTTAAAGGTGCAACAGGTGGGACGTCAGTTGCTTCTTGGGGTTTATCTAAGCTTTTGCCTCTCAAACTACCTGTTCGAATACCTGCTCCGACATTTAATAGCTTCAAGAGTATTATTAGTGCACGTTCTGTAGTTCTCGGGCGAGTATTAGGAAGATGGATCCCAATAGTCGGTTGGGGGTTTATAGCATATGATGCTATATCAATAGGAATATGTGTTAATGATTGCATGAAAGAAAAATGTGAAAAATAAGTGATTTATTATGAACAATGATATTCTTGAAAAAATTAAAGATTTTGTAGCAGAAAACTTAGTTGTAAAAAAAGAAAAGTTGACAGCGGGTACTCGGTTGTTAGAAGATCTTGGAATAGACGGAGATGATGCGGCTGAATTCATTGAGGTATTTAGTAAAAAGTTTGACATTGACATGACAGATTTCGTTTTTGAGAAACATTTTGGACAAGAGGGCTTTAACCCGTTAATGTTCCTTTATCGATTTTTATTTAACAGAAAAAAGCTACAGTTTACCACCATCACTCTAAGTGACTTACTTGAGGTTGTTCAGCAGAAAAAGTGGCCAAAGAAGTTGAGATCTGAGATAGAAAACGGACCTGAGTAAGTTGGAACAGCGATAGTCAAACAGTCTTGTTTTTGGCAACGCAGAAAAATCCTCAAGTAGGTCGGAATGTCCACGCCCTTTTTTGGTGTTCCGTCAGGAGCTACTCCTGACGGTGTGAGCGGGTGTCAGGAGAGGTGCTCCTGACACAACGAAAATACGAGGCTAAAAGCCTCGCGCTACGAAATTAGGTTCAGACCAGTTCCTCAATCTTTTCCTTAATCATCTGCTTTATTTCCTGAGCATCAATTTTCTCAGCAATCTTCTCCGCAACTCTGGCTGAAACCTCACTCACTATCTTCCGGGTCAGGTTTTCAAAATCCAAATCTTTGACTCTTACTGTCTCAACTGATCTGACTTCTGGTTTTTGCTCCCCAGGTGTCTCCAATTTCATCTCCTGGTAGACCATCGGTTCGTCTTCTTCCATCCCTTCCATTTCTTTTTTGAACTCGGAGACGAATTTTTCGTAACTATCCTCTTGCTTGACTTTCGGCTGAGTTATCTTCTCTTCTTCGTCCGAGGCGAATTGTTCCAGGCGGGGTTCGAACACGGATTTGTCCTGTACAGAGTCCGGTATCCTGTCCATGCCGCCGGGATAAACCTCTGGCTCTTTTATGAGATTCATCTCTTCGATTTTGACCTGCGAGGTTTTTTCGGTTTTCTTTAGAGATTCTTCCACCTTCTCTAAAAATTCTCTGGGTGAAAAAGGCTTGAGGATAAAAGAGTCACAGCCTGAGGTTTTAAACCCTTCCTGGTTGACCGATTCTCTGGAATTGAGCAGCATAACCACCGGGATGTTTTTCAAGGCATAGTCGTTTTTGAGATCCTGACACAGGCTAAACCCATCTTTAAGCGGCATGGAATTATCCAGAAGCACCAAGTCCGGTGAAATTTTCTTAATCAGGGCAAAAGCCTCCTCTCCATTCTGAGCCAGAAAAACCTCATACCCTTTCTGGCGGAGCAGAAATTCAGCCACGCAGCGGATAGTCTGGCTATCATCCGCTACTAAGACTTTATTGGGCATGGCAACCCTCCCTATTTAGATTACTTCTTCTCATCTGACAATCTATGACTGGCTTCCTCTAAAAGCTTCTTCTCCTCTTTGGTCAGATTCTGGTAGCCCACCTGGTTGATCTTATCCAGGATCTGGTCAACCCTTAACATCAGCCTCTCGGTCTTCTTCCTTTTTTTCTCGGAGGCTTTGACTTTAAAGTTATGCCCTATATCTCCTAAGTATCGGAAAAAGCTTTTTATTCTCCAGTCAACCTTAAGATATAAATATCCGACCACCATCCCTCCCAGGTGAGCGAAATGGCCAATCCCGTCTCCGGTATAGCGAAAAGAGGCTAAAAGCTCGATCCCTCCGAAAAGCAAAGCTAAATATTTGGCTTTGATCGGGAAAAGAAAGTAAAGGTAAATTATCCTGTCAGGAAACATCAGGGCAAAAGCGACTAAAAGCCCGAAAATGGCGCCAGAAGCTCCGATGGTGATAACTGAGGAGTTAAAGGATAAAAGAAAACTTGCTATTCCTGCTCCGACACCGGTTATGAAATAATATTTGATGAACTCCTTTGTTCCCCAGGCTCTTTCGATATCTCCTCCGAAGATGTAAAGTGCGAACATATTGAAAAGAATATGAAAAAGACCACCATGTAAAAACATATAAGTAAAAAGCTGCCAGACATACCCTTCCTTAACCAGGGTAGGTGTAAGCCCGAATATATAAAGGAGCTTGCCCCTTAAGAAAAGCTGGGCCAAATAAACTATTCCGTTAACCAGCAGAAGCGATTTTACCCCCCTGGTCAGGCCTCCGCCCC
>JAUYBY010000043.1 GCA_030692925.1 Candidatus Zixiibacteriota bacterium | reverse complement strand
TAACATTTAAAGCCACAGATCCGTCTTTAGCAGCAGACAGTGAAGTGGTGCAGATAACGGTAACCAACGTGAACAATGCTCCAGTGCTCGATTCGATTGGTCCGAAATCTGTTACCGAGGGGCAGGTGCTTTCATTCCGGGATCAAGCTACAGATATAAACGGTGATAGACTCATCCTGACTGCTCTGAACGTTCCCACCAATGCCACTTTCACCGATAGCACCAACGGTTCAGGTGCATTTACTTTCAGTCCTAACTTTACCCAGGCAGGGGTTTATAATGTGACCTTTATAGCCACAGATACAGTTGGAGTAGCAGATAGTGAGATAGTGGCAATAACCGTGACCAGTGCCGGAAACCAGACGCCAGTATTAGACTCGATTGGTCCTAAGAGTGTAAATGAAGGATCTAACTTGACCTTTAGAGTACATGCTACAGATCTGGATTTAGATCCACTTACCTTAACTGCAACAAATCTGCCGGTTAACTCCACCTTTGCCGATTCCGGCAACGGAGCGGGTTCGTTTACTTTCAATCCGAGCTATATCCAGGCAGGGATATATAATGTTACCTTTAAGGCTACAGACCCATCTTTAGCTGCAGACAGTGAAGTAGTGCAGATAACGGTAACCAACGTGAACAATGCTCCAGTGCTCGATTCGATTGGACCGAGGTCAGTGACCGAAGGACAGGTGCTAACCTTTAGAGTTCATGCCACAGATGTAAATGGTGACAGATTGATCCTCAGTGCTTTAAATGTTCCCGCCAATGCTGTTCTTACTGATAGCGGGAATGGAGCAGGTTCGTTTGTTTTCAGTCCGAGTTATGCACAGGCGGGAATCTACAATGTGACTTTTATCGCCAGAGATACTGTAGGCGCAGCGGATAGCGAGGTGGTACAGATAACTGTTAATAATGTCAACCTGCCACCGGTCCTGGCAACCATAGGGTCCAGAGACGTCATGCAGAAAGACACACTGCTGTTCAGGGTAAGTGCCACAGATCCTGACGGAACTGTACCGACTTTGACCGCACTAAATATTCCTGCGAACTCCAATTTTGTCGATTCCGCTAATGGGGCCGGCTCTTTCAGATTTTTACCTGATACTACTCAGTTAGGAATATATAGCGTGACTTTCGTTGCAAGTGACGGCTCTTTAGCGGACAGCGAAATCGTTCAGATCACAGTAAACGAATTAGGAAATAGTGCTCCAGCTATAGATTCGATAGGTCCAAGGTCAGTACGAGAAGGAGATAGCCTGAACATCACCGTGAGAGCTACTGATCGTAATGGTGATCCTATAGTTTTAGGTGCCAGTAATGCTCCTCTCAATTCCTCTTTCACGGATAATCACAATGGCACTGGACTGTTCGTGTTCAGGCCGAGCTATTATCAAGCAGGAGCATATACGGTTACCTTTGTCGCCACGGATAATGCTAATCCTCCACTCTCAGATTTTGAGAATGTGGTCATAACCGTAGTAGATGTAAATCGACCGCCTACAATCGACTCTATACCTCCACGAAATGTTGCAGTTGGAGATACCCTGAGAATCAGAGTAGTTGGCACTGATTCCACTGATTCGAATGGTGGTCCCTTATATATGACAGCTACTAATCTTCCTTTGAATTCGACTTTTTCAGATAGCGGTGGGGGTGTTGGCAAATTCAGATTTGTGCCGGCGAGCAGTCAAATCGGCGTTCATACTGTGACCTTTATGTGCACCGATGCAGAAGTTCCTGCCCTAACTGGAGTCAGAAACGTTACCATTAATGTCACCGCAGGAGCAAACAAACCTCCGGTTCTGAATCCCATCGGGTGGAAAACAGTGAAAGAGGCAGATACCTTAACCTTTAATGTTTCAGCTTATGACCCGGATGGAACTATCCCGATCTTATATACCAGCACCTTACCTCGAAATGCGTCTTTCGTCGATAGTGGGAATGGTAGAGGTTCATTTACCTTCAGGCCTGATTATGCACAGCAGGGTTTGAAACAGATAACTTTCTATGCCAGTGACGGGAGTTTGGTCGATTATGAGAATGTATTGATTCAGATCGTAGATGCTGGAAACCAGAGACCGATTTTGCAACCAATACCACCAGACAGCATTATGGAAGGCGATTCCCTTAAAATCTTAGTTCATGCTGATGACCCGGATAGTACTATCCCGCATTTATCAACCGGCACTTTACCGATCAATGCGACTTTTACAGATAGCGGGAATGGAAATGGAATCTTAACATTCAAGCCGGTTTATGTGCAGTCAGGCGTCTATGGTATAATCTTCATAGCATCAGACGGCTCACTGGCCGACACCGAGTCGGTCTTGATTACAGTTCTTGAGGCTGGAAATCAGCCACCCATTCTTTCTGTCCCGTTTGATACCATGGCCATTAGAGAGGACACAACCATTAATTTCACGGTTACAGGGACTGACCCGGATAGCATCCCGCCTATTCTCAGTGCAACTAACTTGCCAGTTAATGCTACTTTCAGCGAAAGTATAACTGGAACAAAAAGAACTGGAATATTTAGTTTTTCACCTGACTTTTTCCAGGCTGGCAGCTACACGGTTTATTTCCAGGTAGTAGATTCGCTTGATAACGGGTTGACTGCAATGGATAGTGTCAAAATTACCGTGAGAAACGTTAATCGGGCACCCCGTTTCACGAGGCGTATTACTAACAGGATTATCTATGAAGGTAATACTTTTGTAGATAGCGTTATGGCGGCTGATGATGATGGTCCCATACCCAGACTACGTATGACCACTCTTCTTAACAACTCAACTTTCTTAGACAGAGGCAATGGTACAGGTGTATTTACCTTTACTCCGGCTTATAATCAAGGTAATCAGAATCCAAGCTTCTATTCGCTTTCTTTCATCGCCATAGATTCAGAAGATACCACGGTGATAGGTTACTATCAGCCCACCACCACCATTTCAGTGATGGATGTGCCGATGCCACCACTCATATCACCTATAAACGATACTAGCGTTGTAGAAGGACAAACTTTAAGGATTCTTGTACATACTTCTGACCCGGATTCAATTCCCCCCGCTTTAACTATATTGAATCGACCCACGAATTCTTCTTTCATTGCTGGTGGCTACACTGGAACTTTCACCTTTAATCCATCTTATACACAGTCAGGAATCTATAATGTAGGTTTTGTAGCCAGAGATGGTACAGGATTGGCGGATACTGTGATGGTTCAGATCACTGTAATTGAAGCTGGTAACCAAAGACCGGTTTTAGCTAATATACCTGATCAGACCGTAGGCATAACTTATACACTTTCTTTCATAATTAGTGCTACAGATCCGGATGGAACCATTCCGCATCTATTTGCTGATTCGCTACCACGGAATGCAACGTTTCATGATAGTACGAACGGAAGAGGACTTTTCAGATTCATTCCAGATAGCTCCCAGGTCGATTCCGTATACAGAGTGCTCTTCATAGCCTCTGATGATTCTTTAGCAGATAGTGCTAGGGTTAGCATCACGGTGATCCAATATGTTAAAGGAGATGCTAACTATGATGGTAAGGTGACACTTGCAGATGTGGTTTACCTGATTAGCTATTTATTTAAGGGTGGACCTGCGCCTAAACCTATAATGTTAGCCGGAGACGCTAATCATGATGGTAGGATCACTGTTGGAGATTGTGTCTATCTCATTAACTATCTTTTCAAAGGTGGTCCTCCTCCATAATCAAAGGTTATTTAAAAAGAGCCATAAGCGGATTTAGGTACCCCGTTAGTTAACCTTAAGAAAGATAGCCGGTTACAGGTCATCGGATGTGGCCTGAACATTTTTTTTACAATTTTCAACATTTTCTATTCAGATTTCGAAAGAGGATGAACTTCCTTTTTTGCTCTTATTTCATTTTGCCGCTTAAGCTTTTAGGAGATTTTGTCGATTAAAATACTGGCTAAAAAAATTGGCAAAAAGAACAAAAAAAGACTTGACAAATTCGAGTTAATGGTTTAATTATAAACTGGTTAGTCGTGGGTGTTGATCAGGTTGGATTCAAGCAGTAAAAAGCTAGACTCTAAAATTTTTCTTCTAAGCTTTTATTTAAACACTAAGTTAATTTTTAAAGTATTTAGAAGAGAGATAAGTTACTCTTATAATGTAATTTTTGCTTGGAGAAATGGGGTAAGGAATTAATCAGTAAGGTAATTTTTTGAAAGAGGAGGGGATTCAAGCAAGAGTTTTGAAGTGAACTTTACTTATTTTCTTAAGGAGGTGATTCTAAGCAAAGGTCTTTTTATTGTCGAGAGATGTAGTTTTTGAAACCAAGAAAGGAGTAAAAGATGGCGAAAAGAGTTTTAGTCTTGACCCTGTGTTTGATGGTGATGGCAAGCCTGGCTGTTTTCGGAGCTAAGCAGCCTACCACGGGCAAGGTGATCAAGGAAGCCACACTGGACCAGGAAGGAAGGAATGTGATCTCCCGCTATATTCTGACCCCGGCGCCCAAAGCATTCCTGCCCTTCACCGATGTAGGTAACACCTATCATGACTACTGGCATAATGACGGCCAGCGCAGGCAGATCGCGCGTGATGATCTGGGAGGTCTGCATTTCGAGTGGTGCGTAGCAGATGCTGCACTGGATGTGTTCAGCATTTATTATAATTACCTTTCTGGTGGAACCTGGTTAGCAGCAGGCACTGGGATTATGGTGCCAAACACAGAGGGTGGTGGTGGTGGAGGCGGCAAAAGGCCTTCTATGGACCTATTGCCGGATGGCAGAGAAGTGTTAGCTTATCGCATGTATGCGAATCCCTTTAATACAGCCATGTCCGTTGAGAAAAACACCGGGGGATTAGGCGAGTTCAACTCGTACGATCTGCCTGATTCCATCTCAGGCGCAAGTACCGTATCTACGTGGCCCTATATAGCAGCTTCCAGAGTGGCGAGTGGTGATACTGCCTTCCTGTTTGTTACTGGCACCCAAAATAGCTCAGCCGCAGGTGCTGCTAGTTATACCCGGTGTTTCTTTGACCCGAGTCCGGGCAAGGGTGATACTCTGTACTGTCAGGCTCCTGGCGGCGGCATTTTGCGGAAAGTCATACCTAATAATCTTCTACAACTAAGGCCTAATCAACTGACGTACAAGTTTGACCCATCAAGAAACAACGTTACCGCACTTCCGATAGCCACCTCCCCGGTCTCTCAGAAAGTTGCTGTAGCCTGGGATAAACAAGTGGCTTCAAGTCAGAAACAAGAAGTAGTCTATTTGGAATCCACCAACAATGGCAGCGACTGGCAAGCAGCTGGAAATATGGGGACATTGCACCAGATTACCAATTACGGACCGGCTTATGCTATCCAGAATACGCAAAGTGATAATGATGTCATTTATGACTACAAAGACGACCTCCATATAGCCTGGGTTACGGGCACAGCGGCAGATGGAAATGACAATACCCTATGGCACTGGAATAAGAGCACAGGAATTAAAAGCAAGATTACCCATGCCGTATATACTGTAGGCAATAATGTTGCTTTTAATCGGACTATCAACAAGGTAACCCTGGCGGTAACACAGGAGGATTCGAATTACCTTTACGTTACCTACATCAAATACAGTGATAGAGATCTAAGCGCTGCTGATTATCCTAATGGGGAACTGTATCTTCAAGCTTCTTCCAATGGTGGGCTAAGCTGGGGACCTCCTGTGAACCTGAGCAATACTCAGGATTCCGGATGCACTGCCGGTAATTGCAGGAGCGAGGCGTATCCTTCGATGGCAAAATATGTGGATGACTCCATTTTCGTGTTCTATCTTTTTGATCTGGATGCTGGTGCCGCAGACTATTCAACAGCCGAGGGTGTAGCCACCAATAGCCCGGCTCGTTACATCGGGATACCTCGACCAACGGTTCCAGCAGTTCCCGGGGTATACTATGCGCCGAGTCAGCTGACCTCACCTATAGAGTGGGCAACCAACCATAGCAGCAAAACAGATTCCATCAAGTTTGACAACACCGGGACCGCAACCTTGCAGGTGCAGTTAAGCGGACCTACCTGGTTAACGGCAGCTCCCAACAGTTTCAGCATAGCAGAATTAGGTGCTACTCAGAAAGTTACTCTCACTTTAAACGGCGGCCCCTATGCTGACACCTTCCTGACAGGGAAATTGAAAATCCTATCCAACAATGGAGTGGTGGGAGGAGGACTTAATTTCAATGATACCCAGTATGTGGACATCAACTTTGTGGTGGCAGACACCTTCTACTTTACGGAGTACGACACCTGCAAGAAATATGGTCCGATTCTGGTAGTTTCCAACGTCGGCAATGTGGGAAGTCAATCGGATAGCGGCGGGATGTTCTATAACGGGAACAACTATCTGTTCGATGCCTCGCCCGTATTCGTTACTAATCAGATTCCTGGGTATGCTGGTAACATGGGATATTCCTGGATCCACAGCAATGCAGACTTTGTACCAGAAGTCCACCTAAAGAATGTGGATATTTCTGGGATGAAAGCCAAAATCTGGCTGAGCGGTTTTGGACTTCTCAGTAATAGGATCCCGGGAGCCAACCCTTATACTCAGGTACCCTGGCTATGGTGGGATAAGTGGAATATAGTTATAAACTTTGCCTATAATGGGATACATGGGGCCCTCTTCATAGACTGGTGGACCCGCAGTCCTCTTCCGAAATGGTGGAAGTTGGTTTCATCCACTAATCCACCTGGTGGTTATTTTGGCTTTGCAGGTGACTGGGACGTAACAGCCAGCTTCTCTGGCAAGGACAAAGGCGGAATTATCGATAGTTTGAATCTGGTATATCTGCGACAGGATACTGTCAACACTAACAAATGGTATGGCGGATTCCAATTCTTGAGTGGCTCAGTGACCAAGGGTAGCACCACCACCAACTATACCACACCTTTTGCTATGCATGTGGGTAGAAACAAGACTCAGATGTATCCTTTCAGCGGGTATTCTGATGATTCCCTATGGAAGTATATGTCCATGCCGGGTGACTTCATTGAGCAAGATTCAGCTCAGGATATGAACATAATTGTCTCTGCCATTGAGATGCTTAATCCTGATACCACCACAACAATCAAAATGAAATATGCGGCTATAGTGAGTGATTCGGGCATAACTAATCTGGTGGATCAGGCGGCTAAATTTAAGAGGGTGAAGCCCGGAGATGCCAATCTGGATGGGAAAGTCACAGTATCGGACGTAGTCTATCTGGTCAACTATCTCTTCAAAGGTGGACCAGAGCCATGGTTGTTATACACCGATGCGAACGGAGATAAAAAGACTACAGTTTCGGATGTAGTATACCTGGTGAACTACCTGTTCAAAGGTGGACCTCTACCTATATGGATTTTCGATCAGGCCCCCTGGACACTTTTCCCGTAATCTGTTTTTAGTGGTAGATCGCTGGGTTACATTTAAGGGATTCCGTTTTAACACGGAATCCCTTGGCTTTTGGTCTCAAAATTCAGAAACGATGCAAAGCAAAAGTTTCCTGATAGATTCTGGAATCACGTCCAGTCATTCGAATTCCAAGGCTCTGTTGTCATTTCAGAAATCTACACTCCTCCTGATTCGCCAGGCTTTATCTGAATGGAAGTCAGCCAGTTATCATTCATCAAGACAGTATTCTTAATGACGATATTAGAGCTTGGTCAGGTAAATAAGGCAAGAAAAGTAAAATTCTGTCATGTGGTAGATCCGACAGTTCTCAGAATCTTAAGAAACGTTCTATAAAAAACGCTTGACAATCTAATCTTTTTAGTTGCTTTTTTTTGGTTATTACATAAAATAGATGAATAAGAATGACAATACCGTATGACGGATGATTAATGACGAATAAAAGAAAAATTATTTTTAAAAGGAACAGTGTCAGGTGCACGGGGCACCTGACCTACTACTACTAAAGTCGGTTAGAGTAAATCGAATAGCGAGCCACAAGTAGCAGAATTATGAAACATTCAGACTTTGTTCACCTTCATAACCATACGCAATACAGCCTCTTAGATGGTGCCTGCAAGATAAATGAGCTTCTGGCCCTGGCAAAGGAATACCGGCTGCCGGCCTTAGCTATTACTGACCACGGCAATATGTTCGGAGCTATAGAATTTTACAACAAAGCTTTGGACTGCGGGATAAAACCGATTATCGGCTCTGAAGTTTATGTTGCTCCGGAAGGCAGGACCAAAAAAGAGCCTATGCGGGGGGTGCCGGATGCAGGTTATCATTTGATACTTCTGGCAAAAAACCTCACCGGGTATAAAAACCTTATTCAGCTTTCCACCATCGGATATTTGGAGGGATTTTATCACAAGCCCAGGATTGATAAAGAGGTTTTAAGAAAATACAACCAGGGGCTGATCGGACTTTCCAGTTGCTTAAAGGGGGAGATACCATATCTTTTGCTCAACGATAATTATAAAAAGGCAAAAGAGGTTGCTTTAGAATATCATGAGATTTTCGGACTGGGTAATTTCTATATCGAGCTGCAGGATCACGGATTAGAGGAGGAGAAAAAAGCTAAAAATTTGTTGATTCAGCTTTCTGGAGAGACAAAAATTCCATTAGTGTGTACCAATGACTGTCATTACCTCAGAAGAGAAGATTATTTAGCCCATGATGCGCTTCTCTGCATCCAAACTGTGAAAAAGACGGAGGATGCTGACCGGATGAGGTTCGGCACAGACCAGCTTTACGTGAAGTCTCCAGAGGAGATGAAGGAGCTTTTCAGCGAGGTTCCTCAAGCTTTGGAAAACACTTTAAAAATCGCTGAGGAGTGTAATTTAGAGTTGGAGTTCGGCAAGACCTATTTGCCCCATTTTCCTTTACCTGAGGGTTATGAGAATTTAAGTTCATATCTGGAGTTTCTGGTTCAGAAAGGGTTTGAACAGAGGTATCCTCGCCAGACTGAGGAGTTGAAACAGAGACTGGAAAAGGAGCTGAAGGTCATCGGACAGATGGGGTTTGCCGGATATTTCCTCATCGTCAAGGATTTCATTGATTATGCCAAGAACAATAATATTCCGGTTGGACCGGGAAGAGGTTCTGCTGCTGGAAGTTTAGTTTCCTATTGCCTGGGGATAACCAACATCGACCCGATGAAATATGGTCTTCTGTTTGAGAGGTTTTTGAATCCGGAAAGGATTTCTTTGCCGGATATCGACATAGATTTCTCTGATCGGGGAAGGGATAAGATCATCAAATATGTGGTGAATAAATATGGTGAGGAAAACGTTTCCCAGATAATCACTTTCGGGACTATGGCGGCAAGAGCAGTGGTTAGAGACGTAGGTAGGGTACTGGGGGTGCCCTATTCAGAGGTAGACAAGATCGCCAAAATGATTCCGATGGAGCCGGATATGACCTTAGAGAGGGGAATGGAGTTAGAGCCGGAATTAAAAAAAATTGGCACAGGAAATCCTCAAATAGAAAAGTTACTCTCCTATTCCAAAACCTTAGAGGGTTTAACCAGACATGCCTCCACTCATGCGGCAGGTGTGGTTATCGCTCCGTCTAAATTGACCAATTTCGTTCCCTTATACAAGAGCAATAAGGACGAAATAACTACTCAATACGATATGAAGGGGATTGAGAAGATCGGGCTTTTGAAGATGGATTTTCTGGGTTTACGTACCCTGACGGTTATAGATGATACTCTCAGACTTTTGAAAGAGGAAGGTAAAAAGGAGCTCGATATAAATTCCATTTCACTTCAGGATGAAAAGGTGTTTGAGCTTTTTTCCAAAGGGGAGACCGTGGGAATCTTCCAGTTTGAAAGCTCCGGTATGAGGGATTATCTGCGCAAGCTCAAACCTGAATCTTTAGAAGACCTGACTGCAATGAATGCCTTATATCGTCCAGGACCTTTAGATAGCTACGTGATCGATGATTATATCGATTGTAAAAGAGGTAGAAAAAAGATAGCCTATGAACATCCGCTTTTGGAGCCGATCCTGAAGGAGACTTATGGTGTAATTGTCTATCAGGAACAGGTCTTGAGGATTGCCAGTGATCTTGCAGGGTATACTCTGGGCAAAGCTGACATCCTTCGCAAGGCGATGGGCAAAAAGCAGGCAGAGGTGATGGCTGAGCAGAGGGATGAATTCGTTTCCGGGGCAAAATCAAAAGGGATAAATGAAAAGATATCAGATAAGATCTTCGATTTCATGGCAACTTTCGGCAGGTATGGTTTTAACAAGGCCCACAGCGTGGGGTATGCTTATCTGGCTTACCAGACCGCATATTTAAAAGCCCATTTTCCTTTAGAGTTTATGTCCGCCACACTTTCCTCAGAGATAGGGGATACAGACCGGATAGTTATATTGATGGACGAATGCAAAAGGATGAAGGTCGGGCTACTTCCTCCAGACGTGAATGAAAGCAGCGGGAATTTCAAAGTAGAAGGTAAGAAGATCAGGTTCGGTCTGGGAGCAGTCAAAAACGTAGGCGAATCGGTCATACAGGTCATGATTTCTGCCAGGGAAAGGCATGGAAAATTCATATCGATTTTCGATTTCTGCCAGAAGGTGGATGCCAGGAAGTTAAACAAAAGAGCTTTGGAGAGCTTTGTTCAAGCAGGTGCTTTTGATTCCTTAGAAGGACACCGGGCACAGCTTATGGCTTCAGTTGACAACGCTTTAAGTTATGGAGAAACTTTTCAGAAAGAGAAAGCCAACGGTCAGACTTCCCTTTTCGGCCAGAATACCGTTGATGGTAAGTCTGAGATGGAGCCGAAGCTTGCTGAGGTGCCCAAATGGCATATTGCGGAGATTCTTTCTAAAGAAAAAGAAGTCTTGGGGTTTTACGTTTCCGGGCATCCGCTTTCCAGGTTTGAATTAGAGCTGAAATCTTTTGCCAACCAGACTACTCAAAGTCTGGAAGGGGTAAAGGATGGGCAGGTGGTAAGTTTAGGCGGGCTGGTTACCAATCTTAAGCTGAATATCGACAAAAAAGGGAAGCAGATGGCTTTTGTCACGCTGGAAGATTTCCTGGGCACAGTCGAGGTTGTCATATTCTCTGATTGTTTTGAGAAGAATAAAAAAATCTTGAAGGTGGATGCTATGGTCTTGATTTACGGCAGGGCTTCGACCAAAGAGCAGGAAAAGCCCAAGCTGATTGCCTCGGAGATTTACCTTTTGAGCAAGATCTATCATGAGTTGAACCCGGTTTTGCATCTTAAGGTTTTTTCCATTGACATGCAGGAGGGGTTTTCCAATAAGCTCAAAGAGATTTTAAGCTTTCATCCGGGTGAGTCACAGGTGATAGTGCATTACCTGACTGAGTTTGAGGAGATAAGAGTAAAAGCCAAAGATAAAATCCAGCTTTCCAGAGAGCTTCTGGAAAAGCTTAACCATTTATTAGGTGAGGAGAATCTTTACCTTTCGCAGAATACCAAGTAGAGACGCATCGCCTGCGTCTCCGAATTGTCATTGCGAACCCCCGCAGGGGGTGAAGCAATCCGTTTACTGTATGGTCGCCCGCAGGGTGGGGGGAGAAGGTCTTTCGTAGCACGACCCTTTCAGGGTCGCCCCTACTTTTTCTCCAAAATTTTCTTGACAATTAGATTTAACTAACGTATTATATTTGAGCAAGTATTCAAATGAGGTCTTTAATGCCAAAAAGAAAAAAAGATGTCTGTGAGATTTTTTGTTATAATAAGAAATTGGTTGATTCTCTGAAGAGGGAAATTATTGGCAGAGGAGAGATCGCAGGGCTTTCCTCCATCTTTGATGTATTGTCAGACCAAACCAGGCTTAAGATGATCTACCTTTTATCTAAAAGGGAGCTCTGCGTATGTGATTTAGCAAACGTGCTGAATTTGAGTATCTCCGCAGTCTCCCATCAGCTCAGAAGGTTAAGGGATCTGCGACTGGTGAAATTTAGAAGCGAAGGCAAAATGGCTTTTTATTCTTTAGAGGATAGCATGGTTAAGGATTTGTTTAAGTCGGCATTAAGTTATGTCCAGAAGAAGTGATTGAAATTATGTTCAAGCCCAAGACCAAACTAACCTGGGATTGGCCAGTAGAGGAAGGTCATTATCTTTTAGCTAATCCTTTATCCCCGGTAGCATTAGTAGTGATATTAGCTAAAGACTATGACAAAATACCAAAAGAGACAGAAGATTTAGTGCGTTGCGGGGTGGAAAAAGGTGCAGCTATTTCCGGCACTTTGCAGACTGCCAATATAGGAATAGAGAAGATAATCTTAAATTTAATTTCAAACCCGAATATCCGGTGGCTTGTTTTAACTGGGAAACCTCAGGGGCACAGGCCAGAGGATGCCTTAAGAGCCTTATTCAAAAATGGAGTGGATGAGAGGAACTTCATAAAAGGGACCAAAGCTCCCACGGCTATATTAAAGAATATACCGATAGAATGCGTCGAGAGGTTCAGAAAACAACTAAGCCTTGTTGATTTGGTAGGACTCACCCAGAACGAATTGGTAGAGAAAGCGATGTGGGGCTGCTTTCAGGAAAAAGAAACCACCATAGAGATCGGCGATAAGACTTTTAAACTTTATGACTTAGGCACATACCCGGAGTCACCGATCATTAGAAAAATCACAGATAAGCTAAGAGGAGAAAAAAGTATTGAAAAAACTTAAGAAAAGTTCAGCTAAAGATGAACTGGGGAAATTAAACCAATCTCTTCAGGAGATGGAATGGTGTAAAAAATTTCCAGAGCCACAGAAATGTGTATGTTATTCTCAAGCATTTATGGTTTTACATAAAAAGATAAGTGAGTTGGAGAAGGATGCTGAAAATACCAAAGAGCTCGCAGAGATCAAATCAGAAATCGATAAGAT
>JAUYBY010000096.1 GCA_030692925.1 Candidatus Zixiibacteriota bacterium | reverse complement strand
AAGAAGCTTCTTTCTTTTTCTTTTTTTCCTTTTTTCTTTTTCCTTTTTTCTTTTATCCGTCATCAGTCATTCGTCATCCGTCATTTGCCATTTCTCATTCGTCATTTTTTATATTGACATCTTTGTGAATAAGAGATAAATTCCTTTCAAAATCTTATGCACATAGCGGCAGGACCAAATCATTTAACATCTCATAAACTCAAAGAGTAAATCATGCTTTCCCGGGTTCTCTCCAGTGCGGTTTTAGGAATTGAAGCCTATATAGTCGAGGTGGAAACAGACCTTTTCCCACAGCTTCCCTCCTTTGCTATGGTGGGACTACCGGATAACGCGGTCAAGGAGAGCAAGGAAAGGGTTCAGTCTGCAATAAAAAACTCAGGATATTATTTCCCTGCTAAAAAGATAACCATAAATTTAGCACCTGCAGATATAAAAAAAGAGGGCTCAGCTTTTGACCTGCCGATTGCTATCGGGATTATAAAAGCTACCGGGCAGATCCAGAGGGAGAATTTTGATGATTACATAATCTTGGGTGAGCTTTCCTTAGAGGGGACCTTAAGGCCTGTTCACGGTGCCCTTCCTATGGCTTTATCTGCCCAGGGGAGCGGAATCAAGGGGATGATTCTGCCTAAGGAGAATGCTAAAGAGGCAGCTATGGCAGAAAAGCTGAACGTCTATCCAGTAGAGTGTTTAAGAGAGGCGATTGAGTTTTTGGAAAATGGAGATACAATCAAGCCTTTTAAGATTGATATTCAGGAGGTTTTTGAAAGGTCACTTGAGTATCCAATAGATTTCTCAGATGTGAAAGGTCAGGAGCATACTAAAAGGGCTTTGGAGGTTGCGGCAGCAGGAGGACACAATATAATCTTGATCGGACCTCCTGGCTCAGGAAAAACCATGCTTGCCCGCAGGATGCCGACTATACTTCCAAATCTGACCTTAGAGGAAGCCCTTGAGACCACCAAGATTCACTCAGTTGCAGGACTATTACCCCCGAATACAGCTTTGATTGCCACCAGACCTTTTCGCTCACCCCATCATACCATAAGTGATGCTGGCTTAATCGGTGGAGGAAGAATTCCCCGTCCGGGCGAGGTGAGTTTAGCCCATCACGGTGTTTTATTCTTGGACGAGATGCCGGAATTTCACAAAGACGTCTTAGAGGTTTTAAGACAGCCGATGGAGGATGGAAAAGTTACCATCTCCAGAGCTTCGATGGCTTTGACCTACCCAGCCCAGGTAATGCTTGCCGGCGCAATGAACCCCTGCCCCTGCGGCTATCACGGCGATTTAGCCCACGAATGCACCTGCACCCCTATGCAGATCCAGAAATATATGAGCCGCATATCCGGACCGTTAATAGACCGAATTGATATTCATATTGAGGTTCCGGCAGTTAAATTCAAAGACCTGTCAGGACAGCCAACTGGGGAGCAATCCAAGGTCATAAGGGGAAGAGTGAACAAAGCCCGCAAAGTCCAGTTGCAGAGGTTCAAGGATGAAAAACATATCTTCTGCAATGCACATATGGAGTCAAAGGAGATAAGGAAATACTGCGTGATCGATGATGAATCCAAAGAGCTTTTGAGAATGGCAATAACCAAATTAGGCCTTTCCGCCCGCGCCTACGACCGCATCCAGAAAGTCTCCCGCACTATAGCCGACTTAGAAGGCGCAGAAAATATCCTGCCCCAGCACATATCCGAGGCAATTCAATACAGAAGTCTGGATAGGAATTTGTGGATGTGAAATTAAATTTGAAGAGTAGGTTAGGCACGCTGTGTTCATGACGCTGTTTATTTTACAGCGTTCGCAGAACAGTTAACGAAAGAACGTGATATATATAATGTAAAAGCACATATGTAAAATAGAATTATAGCAAACATAGAACGCTATGAGCAGAACGACTTTTGCAGAAATTAACAATAGCATCTTACGATGGGCCAGGGAATCTTCAGGTTTAGACCTAGAATCTGCTGCCAAGAAGGTAAACACTTCTATTGAAAAACTTAGACATTGGGAAGAGGGAGAAACATTCCCAACAATGAAACAACTTAGAAAACTGTCGAAAGTGTACATGCGTCCCATAGGCATGTTCTTCCTTCCCGAGTTGCCAGAAGAGGCTGAAAGAATAAAAGATTTCCGACGCATTCCAGAAGTCATGCAAGAAGAAATGTCATCAGCACTTCGGTTCGAAATTAGGCTTGCTTTTGACCGTAGAGAAGAAGCAATTGATCTTGCAGCAGATTTGGGGGACGAGATTAGCACTATTACTTTGCCTATTAATCTGCACGATGACACAGACCAAGTTGCCAGAAGAATAAGAGACACGCTTGGTGTTTCTATTGCTGAGCAATTCAGCTGGAGATCAAAAAGACAAGCATTCAATACTTGGAGAAGCTCACTCGAGAATCTTGGAGTTTTGATTTTTCAAACGGGAATATTGAGAAACTTAGTAGTGAAACCTCAGGAAGCTAGGGGATTTTCGATATCTGATCAACCATTTCCGGTGATAGTGGCTAATAGCAAAGACCATGCTGCTGCTAGATGTTTCACCCTGATTCATGAATTCGTTCACATTCTTTTGCGTGACGGAGGCCTTTGTGACCTACACAACCCTTTTTCAGCAAGAACAGATAGTGAACGGACGGAAGTATTCAGCAATCGAGTTGCTGGTGCTGTTCTGGTACCCCGAGATGAATTGCTAAATCATGAGGTCGTGAGAAACCATGGACAGAATCCCGAATGGACTAATGACGAGCTTAGCCAATTGTCACGAGCGTTTTGGGTTAGCTCGGAAGTGATATTGAGGCGATTGCTGATATTGAACAAAACCACTCGAGATTTTTATCAAGCTTGGAGAACTGAAACAAATGACCAATATCCCGGAACGGACGACCGCGGAGAGCCAAAAATTTCAACCCCTACGCGGGTAATAATAAAGAACGGCAAATTGTTTCCGAGGCTTGTTATAAGAGCACTAAAAAGTAAGTATATTACGACTTTTGAGGCCTCGGAGCTGCTAAGTGCAGGGCCTCATCGAATTACTGACGTTGAAAGCGTGGTGTTCTAGCATATGCCGAATGTCTACTGCATAGATACGTCTGCTATTATAGATGCGTGGGTTGAATTATATCGTCCATCATCATTTCCATCTTTTTGGGCCCGGATTGATGAATTGGTTGATAGCGGTGAGTTGATTTCGCCGGAGGAAGTTAGACAGGAACTTAAACATCCTGAAAACCTTGTTGATTGGGCAAGGGACCATGATGAAATGTTTAAGGAGTTTGACACAGATTTGCAGAGAGAACTAAAATCTGTTTTAAATGACTTGAATAATATTATGAAAGATAGGAGACTCAGGTTTGTAGCAAAGGACTTAAAAGCTGATCCATTTGCTGTTACTTTGGCGAAGACGAAATCAGTCACTATGATTTCACATGAAGGTTCACATGTTGACCAAGGAAGGCCTAAGATTCCGGATTTATGTAGATTATACAGAATTCGTTGTATAAAGCTTGCTGATTTGATCGAAGAACAACATTGGACTTTTTAGTATTAACTCGGTAACCCCATGTTGCCCTCAACATGGCTCGGTCTTCCCAGCTTGAAGGTAATTATGTAGTGTAGGGCTTTATGCGCAACGATATAATTCGACACTGAAAGGTAATAAACCACATGTTCCACAATATCCCGCAAGCAATCAAAGAAAGAATGGCTTATTTAGAATCTCTTGATAAGCAGGATAGGTTAGCTGGAAAATCTCCTTTGGAAAGACTAAGGCAGGTTCCTCCTGAGACCGGGAAATTCTTAGCTCTGCTTGCTGCTTCTGCCCCAGAGGGAACTTATCTGGAAATCGGCACGAGTGGTGGCTATTCTGCTATGTGGCTATCTTTAGCCTGTAAAGAGCTTGGTAGAAAGCTCATTACTTTTGAAGTGCTTGAAGAAAAAGCTAATTTAGCCCGTGAGACATTTAAAATAACCGGGCTGGAAAATGTGGTTGAGCTTGTATTCGGGGATGCCAAAAAATACCTGCAGAACTGCAAGAACGTTGCCTTCTGTTTTCTGGATGCGGAAAAAGAAGAATATCTTGATTGTTACGAAAAAGTAGTCCCTAACCTGGTAAGTGGAGGGATACTGGTCGCGGATAACGTCATAAGCCATAAAGAGGTCTTAGAACCAATGCTGGAAAGAGCTTTAAAGGATGTCCGAGTGGACGCTTTGATTGTGCCGATTGGAAGAGGGGAATTAGTCTGCAGGAAAATATGAGTGATGTTGAACTATCCCCCCTTGAGGGCAAGAAGAAGATATCGAATGTCATTCTGAGTCCGCCGAAGGCGAGACGAAGAATCTGTAGATTCTTCAGTCGTCCATTCGGACTCCCTCGGAATGACAAGAGAGCAAACGTAGCGTCGGGCTTTATGCCCGACGACAGAAATACGTCCGGGATAAACCTGGACGCTACGAAAAACGAGAAAGGAGGTGTGAGAGATGAGGACATTTAAAGCAATCGTGCTGGTCTTCGCTCTGGTGATGGTAGTCACTGCCGGCATTAACCTGGCTACCGTTCATAAGGCAACGGTTACCGTCAACGCCGGATCAGGTTTCGTTTTTGAGGGATGCTGGGCTTATTTCCCTGCTGGTCCCTGCTACGACATTTATCAGGACGCGCAGGGAAACTACTGGATCTGCTCCAAGTGCGGACAAACTAATAATCCCGGACCAAAGACCTGCAAGAAAATCTCATCCGATACCCTGGCACGCGGTTACTGGTGCTCATAGGGTTTTGAAGCTCGCGTATGGGCTGAGTTTAACTCCGCTCTGTAGGAAAGACGTGGTGCCCCGCCTTGAGGGCAAGGCGGGACTACCGGGTTCGAGGACCCCTCTCTTCAGTAGACCCATCTTGCACCCAAGATGGGTCAAGGGATTATTATGAAAGAGTTAACAATTAACTCCAAAATAAAACTCAACAACGGGGTTGAGCTGCCCATTTTCGGGCTGGGCACGTTTCAAACCCGCAGTGGAAAAGAGACTCGTGAAGCTGTTCTTTATGCCTTGCAAGTTGGTTACAGACTTATCGACACTGCATCGATCTATGGAAACGAAGAGGATGTTGGAGAAGCTGTGCGCAAAAGCGGCATCCCCAGAGAAGAAATCTTCATTACTACTAAGTTATGGAACACCGACCACGGCTATGACAAAGCCCTTACCGCCTTTGAGCGAAGCCTTGAAAGATTGGGTCTGTCCTATGTCGATTTATATTTGATTCACTGGCCTGAGGGGGGTCTGAGAAATGAATCCTGGAAAGCACTGGAAAGGATAATAAAAGAAGGAAAATGTCGAGCCATCGGGGTCAGCAATTACACTATACGGCATCTGAAAGAGCTATTGAAAAACTCACCTACAGTACCAGCAGTAAATCAGGTCGAGTTTCATCCTTACCTTTACCAGAAAGAGCTTTTAGAGTTTTGTCATTCACACAAAATCCAGCTCGAGGCATATAGCCCGCTCACTAAGGGACGAAAGTTAAATGACCCGAAACTTCTGAAAATCGCCTTAAATTATTCTAAAACCACAGCCCAGATACTGATCCGCTGGGTTTTACAAAAAGGGGTTGTGGTGATACCCAAATCATCCAGAAAAGAGAGAATCGAAGAAAATGCCCGGGTTTTTGATTTTGAGATTTCAGATGAAGACATGAAAGCTTTAGATTCCTTCAATCAAGATTACCGCACAAGCTGGGACCCTACTGATGTTCCGTAAATGTCATTCTGAGTTCCCGCAGGGGACGAAGAATCTGCCTTATGCCAAATTTATGGGTGGCACCCTCAAACTTGTTTGAGGGTGTCGTATATCTGTCCTGATCAATTTATTTTACCGCTTTATGGATGGCTGTAACCCCAAAAAGCAAGCGCTTGAAAGTAACTTCACCAAAACCTGCTTGTTTGATAATCTCTGCAAATTCCTCTGCAGAGTAAAAACGGGGAATGGTGGAGGAAAGGTAGGTATAAGCAGATTTTGACCCGGAGATGAGCTGCCCGATCGGTTTTACTGCCAGGCGTATATAAGTGTGAAATATCTTTTTGATTATTTCTGATTTCGGCTGGCTGGTTTCCACTGCTACGAACCTTCCCCCTGGTTTTAAAATCCGATTTATCTCTTTTAAAGCCTGAAGAAACTTTTCTCTGTCAAGGTTTATATTTCTCACTGCGAAGGAGATTGTAACCAGATCAAAGGTGTTATCCGGAAAAGGAAGAGCATTTATATCTGAGACGATGAAAATGATTTCAGACGATTCTTTTTTCTGCAGAGCCTTCTGAATCATCGGAAAGGAAAAATCTGAGGCAAAAACCCTTGTATCCCCTGGAGCAAATCGTCGAAGATAGTCAGCCATCTCGCCAGTGCCACTGCATACATCCATCCACATCTTGCCATTACCTTCGATTGCAATCTGGGCCGCTTTTTTCCGCCAGAGGATATCCATCCCGAAAGTCAGAATATGATTGACCAGCTCGTAAGTTTCAGGTACTTCAGAAAATATTTTGCGGATGCCTTCTTGCATACTGCTTTTTTTAATTGTAGTTGCTCGATTCATCGAGCAATAAAGCCTAATGAATTGGTGACTACGACCAGCAGAAATCTCTTACCTACTGTGCCCAATAAATTGGGCAACTACGATAAGACAGGAATGTCTGACCTACCAGAATTATATGGCTTAAGTTTTTCATCCAGACTATACTTTCCAGGACCAATCAAAATCAGGCTCAGAAAAATAATTCCGTCTTCAATGGCATGCGAGGCACCGCCTAAACCATCACCTCTATGTAGATGCATAGAAGTAGCCACAGCCATATTAATTGTCAGGAGTATACAGATTGGTCTGAAAAATAAACCTAAGATCAGGCAAACACCCCCAAAGAATTCTGCAAAGGAGGACATAAATCCCCAGAACACTGGTAGGAAGTGAACACCGAAAATCCCCATGGTCATTCCCAGCTTTTCCCATTTCTCCGGTCCTCCAATGATTTTTGGAGCACCATGAAATATAAACATCCCCCCTATTCCCAGACGTAGAATCAAAAGCCCGATGTCTCTATATTTGTTCAGAGATGTCCAGATCATTTATCCTCCTTCGGTTTAAGATATTTGCTTCTTATACGAAATGCTCAATGAATTTAGCAATTATGTAGCGCGACCCCTTTAGTCTTATGTAGGGACAGGGCTTGTCCCTGTCCTAAGCTCAATGCGGACAGCCACACGGTTCGACAAGCTCACCGTCCTGAGCGAAGTCGAAGGAAAGGCTATCCCTACATCAGTCCACTCATTTTATAGTAGAACAGGTATCTTGCCTGTTTTTATGCTCAGGCGGGGACGCCTGAGCCACTATGCCCAATGAATTGGGCAACTACTTTTTGTCCTTTCCATAAGTAAAATCCCTGATATGCATTCCATAGATTTCTCTGAACCCCAATTTCTTGTAAAATTCACCTTTATCCGGATCAGTTATTAAGACAATGTCATAATATCCCTTGAAATTGGAGATTGCCAACTCCATCAGATGCTTGCCAATCCCTTTATTTTGATGCGACTCCAGAACTTCAAGTAAAGTGATAAATGCATGCATAGCCCCGTCGCTTATGGCTGTGAGAAAACCTACAAGTCTGCCATCTTCTCTTGCAGTGATAACCAGATCAGAACCGGTTAAAAGCTTGCTTCTGGTCTCCGTTGACGGAGGTGATTTCCAGTTCTGGAAAAAGGTATTTAGCTCATTCGTAATAATTCTGCCATTTATTTTGTAGTCGATCATCGATTCATCTTTTTGAGTACTTTTTTGCCTATTGCTGGTGCGGGAACTGGATTTTTCCGCACTTTGCATTTCATGTAGCGGAAACCTTTTGGTTCCCAGTTTCTTGAATTAAGAACTGGAAGGCTGAAGCCTTCCGCTACATTTTTTTCTTAATGCTAAATCCGCACTTTGATAACTGCTCCAGGAGTTTTTCCGGTGAGGGGTTCCACTGTCCCCATTTACGGGAGATATGTTCGGTCCAGGAATAATTATCAAAAGTGAATTTTTCCTTGCGCCCTTTCTCAAGAGGAACCCGGTAGCTCGACTTACGGTAATAATCTTGAGCCAGGTAGCCCTGGTCCATTCTTTCCATAGCTTTCTTTATATCTTTTTCATTGAATTTCGGGTATTCATTTTCAAAAAGGACAAATTCCAGAGGATATCTTGGTCGTGTAGACGGATTCTCCGCAGGATATCCCATAGCAATTTGAGTCAGTGGAAAAACCCGCTTGGGCAATTTATATTCTTTCGCAATTTCCGTCGTCCTCAGAGGAGTATTTCCCAGAAAACAGGTCCCCAACCCCAGGCTCTCTGCTGCTATCACCATATTCTCTGCCATCAGAGAAGCATCCTGAATCCCCATCAAAAGACAGAAAAGGTCATTTGAAACCAAATCCCATTTTCTCTTTTTCATAATAAGCTGAAGTTTGTGAAAATCGATGCAAATGGTGAAGGTAAGCGGCGCCTTGAAGGGATTTCTCTTCTGATTCCGTGACAGCAACAGACTATAGACCTGAGAGGAGAAAGGCGCCTGCTGTCCTGCCCGGACGATTGTCCTTATCGTCTCCATTGTCGGTGATTTCGGCTTAAACCGTCGAATAGATTTATGATTAAGCATGGTCTTAATTACCTGATTTTTTTTCATTGATTCTCCTTGTCTAAAAGTATAGTCCATCGGTAGGGGCACGGCATGCCGTGCCCCTGCAACATATTATTTCGAAATACTATTCCCCATCCCGAATATCTTGAACAGAAAAGCATAGATGTCTGATTGTTCATCAATAACTTTGGAAGTCGGTTTTCCACCGCCGTGTCCGGCTTTGGTTTCTACCCGTAGCAGAATCGGATTATCACCTGCATTTGCCGTTTGCAATGCTGCGGTGAATTTTTTGGCATGCAAAGGCGCAACCCGGTCATCAGTGTCTGCTGTGGTGATTAAAGTCGGTGGATAGGCTGTTCCTTTTTTGACGTTTTGTAAAGGAGAATAAGCGTAAATGTAATTGAACTCCTCCGGACTTCTGCTTGCATCCCCGTATTCAGGTATCCAGTAACGGCCAACAGTGAATTTCTGATACCTCAGCATATCGGCCAGAGGCACCTGGCAGATGACTGCTCCTAACAGCTCCGGCCGCTGGGTCATGCAAGCTGCTACAAGGAGTCCGCCATTACTCCCGCCGATAATCGCCAGCTTGTCAGTGCTGGTGTACCTGCTCTGGATTAGCCACTCGCCTGCGGAGATGAAATCATCAAACACGTTCTGCTTTCGGTCAAGCATTCCAGCCTGATGCCAGGCTTCGCCATACTCGTTTCCTCCGCGCAGATTGGCTAAAGCGAACACACCGCCGTTTTCCAGCCAGACCAAACGGGAAATAGAGAAATAAGGTTGCATGCTCGCGTTAAAACCGCCATAACCAGTAAGCAGAACTGGATTGGAGTAGTCAAACTTTAGCCCCTTTTTATGAACGATGAACATGGGCACTCTGGTTCCGTCTTTCGAGTCATAGAATATCTGCTGGCTTTCATAAGCTGTAAAATCGAAATTGATTTCGGGCTGGTGAAAAGTCGAAACATTTCCTGTCGTAAAATCATACCGGAAGATAGTTGAGGGATAAAGAAAAGAGGTGAAATCGAAAAACATCTCCTTATCACTGCGTCTGCCAGAGATGCTGCCAATTGAGCCTAAATCAGGCAAATCGATTTCCTTTTTGAATTTTCCATTAAAGTCATACAGTTTAAGCTTATCATGCGCATCCTGCATGGAAACGACCACAAGCTGGTCATCCACCATTCTGGCATCTGAGAGCACCTCGGTTGCCTGGGGAATAATTACTTTCCAGTTCTTAGGGTCTGCTTTTTTGACATTAATCTGGACGATTTTACCCCGAGGGGCATCTGAATCCGTCCGGAAATAGAAGAGAGTATCTAAATTACCAACAAAGGCGTAATTAGCATCTGCCTTATCTAAGAGCTTGATAAATGGGCTTTTACTCTCGACTTCACGATAGTAAACCCGGTTTTTCGGGTCAGTTCCAAGCTCCACATATAAGACCAGATACTTCCCGTCCTCAGTGATGAAGGGCGTGAAGGAAAGCTCTTTGTGCTCTGGGTCCTCGTACACCAACTGATCCTCAGCTTGGGGTGTGCCGAGCTTGTGGAAGTAGACTTTGTTGTAATTATATTGATCTTCCTCTGGCACAGTGCCTGGCTCAGGATAACGGTTGTAGAAAAAACCGCTATGGTCATCTCTCCAAGCTACATTGGAGAACTTGCACCAGTTTATCACCTCCGGGTATTCTTTCCTTGTATCGATATTTAGAATCTTGATTTCCTGCCAGTCGCTTCCGCTTTTAGATATACCGTATGCCAAAAGGGTTCCGTCCTTACTGTAAGCCAGAAGCGAAAGGGCAATGGTCCCATCCGGGCTGAATTTGTTGGGATCAAGGACAACCTCCGGCTCACCAGTCAGAGTTTTTTGCATATAGAGGACCGATTGGTTTTGCAGTCCATCATTTTTCGAAAAGAAATAGCGGTCCCCCCGTTTACTCGGAGTAGAATATCTCGGAAAATTCATTAATTCGGTCAGCCGGGCTTTGATTTTCTCCCTTGCCGGGATAGCGTCAATATAAGTATGGGTCAGCTTATTCTCAGCCTCCACCCAGGCTTGCGTTTCAGGCGAATCCTGGTTTTCCAGCCACCGATAAGGGTCAGGCACCTTAGTGCCAAAATAATCGTCTATCACATTATCCATTCGAGCAGGTGGATAGGTGAGCTTTTGGGCGCCGATCATACCAGAAAGAAAAATCACAAAAAGAAAGATCTGAAATGAGGTCAAGAAGACATAAAATGCACAACCCTTAGTCAGTCTGATAGGTCTTTTTTGCATTGCTGTTGCTCCTACTTTAAAGTTTCATATTTATGTCTAAAAGTATAGAATATTAACATCCAGTAGTGCGGAACTCGGCTGCTTTTTTCAATAGATTATTACCTTCAGATAAAGATGAAAGAAAAAGCGTATAGACTGTGAGATTATAATGATTGGTCAAATTCATAAGCAGGTCTAATTTACCATCTCCATCTAAGTCGCCTGCCCAGAGAAGGGTCGGTATTCCATCCATTGCAAGGAGATCAAACGAAACCAACACCTGAGAATATTCCCAGGGAGAGCGAGATATTTTGATGCTGTAGTTGGAAATTATGATCTCAAATGGCTTGCCACCTTCCCGATCCTTGACTTCCCCGAATGCCGTCAAATTGTAATAATTCTTACCATCAAATTTAAAACTTATGGACTCCGCAGGGTATAGAAATTTTTTTCCTGAAAATACCGTCTTGACCAATCCGCCCTTCAAGTTCTTCAGTCCTTTTACTAAAAAAAGTGGCTCTGATGGCTGATCCACAGATACCTTTTTCCCGGTTTTCTGATCTTTGTCATCAACTATTGCATCGTTAATTAACTCTATGGAAATTCTTGAAGGGATCAATTCATATCCCTTCTCCGTTTGATACAGTCCAAACCACAACTCACCTGATTGAGCAGATACTTCCTTACCGTGGTATTGTCCGACCTGCAAGAGAGATATCTCTGATTTTGATAATTCTTGAACCCCTGCTGAGCTTAAGGTCAAAAAACCCAAGAATAGAATATTAAGAAAAAAAATCTTCATATTGTTTTTCTCTATTTAGAGAAATAGATCAATACTGCCACTAATCCTGTTTTTATTTTATCTATTCCCTTCCAAAAGTCAAGTCCTGTTTTGATTTTTTGGGAAAGAAGAGACGCATGCGATACGTCTCTACAAATGCGGGGGCAATTCATGAATTGCCCTTACGAAAAAATGGAGGTCTGAAGACCTCCGCTACAAAACGCACTGTAGGGGCACGTTGTCCCGCCAAAGGCGGGATGCCTCTACCTGTTCACATTCTTTTTTTACCAGTTAGCTCCTTTATGTCCAATCTCAATATCCCAACGTCCTCGTATCTTTGTTCGCTCTTGATTGATTTTTCCTTCACCTTGCCTGGATTTTTTTCTAAATGGTTTATCAATACATCAATTCCATGCTTTTTTTCCTCCAGATTCTCCACAAAAAACATCTCTCCCCAGAACACCACTGAGCGATATTTCTGTTCGCATTCATCCGCTATATAGCCCAGGTCTTCTATTATAGTTCCGCACACCTGCGGGTTTTCATTAATAAAATCAATTTTCAATCCGCTTTTTGCACAATGGAAATAAAGCCCATTTTTATTCTCATCATACCCGTAATTCAAGGTGACAATATATGGTTCATTTTTTCGGCACATAGAAATCGTGGCATACTTCCCCTGTTTCAGAATTTCCATCAATTCATTTGAATCGGTTATCTCCCGGTCCTTTTTTTTCATATGGTATCTTGCCATTATCTATGTCCTCCTAAAATAATTTATATTTACCAAGTTTGAGATAGCGTGGATAACCGGTTTTTGTAGGGGCGATCCGCCTGAGGAGGACTCGCCCTCTCCTTTTATGATTCCAGGCGAGGCAATTATCCGTAGGGGTTCAAAATTTTGAACCCCTACACTCTAATGTTTATCTAAGGGCGACCCTCGTGGTGGCCCTTACGAAAAATAATGGAGGTCTGAAGACCTCCGCTACAAAAAATTAAAACCCTAACTCTTCCCCTACTAAAATCATGGTTACTCTTCCTTTTTCTCTTTCACCTTCGATGATTAAAAGCTGGTTGCACATCCGGTCGAATTCCGGAGCACGGCACAAATCATAATCGCAAAAACCTGTTTCCCTGCAAGGGGTATTAAAATCCAGCCTTTTAGCATTCATCGGGGCAGATAGATTCCTGGTCCGGTCTATCCCCTCTTTTATATCTTTGACGATTTTGTTTACCCCGCAAACGATGACCACCTTTTTACCATAGCAAAGCCCCGCGATCTTATTCTCCATACCGCTGATATTGACAAGCTCTCCGTTTAACGTAACCGCATTGGTTCCGGAAAGAAAATAGTCAGCGCTAACTCCTTCTCTTCTTATTCTCATACTTTCTTCTTTAGAAAGTTCTGGGAGATATTGATTGTATAGTTTATAATTCCCTTTCATCAGCTCATCTAATATCCCCACTTCTTTTAGAGTAACCGAGCCAGCTAAGCCAACAGATGCACCCTCTGGAATTAAACTCAGGACTTTTTCCCTTGCCTCATTTCCGGTTTTACAATAAAAGGCTTCGATATTGTTCCTTTTCAGGCTCTGCAGGACTTTAGCCGACAGCTTCTCATAATACCATACTTTATTTTTATCCATTCTACCTCCATCTTCAAATTCCTAATAAATGAATTTCGCTGATTTCGTCAAGCAGGTTTTTCAGGGGCATCAGATTAAGAGCTTGTGATTCTTATGAATCTTGAACCTTTGAATCTTTTCCCTATGCTTTTAACTTATTTCTGCCGATAAGTATAATAGTATTTGTTGAATTTTTTACTTGATTTTTTTATTTTTTTACGTATAACAGTTAAGAAGTTGGTTTTTGAAGGATTGAGTTAGTGGACTTTAGAGTAAAATAGAAAAGAGCGGAATCGACCACGAAAGCCTTTGGTTTTAGTGGGTTTTTTGTGGTTTTTGTTTTTAACATTTTTCAATGGAAGGTGGTGAGAAAGTTTTGACAGAAGGGAAAGTGAAGTGGTTTAACGAGGCTAAGGGTTTTGGCTTTATCGAGCCGAGCGATGGCGGAAAGGATGTCTTCGTGCATTTTTCAGCCATCAAGGCAGAGGGATATAAGTCCCTGCAGGAGGGAGACCAGGTTAGCTTCGATATCACCCCGGGTCCCAAAGGACCACAGGCAATTAATGTAGTTAAATTATAAAATAAGATTTAACCGCATTATAAGCTCTCCCGCAGAAATGCGGGAGGGCTTTTTTATTTACTGTAGGGGCGAGGTTTCCTCACCCAGTACTTGCAGGGGCGGTTCTCAATACTGCTCTTCTAATACAGAACTCATCCCCTGACCCCTTCTCTTAAAAAGAGAAGGGGAACAAAAGTCCCTCTCTTCTTAAGAGAGGGATTCAGGGTGAGTTTCTTTTCTTAGCTTGTAGGGGCGTATTGCTCTTCGACTTCGCTCAGGGACTGTGAACCCCGTCGAACAGTCAGGACGGTGAGCCTGTGCTTCGACAAGGCTCAGCACGATGTCTTCGACCCTGAGGCTCAGCCCCAAAGTGAGCTTATCGAATCGTCGAACCGTGTGTTCGCCCAAAATAATGGGCAGACACGTAGGGGCTGTTGCTTAACTCATAGAAATGGTAAATTGAGTCAGGAGTCGTTGACGTAGGGACAGCCCTTGTTGAGCGAAGCGAAATCCATTTTTTATCTGGATGGCTGTCCGCATTAGAGTTAGGACAGGGACAAGCCCTGTC
>JAUYBY010000029.1 GCA_030692925.1 Candidatus Zixiibacteriota bacterium | reverse complement strand
CCTCTGTTCAACTATGCCCCTTTGATCCCACGGCATGTTCACCTCCTGGCTTGTGACCAGTAATATAACATGCCTTGAGGTGTTACCCATGTCAGTTGATACTTATGTTACCGATGTAGCTTGATAATACACTAAAGCCTTGCCCTACATCCTTAATTCTAACCTGATACATCTTTAACGACAACTGACAGAACAATGTTCTGTCCCTACGACCTACCACCTATGACCTATAACCTATTCGGGCGAGTCCGCCTGCGTGTACTACTTCATAATTTCGGTAACAGATTTAAGTTTGTCAAGAGGTGTAATATAATCTAATCCTCCGTGTCTTCTTAGATAGTTATAACGATACATAAAGCCTTCTAACTCAGCTACAAAATCCTCCTTAGATAGTGATTTGGTTTGAAGCCTTATGCACTCATCAGATAATATCCTCCAGAACCTCTCAATCTTACCATTGGGCTGCGGACGATAGGGTAAGGTGTATCTATGCCTGATGTCAAAAATCCCAAGCATGGTCTCAAAAAAATGGGTCTTCTTTGCTCTACTGCTGGTATAGGCAGTGAACTCAGAACCGTTATCTGTCATGACCTCCTCTATCTTAAATCCATGCATCGCAAACCACTTACACCCATTGAAAAACGCCTTGGTTGCTGTGGCACTCCGCAGATCTCTTATCAGCTCGACATAACAAAGCCTGGTGCAGTCATCCAAGAGACCTAATAGATGATACTTAACCCTCTCAATAAACAAGGTTATCGATAAATTATAGGTATCCGCATGTGCAAGCTCGCCCGGATACCTCTTCTCATACCTTTTTATCTTCTCCTTACGCTTCTTATTTAAGGGATAGCGCTTAAAGGTACGGTAGATCGTCGATACTGATGGATGTACCTTGAAATTATCATTGCCCTTTATAAGATGAAATATCTCAAATCCACTCGCCTGTAAACGACGTTGAATCTTGACTATTGTCCTTTCTTCTTCCTTTGAAAGGATTTTTAATTGCCCCAGCTTAGGTCCTCTCTTCTGAGGTAAAAGCGCATCCACTTTCTTACCAGATTTGATCCATCGCTCATAATACTTCCGGATGTCTTTGCGATGAACTCTGTATGCCTTACAGATCTCCTCTACTGTATTGAAATTCTCCGACTTCTTCTGCCTTACTCGCTCATACTCCTGTACTACCAATAACCATTTGGACGTCAGTCCTAATCTGATAGACTTTGTCATGGTAACGGTCTCCTTTCCCAATTACTATAACTGAAAAACCGTTACCGAAATAGTGAAAAACTACACTCAGGCGGATCGCTCCTACACCCTGTATGCTGTCTACTGTCTACTGCCTACTTTTTTATAAATTCCTTCAGCACTTCTTTCAAATCCGGCTTACCTATCTCCTGCAGTTCGTATCTAACCCTTACTGAAGGTTTATTGATTTTGAGAACTCTGCGCAGATCTATCGGCGTGGCAATTATCACCGAATCGCATTTCACTGAGTTTATGATCCTCTGCAGCTCGCTTATCTGTTTTTTGCTGTACCCCATAGCGGGCAACAGGGCGCCGATATGGGAATATTTCCTGTAGGTTTCTTTGAGAGAGCCGATAGCATAAGGTCTGGGATCGATTATTTCTTTTGCTCCGAATTTTTCTGCGGCTACGATCCCTGCTCCATAAGTCATGCCACCGTGGGTTAAGGTAGGACCATCTTCTATCACTAAAACCTCTTTATCTTTTATCAGTTCAGGCTTATCTAAGAAGATGGGGGAGGCTGCCTCGATTATTACCGCCTTTGGATTTGCCTCTTTTATGTTTCCCCTGACCTCTTCTATATTTTCCAACCCGGCAGAATCGACCTTGTTTATTATCAGAACGTCCGCGGAGATCAGGTTTGCTTCTCCAGGGAAATAAGTTATCTCATCCCCAGGTCGTAGCGGATCAAGCACGGTAATGTGCAGGTCCGGATGATAGAACGGAAGATCATTATTACCACCATCCCAGACCAAGATCTCTGATTCTTTTTCCGCCTCTTTCAAAATCACTCCATAATCCACACCTGCATAAACAATATTTCCTCTTTCGATATGCGGTTCATATTCCTCTCTTTCCTCAATCGTGCATTTGTACTTGTCCAGGTCAGAAAGCTTTGCATACCTCTGGCAAATCTGTTCGGACAAATTCCCGTAGGGCATCGGATGCCGTATGACTGTGGCTTTTTTGCCGAATTCTTTTAGAATCTGGCAGACCTTGCGAGTGGTCTGGCTTTTTCCGCTTCCGGTTCGGGCAGCACAAACTGCAATCACCGGCAATTTCGATTTCAGCATGGTCCCTTTTTTGCCCAGAAGCCTGAAATCTGCACCTGCAGATAAGACCAAAGCTGCCCGGTGCATAACGTATTCGTAGGAGACATCGCTGTAGGAGAAGACCGTCTCGTCGATTTTGTGTTTCTTGATGATCTGGACCAGTTCATCCTCTGCCCAGATCGGAATCCCTTTGGGATAAAGCTTGCCGGCTAATTTGGGAGGATACTTTCTATCTTCGATATCCGGTATCTGGGTAGCAGTAAAAGCCACCACTTCATACTGAGGATTATCCCGGTAAACTAAATTGAAGTTGTGAAAATCCCTGCCTGCAGCTCCCATTATGAGCACTTTTCTTTTCTGCATAAACTCCCTTATTTAAAGTTTTAAGGGGTGGGCAATTTTCGCCCACCCGCTTTTATGGTAAAAAGATAAATCTAAAACGAGCCCAGTTAAGCGTCGATCTGCGCCTTTTGCAGTCTGCCGCTGAAGTCCACATAAATCGATTTCCATTCAGAGAAAACGTCGATCCCTGCAACGCCTGCTTCCCTGTGCCCGTTTCCAGTCTGGTTTGTTCCGCCAAACGGCAGATGGACTTCTGCTCCGATAGTTGATGCGTTTACGTAGAATATGCCGGTGTATACGTCCCTCATCGCCACAAAGGCTTTGTTCACATCCTGGGTGTAGATTGAAGCTGAAAGCCCGTAGATTGTGCCGTTGCAGATTTCGATTGCCTGCTCCAAACTATCGCAGGGAATGACGGAGACGACCGGGCCGAAGATTTCCTCCTGGGCAATTCTCATCTTAGGGTCAACTTCTCCGAAAATGGTGGGCTCGTGGAAAAATCCGTATTGATAATTGCCAGAGGTCAACCTGTTCCCGCCGCAGAGCAATTCTGCTCCTTCATCTTTTCCTATCTTAACGTAACTCATCACCGTATTAAGCTGACCTTCGTTGACAGACGGTCCCATCTCGACCGATGGGTCTAATCCATTCCCTACTTTCAGAGCTTTGGCTCTTGCCACGAATCTATCTATGAATTCGTTGTAGACTTTCTTGTGAACAATCACCCTGGAGGTAGCAGTGCATCTCTGACCTGTCGTGCCGAACCCTCCCCACAGCGCGCCCTCAACTGCTAAATCGATCTTCGCATCCTCCATCACCATAATCGCATTCTTCCCACCCATTTCTAAGTGGACATGCCTGAAATCCGTTGCGCAGACCTCGGAGACTTTTCTTCCGACTTCAGTTGAGCCGGTAAAGGAAACCACTTTTATGTCTTTGGACTTCATCAAAGGTATACCCACATCCAAGCCAGAACCGGTAACTAAGTTGATTACCCCTTTTGGTATCCCTGCTTCCTCACAGATTTTCACCAGATTATAAGCTGACATAGGAGTATCTGTCGCCGGTTTGAAGACGATTGTGTTCCCCAGGACTAAAGCCGGCATTGTCTTCCAGGAGGGAATTGCCATCGGAAAGTTCCAGGGAGTGATAAGAGCACACACGCCCAGGGGCTGACGCACGCACATCTGGAACTTATTGGGCAGTTCCGATGGAGTGGTGAAGCCAAACTGTCTCCGCCCTTCACCTGCCATATAGTAGCTCATATCTATTGCTTCCTGCACATCACCTCTGGTCTCCTTCAGGACCTTTCCCATCTCCTGAGTCATCTGCCTGGCAAAGTCCTCTTTCCTCTTTATCAGCATTTCTCCAATTCTGAACACGATCTCCGCCCGTTTGGGCGCAGGAACCAGTCTCCACTTACGATATGCCTCTTTGGCTGCATCCACAGCCCTTTTGACATCCTCTTCATTTGATTTCTGAAAAATGCCTAAGACCTCTCTGGTATCAGCCGGGTTCCTGTTCTCAAATGTCTTCTTGGTAACAGAATCTACCCATTCACCATTGATGTAATTTTTATAAACCTTAGCATCTGCCATAATACCTCCTCGAAATTTAGAAATTTACGAGCTTCCAATATAGGCTTTTTTTCAAGTCCTGTCAAATGATTTTAAGCTTCATCGTCGGGCATAAAACCCAACGCTACGTACTCCTCATCCCTCGCTACTCACCCCATGTTTCACGATAGATTTATTCTTAGCCCATCAAAGGCAAACTTCAGATTCTCGTACTCCATTTCTTTCGCGGTTTTTATCAATTCATCTTCTCTTACTTCCAGTTCCTCAAGGATGTGAGTCAGAATAGTCTTTTTCACCTTCTTTCTTTTGACCAGTTCCAAAAGCTCTTCGACATTGATATGGGTTGATTCGCAGAAAAGAAGATCCGCCTCTTCGATCAGGTTTTCTATGTCCTGCAAATCCGTGATATCACCTGAGTAAAAAATCCTTTCTCCATCGAGGTCCAGACCAAAAGAATAGCTTTCCATCTTATTAGGCAGATTTTCCTCTAAGATAAACTCCTGATTCGACATCAGATGTCGATTGAGGTGTGCCCTTAAACTCAGATTCTCATCTTTAAACAGGAAATCATGAGTGATAGGTTTTAGTTCAAATTTGCAGCTTAATTTTTCTTTAAATAGATACAAAGCATCAAACATATTCTCAAACCAGAAGACTGCCTCTTCTGGCAGGTAAATCTCTATGCTTTCCTTATTTTCCAAAAGATGCATCATCTGAACCAGCATAAAGATTCCGATCGAGTGATCTGCATGAGTATGCGTGATAAAAACCTGTTTGATCCTGAAGGGATCTAACTTATGTCTTAAAATCGCTGAGGCACACCCTTCACCCGCATCGATCAGATACGACTTGTCTCCTGTTTCGATTAAGATCGAGGAGCAAGTCCTTTGAGGGTCAGGCATCCCTGAGGAGGAGCCTAAGATGATTATTCTGTTCATTTCTTTAGGTAGTTTTTTAATTATCATCCCACCTTGCGGGCAAGGTGGGATTGCCGTTTTTTTTATGTAGTGACAGGGCTTGTCCCTGTCCGAGTTCAAATGCGGACAGTACGGTAAACCCACAGCTTGCCCGTAGGGTTGCCTCAACGTGGGTCGAGATCCCGAATTGAAGGCAAGTCGGGAATGCCTGCCGCGGCAGGTCAGACATTCCTGTGGCTACGAGCCCGCCCGCTTTGCTCTCTGACCATTGTGAACAGACAAGAATGTCTGTTCTACCACCTACGTTTATACATCTACTGGCCGCATTAAGAACAAGTCGGGTCTACCTGGTAATTTTGTTCTGATAATATTTGACCGTCTCCTCTATCCCTTCCTCAAAACGATATTTAGCTCGCGTAGGGGCGGAGCTTGTCTCCGCCCATCAAGTTATCGTGAAAACTTCTCTTTAAAATATCCGACCGTTCCCTCCATCCCTTTTTCCAAATCGTATTTTGGAGACCAGCCTAAAATCTTTTTTGCTTTGGAATAATCCAACACGCTTCTTTTTTGCTCCCCTGGCTTTTTTGGTCCGTGAAGTTCTTTCTGTTTTGAGCCAGTTTTTTTCTTCAAAAGATTGAATATGGTGTTGACATCAGTCTCTATTCCGGTCCCGATGTTGAAAAAGTCCGATTCAGGATACTTCAAAGCCAAAAGATTTGCATCAACAATGTCTTTTACATAGACGTAATCGCGTGTCTGCTTCCCATCTCCGTTGATAACAGCTTTTTCTCCGGAAAGGAGTTTCTGAGTAAAAATAGCCACCACCCCAGCCTCACCCCAGGGGTTCTGGCGCGGACCATACACATTGGCATACCGCAAAGAGACATAATCTAACCCGTAGCTTTCCCTGAAAAAATACAGATATTTCTCAATAGCCAGTTTGGCTATGCCATAAGGGGACAAAGGTCTTTCCGGGTGCTTTTCATCAGCCGGAAAATAATCCTGCTCCCCGTAGAGCGCCCCTCCAGTTGAGGCAAAGATTACTTTTTTGGTTTTATACTTGACACAATTATTCAATAAATTCAAGGTTCCTTCGATATTCACTTTAGCATCGAAAATCGGATCAGATACAGACTTTCGTACATCGATTTGAGCCGCATGATGACAAAGAATTTCAGGCTTCTCATCCCTGAAAATCTCCTCAATCTTTTTGCTGTTGATGTCTACTTTGTAAAACCTGGCTTTGGGATTGATATTCTCCTTAAATCCGGTGCTTAAGTTATCAACTATCACTACCTTATGCCCCAGGGAGATAAACTTATCCGCCACGTTCGAGCCGATAAAACCAGCCCCCCCAGTAAGTAAAATTTTTGCCAATTTTCAACCTCCTTGTTAAGCCCTTGTGAAAATTGTAACTTATTATAAGATTTAAGATTGCGG
Source organism: Candidatus Zixiibacteriota bacterium (assembly GCA_030692925.1). Classification (GTDB taxonomy): domain Bacteria; phylum Zixibacteria; class MSB-5A5; order MSB-5A5; family RBG-16-43-9; genus RBG-16-43-9. The sequence continues at coordinate 277 of JAUYBY010000029.1, read as the reverse complement.
AAGTCAATTAAAAAGGTGTAGGGGTTCAAAATTTTGAACCCCTACAGACGGTCTCCCCTCTCCTTTTCAAGCCGATAAAAGCTTTACGGTCCTACGGAGGCTTCGCTCCTCGTAGAGGAAAGGGATAGGGAGAGGTTGATTTTTGTGTAGTAGCGGAAGGCTTCAGTGTATTATCAAGTAGCATAGGTTACAGATCAATCAACTGACACAGGTAACAGTTTTGATTAGTTTTGAATCGTGATAGACCTCCAAAAGGTTTCTTTTTTGCTCTACTTTC
>JAUYBY010000052.1 GCA_030692925.1 Candidatus Zixiibacteriota bacterium | reverse complement strand
ATCTCTTCATTAGTCTCCAAGTCTTTAAAAACTGCCTCATTCTCAAAGGCAAAACTTCTCTCCTTTGGGTCTAATATATGAAATACGATAACCTCGTGCTTTTTGTGTCGGAAATGCTTTAATCCGGAGATTATCTCCTCTGGCTGGTCAAAAAGGTCAGATAAAAGGATAATCAGACCTCTTCTTTTTATCCTCTCCGCCATCTGGTGCAAAGTTGAGCTTATATTGGTGGTCTCAGAGGGAGAAAGCTTGTCTAACTCTCTTAAAACATTATGCAGATGGCTTAAAGTCGATTTGGGAGGGATATACTTTTTAATCTTTTGGTCGAATATCACCAAGCCCACTGAATCCCTTTGCTTGAGCATAAGGTAGGACAAGGCCGCACAGAGATAGGAGCCATATTCCAATTTATTTATTCCGTTGGAGGAATATCCCATCGAGCCTGAGATGTCTAAAAGAAGATAAGCTTTTAAATTGGTTTCCTCCTCAAATTCCTTAACAAAATATCTGTCTGTTTTTCCATAAACCTTCCAGTCGATATTTCTCAAAGGGTCACCCGGCATATATTGCCGGTGCTCAGCGAATTCGACTGAAAAACCATGATAAGGACTGCGATGCAGCCCGGCTATAAACCCCTCCACCACCAAGCGCGCCTTAATCTCCATCCCGGAGAGCTTGGATATAACTTCTGGCTTTAAAAAACGACGATGATCTTCCATATTTTCTTTGGAGTGCATTGACCGTGTCAATGCACTTTGTAGCGGAAGGCTTCAGCCTTCCATATGTTCACCACAGTAGGGGCAGGTGATTTCACAAAAAGCATCACACTCTATCCCAAAATGCGTTTTACATTTCTTACATTTAAGAGTAACACCAATATATAAATCATTCTTTCGCTCAATCCCTACTGCTTTAGCCATCTCTTTCCTGATTTTAGGATATTTCTCATCAATAATCTTGAAATATTCTGGCTGTTTCATTTTTCCTTCTTTTCAGAAAAATTTAGTTTTGGAGTTTGACTCTATTTTAATGATATGTTTTTCTATCTAATTTATCTATACATTTTCTGGAGGTCTAAAGACCTCCGCTACATTATCTGGTAGGTCAGACATTCCTGTCTGACCGCAGAGGACAGGCAAGATGCCTGTTCCACCTGGATCTTTTTGCTCCTTGCTACTGGCTACCTGCTACTTGCTAAAAAGAAAACCTTATCCCGAATTGATTAACTGGCTTATCCACAAAAGTCCCGATCACCCTTTGATAATTGAAACTGAACCCGGACTTGACATCTTTAACCAGTCCGAATTCAAAATAATGACAGGTTCTTCCTATTTCCTGTAGATTACGGTCAATATCCCCGGTTATCTCTAAGGTAAACCAGGTGCCGATTTTAAAGCTATTAATCAACACTATCTGCAAGGTCTGGCCTGCATTCTGGCTATTATCATAAGAGTTCTGGTAAAGGACGATATTATTAGAGATAGATTTCAGGTCAAAAGTCTTGCTCATACAAAAGGATGGCAGAAAAATCAGCATAAAAAAAAGAATTGTTAAAATCTTTATTTTCACTTCTCCCTCCTGTGGAAGTGTGAAATGATGGTCGGGCAGGGTGCCCGACCTACGAGTTGACAGAGGGTCGGTAATAAGATCGTAGGCGGGGCTCCCAGCCCCGCAAAGAGTATAAAGAAAAGATTCTGCCTTACTCTATGCCTGAAGACAAAACTAAAGTTTTGCACTCCTATTTATTTTTTTAGAATGTATAGACGCATGGCATGCGTCTCTTTTTTTCATTTTGATCCCGGGATACTCCAATATTTAATCTGAATCCTTAATATCCTCAAGCAGTTTCTGGATAATCTCTAAAGTCCCCACTCCATCTGCTTCGGCATTGAAGCTGGTAACAATCCGGTGGCGTAAAACCGGCAGGGCGACAGCTCTGATATCCTCGCAGGAAGGGGTATATCTTCCGTCTAAGACGGCTCTGGTTTTTGCACCCAGGACCATATATTGAGATGCCCTGGGCCCTGCTCCCCAGGAAACCCAGTTATTTATATATTCTAAGGGCTGATCATTTGAATGTGGGCGGGTATGCCGTGCGAGTTTTACTGCATAGTCTATCACATGGTCTGACACCGGCACTTTTCTGACCAGCTTCTGCAACCTGACTATCTCCTCTGCTCCCATAACCTTTTCCAAGTCCCAAAAGTAGGCTGAAGTGGTGGTCTTAACAATTAAATTTTCTTCTTCGGTAGAGGGATAGTTTATGTAGATATTGAACATAAACCGGTCCAACTGAGCCTCAGGCAGAGGATATGTTCCTTCCTGTTCAATCGGGTTCTGGGTGGCTAAGACGAAGAACGGCTCTGTCAGTTTGTAGGTCTGTCCCCCGGCTGTAACCTCGTGCTCCTGCATCGCCTGTAGCAGGGCTGACTGGGTCTTTGGAGGTGTCCGGTTGATCTCGTCTGCTAAGATGATATTGGCGAAAACAGGTCCGTGCATAAACTTGAAAGTTCTTTCTCCAGTAGTGATATTTTCCTGAATTATCTCAGTACCGGTGATATCTGATGGCATCAAATCCGGAGTGAACTGGATACGGCTGAACTTCAAGTCTAAGACCCTTGAGATAGTGCTGATCAGAAGGGTCTTGGCTAAACCCGGCACTCCTATCAGAAGGCAGTGGCCATTAGATAAAAGGGCAATCAGTAGCTCATCTATCACCTGATCCTGCCCAATGATAACCTTCCTGATCTCTTTCTTTATTCTGTCCCTTGCCTCCCCTAACTTCTCTACTGCTAAAAGGTCTTCTTTTGTGGACTTTTCTTCAGGCATCAAACCTCCGATTCATCTCTCCGTAGCGTCCTTACTCCTGTTAAAACGACACTTCGTTGCCATAGAGTGGCAACGCTTCATCTCTTCCCCTCTTGCAATCTATATTAATACGCAAGAAGCCCCGAGTCAACTTGATTTTGCGGTGATCTTTGTGAATTGTTCGAAGAGACAAAACGGGGTAGGCGCAAGTCCTACGGATCCGTTTATAGGACTTTAGCTTACGGTAGAATAGGTTATCGTTGTAGGGGCAAGGTCACCTTGCCCAAATCTCGGTATACCCACAGCTTGCCAGTATAGGCTGCTCTCAACCCTTTACCAGCGCATCCAGATCGTAGATATTGATCTTATTATAGACCGTAGCTTTGCTGACCCCCAGGACCTTTGAGACAGTGTCAACATTCCCGCCGGAGGCTTTTAATGCCTCAGCATAAACTATCTTCTCTATCTGGTCCAGGCTCAATTTGCCTAAGATCGGACAGCCCTCTTTAGGTTGGTCTTTACTGCATTCTATCATTGAGACAGAAGATTTTCCCTTTAGAAATTCCTCAACTAAATCTTTCAAGCTGATCAGCCGGTCAGCCTTCTCACAGGCTAAAGAGATACTGTTTTCCAGCTCACGGACATTACCCGACCAGATTTTATCTTCCAAGTATCTTTTTGCTTCAGAGGTTATCCCGATAATCTCTTTTCCCATCCCTTCTGATTTTTTCTTTATGAAATAATCGATTAATAGAGGAAGGTCCTCTTTTCTTTCTTTCAAAGAAGGTGCTTTTATCGTTAAAACCTTCAAACGGAAATACAGGTCCTCGCGGAAATAACCCTGTCTGACTAAATTCTCAAGGTCTTTATTGGTAGCAGAGATTACCCGCACATTTATGTCCAGGGCAAAAGAAGCACCTAAAGGCTCAAGCTTTTTCTCCTCAACTATTTTTAGCAGTTTTGACTGAAGTTCCAGAGGAAGATCTCCGATCTCGTTTAAGAATATAGTGCCGGTATTCGCTAAAAAGAACTTCCCCTCTCTTTCATCCACCTCAGTTGCCACCCTTCTTTTAATGCCGAAAAGCTCAGATTCTAATAGATTTTTCGGAATGGCTGGACAGTTGACCGAGACAAAAGGTTTATCTTTTCTTTTTCCCAAACAGTGGATTGCCTGAGCCACTAAATCTTTGCCTGCTCCGGTCTCCCCTAAGAGCAAAACCGCAGAATCAGAAGAAAGAGCAACTTCTATTTCCTGGAACAGCTTAACCATTGGCTCGCTTTTCCCGACCAGACCAAAGCTGTTGTACTTATCCACTAACTCCTGTCTGGCTTTTTCTTTCCACTCTATGGCTCTTTGCATCTTTAATTTTAAGAACATAAAATCCTTTTGCATTGCATCCCACTCCACGTAGTCAAAAGCCCCGGTGTGTAGCGCAACTGCGGCTGAATCGAAATCAGCAAAGGAGGTAACCATAATCACCGGGATATTCCTGCCTGCCTCCTTAATGGCTTTTAAAATCCTTAATCCCTCATTTTGCACATCCTGTACTGGACCTAAAAGCTCTTCTTTTTTGGCTTTGGCAAAACTTTTATCCAAGAGAATCAGGTTATAATCACGAACAGTCAGGTCTTTCTGTAAGTTTCTCCCGTTATATATGTGATGATATTCATACCCCTCAGCAATAAACTGTTTACAATAATCAGCTATATCCTCCCCATCGTCGATAATTAAGACTTTGATCATGATGATAAACTCCCTCACAGCTGATTATTATGATTAAGTCGAATTTGACCTTGAGGCTGATATTCTGCTACAACCATCTGCTTAATCCGCTTAATCAGCTGTGAATATCTCCCATTTTCAAGATAATCACCTTGCTTTTTCTGTCAAGTTGAATTTAATCATTTTGTAGCGGAAGGTCTTGAGACTTCAGCCTTCCACTTTCTATTTATGGAGGTCTGAAGACCTCCGCTACATCTTTAATTCTTCCCTCCCTTGATGGCCGATAAAAGCCTTACGGTCCTACGGAGGCTTCGCTCCTCGCAGAGGAGGGATAAAGGGAGGGTGAGATCATCTTATTTTTACTCTCTCCCTCTCCCATAAAGGGAGAGGGGAAACTGACTTTCTCACAGCTGATTACTATGATTAAGCTGATAAAAACAATTTAAGATTGCTTAGATTTTTTTCCGTCGGGTCAGGGGACTCAACGGCCACAAGAATAAATCCGCTACAAACATCCGATTAATCTGCTGTGAATTCCTCTTTCCTAAGCCGCCAGGCCTTGGATCCGTAGGGGCCTGTGCCCTGTGCTCCTACGGACCCTTTTAGGACTGGCGGCTTCAACTCCCGCCGTAGGCAGTTCCCACTACCTCCCTCCTTACCTTAACAACACCATCTTCTTGGCCTCAGAATAATCCCCTGTCTTAAGTCTGTAGAAATAAATCCCACTTGCAACTTTTTCACCATTATCATCCATACCATCCCAGTGAACAGTTTTGATACCTACATTCTGATATTCATCCATTAGAGTTTTTACCTTCTGCCCAAGGACGTTATAAACAATTATCTTTACCTCACTCCCTTTTGGAAGGGAATATTCTATAACGGTAGATGGATTAAAGGGATTAGGGTAATTTTGAGAAAGGTTGTAAGATTTAGGAATAGGTGTTTCCTCTTCAGACTCCACATCAACTGGTCTTGGTGCAGGAGTTGAGATATATCCGGAATGCATTATGTAATTTCCACCCTGGCTCTTGCCTGTAAAAATCTGTCCGGCTGAAGAAACTAACATTTTATAACTTCCTCCTGAAGAGGTGTTACCACCACTGCTTATTACACCCCAAATAAAATCATACGCACTCGGAAAAAACTCTGCTTTTAAATTACCTGTAGTGCTTTCTTTGTTAATACCTTCATCGGACCAGGATAAAATAGAAAGTGCAAGTAAAGAGGATAGTAAAAACATGGTAATTTTTAGGCATTTTTTGAGCATTAATTTTTTCATGATAGACCTCGTGATAGTTTAAAATTACTCACCCAATTCTTTTATCATCCGTTTCTCCTGATTCTGAATGTTTACCTCCGGACGTATTTCATAGCCTTTTCTTCTGCCGATTGCAATCCAGTCAAAGCTTGCATTACTCGTGCCGCTCATAATCTCTTTAACGGAAAAACCACTATGGCTTTTGTTCTCCACAAAGATTCCATTGCAATCTGCTGTTGGGGTAACAATGACTTTTATAGGAATTTCTGCCGAGATTGCTTCCTGAAAGAGATTTTCAAAGACTATCTGGGCGTACCCATTATTAAGAGATGAACTTCCTGAGGCATAGAACTCAACATCTAAACCTTCAATAGCGTAAAGAGCTTTTGTTCCCTGGGAAGTCTGGATCACTGAACTTTTTGTACCTGTTGCAGTAAAATTACCATTAATCCAAACCTTTCCATCAAACCATCCAGCAAAACCAGTACTAGATATTCCCCATATACCATAAGCACTTGAGCCATTATTACACTCACCAATTACACCGTTTCCACCAGTCCCTGCTGCATAACCATTAATGGCAGTTCCTCCACTCCCTGTTGAGACATTTGCTCTTGCATAAATTACTGTGCCACCAAGGTTTTTATAACCATAAATGCTATAGTAACTACTATTGTTACTTTTGGCTACTATTGTATGATAATTGTCACTTTCCGCCGAAATAGCACTCTGCCCTCCAGCTAC
>JAUYBY010000022.1 GCA_030692925.1 Candidatus Zixiibacteriota bacterium | reverse complement strand
CCTCTGTTCAACTATGCCCCTTTGATCCCACGGCATGTTCACCTCCTGGCTTGTGACCAGTAATATAACATGCCTTGAGGTGTTACCCATGTCAGTTGATACTTATGTTACCGATGTAGCTTGATAATACACTAAAGGTTTGCACTCCAACTCTCGGATCTCCTTTAATTTGCTCTTCGTTGGTGTCCTCACCAACGAAAAGGGGTTGTTGATCTGGAGACCAACAACCAACAATCTCGCATTATATATTAGATGGTCAATGCACTCCAGAAAGCATCTTCTTAATAATTCCCGGCACCTGGGATAAGGCAAAATCCAGTTTGGTTATATCCTTTCCACCTGCCTGGGCTAAGTGGGGTTTTCCTCCACCGCTTCCGCCAGTCAGTTTTGCCACTTCCTTTACTATGTCACCGGCTTTTATTCCTCTCTTTATCAAATCGTCCGTCACCGAGGCAACAAAAGAAAGCTTATCATCCGAGACTGTAGCGAACACTCCGACTGAGGATTTCAGACTTTCCCGCAGAGCATCTGCCAGGCTCAGCAATCCCTCACGGCTTCCATTCTCCTCTTTGTAGGAAATTATCCTTACACCGTCAAGCTCAAAGGCATTCTTGTATAACTCTTTGATCTTCTCCCTGGCACCTCCAGCTTCTACCTGCTTTACTTTCTTCTCCATCTCCCTGCTGTTCTCCAGAAGCTCAGCTACCTTTGTTCCTAATTCCTCTCTCTTAACTTTTAGAATATTATAGAGCCCCTCCAGAGTTTTCTCTTCCTCTTTAACCAATTCATAGGCACTCTTCCCGGTTACTGCTTCAATCCTTCTTATCCCGGCGGCAATACTTTGCTCTGAGATTATCCTGAACAAACCAATTTCACCTGTAGCTTTAACGTGAGTCCCGCCGCAGAGTTCCTTGGAATAATCATCTATTTCCACAACCCTGACTGTATCCTCATATTTTTCCCCGAACAAAGCCATCGCCCCAAGCTTTTTTGCCTCGTCCAGAGTTGTGTTAAATGTATTAACCTCTAAGTTCTCCCAGATTTTCTGATTGACCTTATATTCTATCTTTTCCAGCTCCTCCTCAGTCAAAGCCTTAAAATGAGTGAAATCAAACCTGAATCTGTCAGACTCAACTAAAGACCCGGACTGATGCACGTGCTCTCCTAAGATTTCCCTTAGAGCTTTATGCAGAAGATGAGTTGCGGTATGATTGCGCATTATAGACCTGCGGCGTTCTAAATCGACTATTGCTTCGATTTCCTCCCCTTTTTTTAAACTCCCTTCTTCTCCAACTGCATGATGATATATCACAGAATTGGATTTAGTTGTATTTAAAACCTTAGCCTTCCCTCTTCCTCCGACTAAATACCCTTCATCTCCTATTTGTCCACCGCTTTCTGCATAAAAAGGAGTTCTATCTAGGATTATGTACCCTTGAGTGCCTTTAGTAAATTCATCTATATCTTTACTGTCAACAAAAATGTTCTGAATCTTAGATTTTGCTTTATTATCACTATAACCTACAAAGGATGTTGTAGAAGTAAATTCAATAGGTATTGAAAATCCCACCTCTATAGTCTTAGCTCCTTCTCTCGATAAAGCTCTCTGCTTTTCTAATTCTTTTTCAAAACCAGCCATATCCACAGAAAGATTTTTCTCCCCTGCCATCACCTGAGTTAAATCAATCGGGAAGCCAAAGGTATCATAAAGTTTAAAGGCTTCTTCGCCCGGGATGACTTTTTCGCCTTTCTTTATAACCTTCTCTGCAACCTGCTCAAAAAGCTCTAATCCTGAATCTAAGGTCTCGCCGAACCTTTCCTCTTCAGATTTTATAACCAGGGCGACATGCTCCTTTTTAGCTTGAAGCTCTGGATAGACTTCACCCATTAATTTCACTACTATGGATGAGAGCTCAAACAGAAAAGGTTTATGTAAATTTAGAAGTCTGCCGTGGCGAGCCGCTCTTCTCAAGATTCTTCTGATGACATATCCTCTTCCTTCATTCGAGGGGATTGCCCCATCTGCAATGGCAAAGCTCAAAGCCCGGATATGGTCGGCTATTACTCTGAATGACTCAGAATGAGGTGAGTTCTTGTATTTTTGTCCGGAGATCTCCTCTGTTTTTCTGATTATGGGTTGAAAAAGGTCTGTGTCGTAATTTGAATCTACGTTCTGTAAAAGAGCGGTCAATCTCTCGAAACCCATTCCAGTATCAACAGTTTTCGACGGCAGATCAGTGAGCTTACCATTTTCATCTCTGTAATACTGCATAAAGACTAAATTCCAGACCTCAATCACTCTTCCACACCCGCAGTTCACCCCGCAGTCCGGCTTGAAGCAGCTATATTCTTTACCCCGGTCATAATGGATCTCCGAGCAGGGCCCGCAAGGACCCACTTCTGCCATCTCCCAGAAATTCTCCTTTGCATCGAACCTTAAAACCCTCCCTTTTTTGATATCCGTATTCTCATACCATAATTTCTCGGATTCATCATCTTCCGTGAAAACAGTTGCCCAGAGCTTCTCCTTGGGAAGCTTGCACACTTCAGTCAAAAACTCCCAGGCATAAATAATGGCTTCTTTTTTGAAATAATCCCCAAAAGACCAGTTGCCCAGCATCTCAAAAAAGGTATGATGAAAGGTATCTTTCCCCACCTCCTCTAAATCGTTATGTTTTCCTGAAACCCGGATGCATTTCTGAGAAGATGCGGCTTTGTTATAATCCTTTTTCTCCAGACCCAGGATAAGCTTTTTAAACTGGTTCATCCCCGCATTAGTGAAAAGCAAAGTAGGGTCATCCTGTGGAATCAAGGAGGTACTGGGAACGATCTTATGATTCCTTTCCTCAAAATATTTTAGAAATTTTTCTCTGATCTCTGTGCTTTTCATCTGATCTTTATCCGTTCCTAATTGGAGTGCACACCTTTAGGTTTGCCAAGATAAAGCTAAAGTCTCAAGACCTTGAGGCTTTATACTCCAGTCTTTTTATCTCAGGCTTCAATATCCTCTATTTTCAAAACCTGCTTGATAATATCATACGAAAATCCTCTTCTCAAAAGAAAACTCATTATTCTTCTCTTTGCCACGTTTTCATCCAGGCTCTCATACCTTTTTTTTCTCTTCTGCAAAAGCCCTTTAGCTAAGATAAGCTCTTCATCTTCGTCTTTGAAGTATTCTCTGAGAACTTTCTCGATGATCTCTTTTTTTATTCCTTTTTTCCACAGCTCCTGTCTTAAAAGAATTTTCCCGCGAGGATTATTCGAAATCCTGTCCCGGATAAAAGCAGAGGCAAATTCATAATCATCTATGAGATTTACCCTTTTTAAATCCTTTATCACCTCAGTTATTAAATCTTCTGCAAACTCCTTTTTCTTTAATTTATCCCTGACCTCCTTTTCACTCCTCATCCGGTAGGATAAAAATCTTAAGGCAATCTCTTTTGCCTCTTTTTTGGTTTCAGCTTCGATTATCTGGTCTATTTTTTTCTGCTCAAGCTCCTGTCCGACCTTTAAACCATATTTGTAGACCACCTCTTCATCCAGGCCAAAAGCAAACCTTTCATCTAAAAAGACAGACCTTCTTTTAGGATTTTTCTTCTGAGGCTCGATTTTGGTTATCCGGGGCATTTCTGAGGAAATCGTAAAGAAGGTGCCAGCAACTACTTCCCTTTTCCTTTGGCTACCACTTCTGGTTCTTTCTCCTCTGCTGGTTTAGATCTGAGCCCTAATTTCTCCTTTATCTCCTGTTCAATCTTTCTGGTAATATCCGGATTGTCCAGTAAAAACTGCTTGGCATTATCCCTTCCCTGGCCTAACCTTTCACCTTTGTAGGAGACCCAGGTTCCGCTTTTCTCTAAGACGTTCTGTTCCACCCCTAAGTCGACCAGCTCACCCTCTCTGGAGATCCCTTTCCCGTAGATAATATCGAACTCCGCCTCTTTAAAGGGCGGGGCGACTTTGTTTTTCACTACCCGCACTCTGGTTCTGGAGCCGGTAACATTCTCGCCTTCCTTGATCGAGGCGATTCTGCGGATATCCATCCTGACTGAGGAATAGAACTTCAGCGCGATTCCGCCGGTGGTGGTTTCCGGATTTCCGAACATGACTCCGATTTTCATCCTGATCTGGTTTATGAAGATAACACAGGTTTTGGATTTGCTGATTGTGCCGGTGAGCTTCCTTAAAGCCTGGGACATAAGCCTTGCCTGAAGACCCATATGAGCGTCCCCCATTTCCCCCTCGATCTCTGCTTTGGGGACCAGGGCAGCAACTGAGTCGATTACGATGACATCTACTGCTCCGCTGCGAACCAGAGTCTCGGTTATCTCCAGGGCTTGTTCACCCGTATCGGGCTGGGAGATCAGGAGATTATCTATGTCCACGCCCAAAGCTTTAGCATAATTTGGAGCAAGTGCGTGTTCTGCATCCACAAAAGCCGCAACTCCACCGGCTTTTTGAGCTTCAGCCAGGATATGCAGGGCTAAGGTGGTTTTACCAGAGGCTTCCGGACCGAAAATCTCTACCACCCTTCCCCTTGGAACCCCTCCCACCCCTAAGGCATAATCCAGGGCAACTGAGCCAGTGGGAATCACCGGGACTTTTATCCCTAAACTCTCACTTCCCAATCGCATGATAGACCCCTTTCCAAACTGTCTTTCTATCTGGGAGACAGCCTGATCTAAGGCTTTCTTTTTCTCCTCTGATTGATGAGTAGTCATGTTTTCCTCACTTTCTTTACTTAAGTTAAAAGAGCTATTTTCTTAAGGGGAGTGTAGATAGCCCCGGCCGGATTAAGCTGGGACCTCATCACCACCACCTCTTTTATTTCGATCTCCTCTGTTTGGAAATTCGTGGTTTTTATCTGTTCAGCTAATTTCTCAATATTTTTGGGAGATTTAACCCTGCCGATGGTCAGGTGCGGAGAAAACTCTCTGTTCTCTTTAGGATAACCCATATTCTCCATCTCCTGCTCTATTTTTTTAGCCATAAGAGCTAATTCCTCTTTCCCTTTCTCAACACCTATCCAGACCACCCTCGGTCTTTTCAGATTGGGAAAGCAACCCAGACCCTTTAGACTTAATCTGAAACCTCTAATCCCCTCTAAAGCTTTCTCAGTTCCTTCAAAGACTTTTTCGATTTTATCTTCTGGCACCTCTCCTAAAAATTTCAAAGTGGCGTGCACATTTCCCGGCTTGACCCAGGAAACATCTGCATTGATTTTTTTGAGAGGCGTCTGAACCTCTTCAATTTTTTTCTTTAATTCTTCTTTTAGTTCAACCGCAATGAAAGTACGCATCTTATTTTACCTTTGGAGTGCGTTGACCGTGTCAATCTTCTCTTTCCCTCCCTTGTCCTATAACGGATCCGTAGGAATGGGAGGGATAAAGGGAGGGTGAACCCCTCACCCTAACCCTCTCCCACAAGCCGATAAAAGCATTACGGCTCGTAGAGGGGAGAGGGAACAGTGTTACCTCGTCACGGACGATGTACTCCATATTCTATAAAAAGCCTTACCAAATTCAAAGCCGCCTGGGCGGTTCTTTCCCTTATAGTCTGCCGGTCTCCTCCGAAAATAAATTTCCGGGCATACGAATCATTCTCATGGGCAAACCCGATATAGACTAAGCCCACAGGTTTCTCCTCTGTTCCTCCAGTGGGTCCGGCGATCCCGGTTGCGGATACACCGTAATCCGTGTTGGAGACTTTCCTGATCCCTTCAGCCATAAGAATTGCCACTTCTTCGGAGACTGCGCCATATTTTTCAATGATCTCCCTGGGGATCTTCAAAAATTCCATCTTGGACTGGTTGCTGTAGCTTATCACTCCGTCCATAAAATAGTTTGAGCTTCCGGATATACTGGTGAACTTTGCGCCTATCAAGCCACCGGTGCAGGACTCAGCTACCGAGATGGTTTTCTTTTTATCGGAGAGTAACCTGCCCACAACCTCTTCCAGGCTCTCTTTGTCCATTCCATATATATTCTCATTCAGGATTTCCCTTATCTTTTGTTCTATCTCTGAAATATCTTTTCGGGCTAAATCTTCGCTTTCAGAAGTGATCCGGAGTTTAATATCTACTCCGGAAAAGCTGGGGAGAAAACCTAATTTCACCGGACTTTTAGCTTTCAAGACTGAGTCCAATTTCTCATATATGGCTGATTCAACTATTCCCGTGGTTCTCAAGACCTTTTGCAGGACGACCTTTCTGGAAGACCTGGTTTTCAAGAAAGGCAGGATCTCATTTTCCAGAATAGTCTTCATCTCCAAGGGAACCCCAGGAAGGGCGAAGAAAAACCTCTTGCCTTCCTGGATGAAGATGCCCGGGGCAGAGCCGTATTGATTGGGCAAAGCCTTGGCACCCTGGGGAAGTAGAGCCTGATTCTGGTTGATCTTAGGCATCTCGATTCCCCTCCTCCTGAACCCTTCCTCTACCTTTTTTAATATATCCTCATGAAAAACCAGATTCCTCTTGAAAGCCTTGACAATTCCTTTTTTGGTCAAGTCATCATTAGTAGGACCTAACCCGCCAGTGGCAATAACCAGATCCGCCCTTTCCACAGCCAGTTTAATTGCCTCGATTATCCTTTTCAAGTCATCCCCCACCGAGGTCCTGAAAGCGATCTCAATTCCCAGGCTGGAGAGCTTATCTCCTATATAGGCTGAGTTAGAATCTAAGATCTCCCCGTGGATTATCTCATCTCCGATAGTTATTATCTCTGCTTTCATATTTTTAAAACTTTTAAGATGATTAGAACCTGCATAATAAGATTAGTGTAAATCCCAGCCACTACATCATCTAAAGTTATTCCCAGCCCGCCTTCAAGTTTTTCACAGTCCCTGGCTGGTGGTGGTTTGATAATGTCTAAACCCCTGAAAATGACAAAAGCTAATATATACAAAAAAAACCTCTTTGGCAAAAATAAAAAAGAGACCAGCATCCCGCATCCTTCATCTATTACTATCTTCCTGTTGTCCTTGCCGAAAACCTTTTCTGCTCCGGTTGCAGACCATAAGCTTACAAAGAAAACCAAAAGGATAATTCCGCCAAGGAGATAAAAATTCTGGGGTACAAAAAACCAGACCAGAATAAAAGCTAACAGACTGCCACAGCTTCCCGGAGCAACAGGCGTATATCCAGTAAAAAAAAGAGTGGCCAGAAGAATCTGGAAACGCTGCATGAGGCTTAAGTTGACCTTTTCTGACTCTATTTTAACACCCCCTTGAGCAGAGGTATGTTCTTCACCAGGTAATCTATACCGGTTCCCAGGGTCAGGAGCATGCTGATAAAAACCAGAAGGTCAAAAAGTCTGAAAACCTGAGGGCTGGTGAAAATGCTCCAGTCGTAACCTAAGGGAAGAAGAGTAGTCTTCAAATTAGTGAAGATTAAGATTATACTGATGACTAACATCTGGGAAAAAGTCTTCACCTGAGCTAAAATCGTGGGCATAATCACCATCCCTTTATAAGCCGCTAAACTCCTCAAGCCAGTGATGAAAAACTCCCTCACGATTATCACCAAAATCATCCAGGCTTTAACATAGCCTAAAGCCACAAAAGAGATAAAAGCAGTGGAGACTAAGATCTTATCAGCTAAAGGGTCCATAAACCTCCCGAACCCGGTTACCACCCCGTATTTTCTGGCTATATACCCGTCATAAAGATCAGTTAGAGCCGCAAATAAGAATATGAGAGTAGCAAAATAACGAGAATAGACGTTATTCACCAGAAAAAAGACCATAAAGACCGGGGAAAGTAATATTCGTGCTAAGGTAAGTTTATTAGGCAAATTCATCTACCAATCCTTAATATCCTTTTTTTCATAGAGTCATTGCGAGGAGGTCATTTGACCAACGAAGCAATCCGTCCGAAATCAGAGGGATTGTTCCACTGGATTTTTCCTGCCTTACCCAAATATGCTGGGTAAATTTAACCTTCGAGTTCTCTTGAGTCAATAAAAAACTCCATAATAAATGTAGGGGCAGAACACTGTTCTGCCCCTACTGAGACAAACGCCCGACACGAAGGTCGGGCGCAACGAGTTTTTTATCTTTCATCTTCTATCTGTCATCCGTCATCGTTTTTAACATACCGGTTTAGGTCCGCCCTTAAAAAGATAGGCAACCAGATAAACTATGTCAGCCACATTCACCTTTCCGTCACAGTTGGCATCTCCGCTTTCTGAAATAGGCAGAGGCAACGGACCTCCTTTGAACAGATAACTGACCAGATATATGATATCGGCAACGTTAATCGCTCCATCTGAGTTGGGATCGCCCAGGAGTAATGGCGATTTATTCTGAGCCTGGTAGATAAGACTATCCCTGATGCTCCCATCTGTCCGCACCATCTTAAATTTTAGTGAATCAGCCCACACGGTGAAATCGACAAAATGGTAAGTTTTTTCTGCATACTTTGTCCAGCTGCTTTCTGCTGGAGTATAAAGCGGTGCTCCACCTCCAGCTGCCATTATATAGGTGACCCCGTTGATCGGTCCGTTTCTCTGATAGAAGTGGCTATGCCCGCTAAATACCATATCGACTTTGAAAGTCTCAAAAAGGGGACAGAGGGTATCCCTTATGCCGAGGTTGCTATTATGCCCTCCGGCACAATAAGGATGATCGTGCATAAAAACAAAGACAAAAGTCTTGTTATAAGCATTGACTAAGTCTTTTCTGAGCCATTGATACTGGGCGCTTGACGGTCCGTAAGGTTTTTGTACATCCAGGCTGACAAAATGAGAATTCCCGTAATCGAAAGAATAATAAGATTCAGTGCTATCAGGATTATTGTGAGGAAGGTAGAAATAGCTGTAGTAGAGAGGGCTTTCGCCTTCATGGTTTCCTATGGCATAATAGAATGGAAATCTCTGGGCAGAGGTGGCACTGGAACATATAGTCGCAAAATAGACCGCCCACTGGCTTTCATCTGACCCGTTTGCCACCAGGTCACCAGTATGAAGGACAAAATATGGATCAAATGTGACCATTCTATTTACCACAGCTAAATGACTATCAGCCTGGGTTCTGGTGTCTCCATAAACACAAAATTTGAAGGGGGTATCAGAAGTCACCCCGGTCCTGAAAGTGTAATCCGGAGTCTGCTTCCCTTGAAAGAGCACCCGGTAATGATAGACTGTGTCAGGAAGAAGACTTGTTAAGGTTAAACTATGGGCTGTTGTCAGAGTTACGTTTTTCTCTTCATTTCCATACCCTGTTGTTAGCCCATATCGTACAACTGAGCTATCCATGGTCACCGTACGCCAGTTTACTATGATTGAATTCTGGCTAACAGTCGAGAGGTAAGGTCCTCTTTGAGGAAGGTCTTGAGCCAGGGCAAAAGATGGTGCGAGCATTAATAATCCCGCCCAGAAAGATCTCTTTAGCATTTTTCCATACTCCTTTTCCATAAATTTACTTCATAAGATAGATCTGGCAAGTTTTTTCAAGAGAGCAGAATCAGAGTTTATCCTAACTTGAGCGCAACTTAGACTGTGAAGAGTTCTGGATTCGAAAAATGGATTTCGATACGATCAAAACCAGCACTCCTAAAAGAATCCCATAAAAAGCTCCTCCCGCGACATCCAGAGGATAATGTACCCCGACATAAATGCGGGAGAAAGAGACTGAAACCGCAATGGCTAACCAAATGAACCACGCTCGACGATAAAGAAAAGTTAAAATCGAGCCCGCGGCAAAAATATTGGCCGCATGCGATGAGGGAAAAGAGCCAGAATGCGAGCAGCCAGCTAAAAGATGCACTTGTGAAAAAACATTGCAGGGCCTGACCCTTCCGATCCAGGACTTAAGCAGAAGATTAACGGATGAATCTGCCACTCCCAAAACAATCAAGACCAGAACTGCGGCCATCCTTTCTTTTTTCCTGCCGAAGATTAGCATAGCCAGCATTATCAGGAAAAAAAGGATTCTCCAGTTTTTAAACTCCGTAATAAAAGGCATCAGAAAGTCAAAAAACCGGTTCTGCAGTTTCAGATTAATAAAAAGAAAAAACTCTATATCCAGCTTGACTAAAAAATCGAAGATTTCAGTAAACATCTCCATCCCTACTTCATTGGTGGGGACACCAACGAAGAGAAATTCTTTTACAGGTTTATAGAGATTCTTCGCCCCGCCACAGGCGGAGCTCAGAATGACGATTGTCGGGACTTGTCATACTGAGCGAAGCGAAGTATCTCTCTTTTTTAAAAAGTCTTGTATCTCTTTCAAACTCGGAATACCTTCTCTGCCGCCTAACTTCCTGCATTTCAAAGCCGCGCAGGCTGAGGCAAGCTCAATGATTTTTTCCATCTTCCATTTTTTCAATAGCCCTAAGATAAACGCGCCGTGAAATACATCCCCTGCTCCAGTAGTATCAACTACTTCGATCTCAAATCCTGGTAAATAATTCACCCTACGGGAATCCGTCCATAAACATCCTTTTTCAGATAGAGTGATCACCACGCATTTGAAACCTATCTTTTTCAGCTCCAGACAAGCCTGGCT
>JAUYBY010000087.1 GCA_030692925.1 Candidatus Zixiibacteriota bacterium | reverse complement strand
ATTTACATCCCCAGAAGAGATATATCTGCATGAAAAAGGAAATATTATATCTGGAATAGTGTCAAAATTTTTGGAGCCAAAATAAATAAAGGTTTTCCCATACTGTCCCACTGCCAAATCTTCGATACTATCATTATTTATATCTCCTATCCCGGATAAAATTTTGCCAAGGCCTACGCCATCAGCCTCTCCTTGCATCACCGCTATCTGCTGCATATCAAACTGAGCAAAGGCAAAACTTCTAAAAGTCAAACTTAATAACAAAAGAATTAAAAACCTTTTCATCTCTATCCTCTTAAATCCCCTGATTTGTATCTAATCCTTATTTATACAATAACCAAAAAAACTTTTAAGTCAAAGATTTTTTGATAAACAAAAAGCTGGTGCGAAAGGTTAAACCATTACACCAGCTTCAAGTTTTTTTGTGTTTTTATTTTTTAATTCAGATAAGCCCTTAAGGTTTTGCTTCGGGAGGCATGCCTGAGCCTCCGGATAGCTTTCTCCTTAATCTGTCTCACCCTTTCACGGGTTAAGCCAAACCTTGCTCCGATCTCTTCCAGGGTCAAAGGCTTTTCCTGGGTCAACCCGAAATAGAGACTTATCACCTGCGCCTCTCTGCCGCTTAAGGTTCTTAAGACCCTTTCTATCTCCAGCCTTAAGGACTCGTCTAAAAGCGCCTCATCCGGTGCTGGCTGTAGCTCATCCTCCAGCACGTCCATCAGACTGTTGTCCTCAGAGGTGGAAAAAGGAGCATCTAAGGAAAGATGGGTATTGGAGATCTTAAGGGTATCTGACACCTCTAAGGTGGAAAGCTCTAACTCTTTGGCTATCTCAGCCGGGCTCGGATCCCGTCCGAATTCCTGCTGTAAGGAGCTGGAGATCTTCCCTATCTTGTGGAGAGTCCCCACACGGTTTAAAGGAAGTCTCACAATTCTGGACTGCTCAGCCAGCGCCTGTAAGATCGCCTGTCTTATCCACCAGACCGCATAAGAAATGAACTTGAAACCCCTGGTTTCATCGAACCTTTTAGCCGCTTTTATCAGCCCGATATTCCCCTCATTGATCAAATCAGCTAAAGAAAGACCTTGATTTTGATACTGCTTAGCCACGCTGACCACAAATCTCAGATTTGCTTTGGTCAGTTTCTCTAAAGCAGACTGATCACCATTTTTAATCTTCTTAGCTAACTCGACCTCTTCCGCTGCCTTTATCAGAGGAGTTTCTCCTATCTCCCTCAAATAGAGATCTAAGGATTTGTCCTCATCCCTATATCTCTTTGAGTTTTTGGCCAAGAAATCACTCCTTTCTATTCAGGTTTTACGACTAAATAAAAAGTTGTCCCTTTACGACTGATTAAAAAGGCTATTGCTTTTTTTCTGTCCTTCAGTCCTTTGATTATTCTTGTATAATCCTCTTTGTTCAGAATCTGCTTCCTGTCGATCTCTGAGATTATGTCGCCGGGCTGAATTCCGCTATCGTCCGCGATGCTTCCTTGATCGACCCCGGTGACTATCACTCCCTTGGTGTAGGCTACCCCGAACTGGGAAGCAAGATCTTCAGTCGCAGTCTCGACCTGAATTCCCAGCCAGTCTTTTTCCTCCTGCTGTTGCTTCTGAGGTTTTTCCTGCGGCGTAGCTGTCAGGAGTTTACTCCTCTCTCCCAGCTTTACTTTCAGCTCCATCTTTTTCCCACTCCGGAGAACACCCAGATCTATGGTCTTACCCGGCTCAATCTCAGCTACCTGCAATCTGAACTGGTCAGCATCCGTGACCTTTTTTCCGTTCAAAGTCACGATCACGTCTCCGGTCTTCATTCCGGCTTTTGCGGCCGGGGTGTTCGGCTGCACCTGCTGAACCAGGACCCCCTCGGTCGTAGGAAGATCTAAAGCATCCTTTAGATCTTTGGTAATATTGGAAGGAGCTATCCCCAAATATCCTCTGGACACTTCCTTCCCTGCCATCAGTCGGGGGACAACAGACTTGGCTAAGTTTATCGGAATTGCAAATCCTATACCGATATTAAAACTCATACCATTGAAACTATACGGATTAGTAATGGCTGCATTAATGCCTATGACTTTGCCCTCTATATCGCACAGAGGACCGCCGCTGTTGCCCGGATTTATGGCTGCATCGGTTTGAATATAGTTTTGAAAAGCAGGACTTTCTCCTTCTCCGAAGCGTAAACCTTTCCTGCCTTTTGCACTGACTACTCCTACTGTCACTGTTCGGTCTAATCCCAACTGTGGAAACGGATTACCGATGGCAATGACCCAGTCACCTACCCGCATTGCGTCCGAGTCACCTAACTCCACGGTGGGCAGAGGCTTCCTGGTTTCTATTTTTATCACCGCTATGTCGGTTTCGCTGTCCGTCCCCATCAGCTTAGCCTTGTACTCTGAGCCATCAGCTAACTTGACTGTGATGTTATCAGCTCCTGAAACCACATGATTATTGGTCAGGATATACCCTTTTTTATCAAAGATAAATCCGGAACCCAGGCTATAATTCTTATACTTACGAGGAGAGGGGGTCTTCTGCCGGGGTATATCTCCAAAAAATCTGCGGAACAATTCATCATCAAAAAAACTATGATACCTTTCCTCTAAGACCTTCTCCGCACTTATATTAACCACCGCCGGGCTAACCTCTTCTGCCACTGCGGTAAAAGGGCTTTCCTTCTCAAAAAGTCCGAATTTGGATCCATAGGACTGAACCAGTTTTGAGGCTGATTGAGTTTGAGGATTCTCAATTGCCTTGGAATGAGAAGAAAAATTCAAATTTGAGGCAATTAGAATCCCTATTAAGATAAAAAGAGAGGCAAAAAGACTATAGAGCAGAATGTCTTTGCTTCTCAAGGCGAATTTAGGGTTTGGCATAGCCCACTCCTTTCAATGCAAAATTATATTATATCCTCAAAATCGATTTTTGTCAAGCAAAATAATTGTTGGAGCCCTTAGTTGTCTTCATCCAGCTGCTTTTTTATCCTGTTAGCCTGTGAGCACTTATATATTTCCTCTGGAAAGCGGTTAAAATTTATACGCATCCATGCCTGAAATGTTGCATCTTATTTTTTCCTTGACCTTATTTTTAAATTCTGCTATATAGATATGTTGTTATCCCTGACTAAGGAGCGATCTAAAATGAGAAAAATCTACATTTTTATTACCACCCTGATGCTTGTTCTGTTCCAATTTTCTTCGGCAATTTCTGCAGACAATCAAAAAGTTTTAAATCTATTTGACGACCTGCAGAAGGTTATTATCTCTCTTTCCAATCGGATTCAGCCCTCAGTGCTCCATATAGAGGTTATCAAGAAATCTGATAGCTTTAAATTCAAAGCCTTAGCTTCAGGTCTGGTGGTTGACCAGAACGGTTATATCCTCACCAACGAGCATGTGGTGGATAAAGCCCAGTCCATAAGGGTTACCCTGCCCAACAAATTAGAGTATCCGGCAGAGATAATCGGGGTGGATAAGCAGACTGACCTGGCTTTGATAAAAATAAAATCCGAGGAAAAACTTTCAGTTCCCAAATTCGGGAATTCAGATAAAATTGAGGTAGGAGAATGGGTGATCGCAGTGGGTAACCCTTTTGGTTTTGACCGGACTGTCTCTTTTGGCATTGTGAGTGGAAAGGGCAGGGTGATACCTTTCCTGCCAGAGGAATCCAGATTGATAAGCGATTTTATCCAGACCGATGCAGCCATAGACCCGGGCTCATCTGGAGGCCCACTGGTAAATCTGAAAGGGGAAGTTATAGGGATAAACTCAATCGGATTAGGTCGAGGCCAGGGATTTACCATTCCGATTAATACGGCTTTAAAGGTTAAGGATAAACTGTTAGCCTCAGGCATAATCGAAAGGGGCTGGCTGGGTACAGCGATTCAGCCTTTGAATCGTGATTTTGCCAGATATTTTGGGGACGAAAACCTGAAAGGGATCTTGATTAGCGATGTCGACCTGAACTCTCCTGCACAAGAAGCCGGTTTTTTACCTGGAGACATAATCCTGGAATATCAGGGGGAAAAGGTCTCTGCGGAAAAAGAAGAGGACTTAAACCGGTTCTCTCTCCTGGTCAGCGAAAGCCCGGTAGGGAAGTATGTTTCTCTCAGGATAAAGCGAAAGGAAAATTCTCTTGACCTCAGGGCTAAAATAGCGCTTCAACCTAAGGTCAAGCCTGAAGAGTATGAGACCGACCTAGGTTTTACGGTCAAAGAGATAACTTATGGGATATACAGGGATTACATGCTGGAGGATAAGGAAGGGGTTTTGGTTTCTTTTGTGGAGGTGGGAAGCCCAGCCAGCCAGGGAGAGCTTTCAGAAGGGGATGTGATTAAAGAAGTTGAGAATATAAAGATTTCAAACTTAGATGATTTTAAAAAAGCCTTAGAAGAGCTGAAGGATAAAAAAGACCTGATGCTAACAGTGCAAAGGGGGAAAAATAAAAAATTTATTCTGATACCAACCCAGAGAAAAAAGGAAGACGTAAAATAATCCCCTCTGAAAAATTGTCTAAAGAATAAAAAAAATCAAAGTTTTTTTTACAGATTAAATTCAAAGTGGAATGATATACAGATATAGGTCGGAAAATATGAGGATGAAATCTTAACTTTTAGCCCCTTCAACTAAATAGATTCTGCTCTCCAGTTTTCCGAGTTCAGTGGAAATCCCCTTTTTCAATTCATCTGAGGTGGTTTTGATTGTCTGACCATCCAAAAGCTCGGTCAGGACAATCTTTTTACCCTTGACCCCTATTTTACCACAATCTATCTGCAGGATTACGTTTTTCTTAAATCCCTCCTTCTCCGGGGAGAAAGGCACCCCCGGGCTGATCAAATAGAGCAGGGTCACTTTCTCATTTTTCTGAATTATCATCTCCAGGTCAGGGTCTGAGGAATTCAAAAATCTTGTAATCCCTGACTCCTGCAGAATGCCCTCCAGGAATCCCGACTTCTCGCGACAGGCTGAAGAGGAAAGGTCAAAAGTTAACAGGTAAACCTTCCCTTTTCCAAGCTTTCCCCTGACCCCAACGATTCTCCTGCCTACCCGTGCTATAACCTGATAATTCTTAGAATGGGACCTGATAAACCCGTAGATCTGTGAGGTGAATTCTTCTTTCGAGGTCTGGATTTTCTCCACTAATGAGAGCTGAGCTGTTTTGATCTTAAGACCACGAGATAAAAGTTCACACTTTTTAAGGTCCCGGTCATATCTGGGCAAAAGACCATAAAGAACCAGACTCTTACCGTTCCTTGCTTCCTCTAAGAGGAAAGCTTGAGCCTTCGAATCCAAGAACTCCGTCACAGGCGCTAAAAGTACCTTACACTTCTCCAGCTTCTTCGCCTGTTCAAGATTAGAGATCTGGAAATCATATTTCAATTCCCTGAGGCTCTGGCTTAATCCGAAGTGAGTTTTCCAGACCAGAGAATTCAGGTAAGGAAAAATAGCCTGATTTTTCACCCGGCTCACATATATATAGGAATCATAGTTTAAGAGATTTATCTGCGATAAATTCTCCAGACTCTTTAAATTGATTCTTTCCTGGAGCAGATTAAAGTTCTTGATCAGCTCGTACCCCTCCTGAATTGTCCCTTCCTCAGCTAAGGGAGAACCATACCAGTGGCTCCTCTCCACGAACATAGTGTGATTAAATCCTTTAATCCCTAAAGCTAAAGAGGTGACCAGCATGAATTTCAATTCCTGCGTGCCGAGCGGAAGATATTTCTTTTTCTCCTGGGGAACCATTGCCGGCGCCCCGTTTCTGAATTCGATAGCCCAGGGGAATGAAGCAGAACCCACAAAGGATCTGAGGTGCCAGGAGTATTCAGCATAATCCTTAAACCAGTTGACCTCCACCCCGCCAAAAATGTTCTCTTTCTGCAGGGAGGACCATTCTGAGGAGGAGGGGCTATCTTCCCAGAAGATATCCGTGAAGAAGAGAGGAGAAACCTGGGAGGAGGTGATTAGTTCCTTTAGATTCAGAATGTAATTTGAAACCAGGCTTAGCTTGAAATCAATCCAGTCCAGAAATCTTAACAGCTCCGCAGGCTTTTTTATTTCCGGATCTTTTGGAGGTTGGACCTCTTCCCAGTTTT
This sequence comes from Candidatus Zixiibacteriota bacterium, assembly GCA_030692925.1. Classification (GTDB taxonomy): domain Bacteria; phylum Zixibacteria; class MSB-5A5; order MSB-5A5; family RBG-16-43-9; genus RBG-16-43-9. The sequence goes on along the minus strand of JAUYBY010000087.1, from coordinate 13,032 downwards.
TCGATTTGATCTGATAAGCGGATTTAAGCTTTTTTATCTCTTTGTACTTTTCTTTTAGAAAAGCCGGATAAGAAGATTGGATGATATAGGAGTTATAATCCAGCAGAAAAGGATCAGTGAAGAAGTTCAAACTGGTCTTTCTTCCTAACTGGATCACGATCACCGGTCCCTTTGGATAGACGTAACGTTTTAATACTTCATTCAGGGCGTTAATATATCTTTTGTAATGATTCTTAAAGGAAGGGTGGTCAAAAGAAGGTAAAGCTATCTTTGGAAATTCCTTCAGTTCAGATATAGACACTACATTCCCTTGAGGGTCTTTTGCTAAGAGATCTTGATTCTTCAGTACAAAGTCAGGGTAGCCGCCATTTTCCCATTCTGCTCCTATATAAGGCCCAATCTTTAATATGACTTTAAAGCCGAACTCCCTTGCCAGCTCCAGGAAGACCGCTAAATCCGTCCGGCTGTCAGTTTCCCCGTTAAAGTCAAATTCCCCAGTTGAAATCTCGTGCAGGTTCCAGGGGATCGGGGTTGAGATGATTTTAAATCCTGCCTTTTTTATTCTTTCAAAGCATACTGACCAGTATTTCTTACTCACTCTGAAATAATGAATTTCCGCAGAATTCAAACGATATTCCTCTTTACCAATCAATACTGTATTTTTCAAAAGGCTAAGCATCGGTCTCCTTTTTAGGAATTATCATAATCCCTCCTTTTCCTTTGAAAAGGACTTTTTAAAAATCTATTAAGTTTATAGACATAAGTCAATTTTGTCAATAAAAATTATGAAATATCACCGAATTTCAGTGGCTTTTCTGTGGTATCGATAACATATTATTAATAAGCGAGTTAGGAAGTTTATCTTGTAATCGATGAAATATCACAATTCTCTTTCCAAATAAAAAACCCCATCCGTTTCTTAATGGATGAGGTTTTACTTATTGTAAGATAATAAGTTATGTTAATAGCTACTTCAACATAACCATTTTCTTAACATCTGAGAAATCATCAGCTTTAATTCTATAAAAATAGATACCGCTGGCTACCTCTAAACCCTTGCCGTCTCTTCCGTCCCACTCAACCTCTTTTACCCCTGCTGCCAATTTCTCATCAACCAGGGTTTTCACTTTCTGCCCTAAGATGTTATAGACCTCCAGTTTTACCCAGGAATCCTTGGGAAGGGCAAATCTGATCATATTCTTCGGATGAAAAGGATTCGGTAAGTGCTGAGCCAGACTAAAAACCGTAGGCTTGGTAGGAGTGTTGATCTCTTTTACCTCCAAGGCACCTTTCCAGAAAACAGGTGCAAATGCAAACCCAGTTACAGGTGTAAACTCAAACTCGTTAGAAGGAGGGATAAAGGAGGAATCTACGGGAACATACTGGGTTGAATCCCAGGCGGGACCGGTTCTGAAGTAAACTTTAGCTACAAGTCCACTTCCAGGAGCCAGGTCTCCAATGAACCAGACAGCCCAGATTAATAACCTGTTCTTATTAACAACATGCGTGCTATCCACCCTATACGAGGCGGTATCATTTCTATCATTTTTCATGGTAGCTGAGGCGGCTCTTGTCCCTACAAAGCTTACCGAATCGAGAGCGATATCCATATTGCTAACTGTATCCGGAAAGACTATACCGATAGTCAATGCACCTAAGGCCTCATCGTTAAATGCATAAACGTTCAAAACAACCTGAGAATTAGGTCTGACCTTTTCTAAACGCTCAACTCTGCAGGTATCCTTTATCCCCGGATCCTGAGCTAAGGCAAGATTAAAGCCTATTAAACAAAAGATTGACAGAAAAAAAACTAAGGCACGTATTCTGTGTCTTGAGATTAGTGAATTTCTTTTCATATTTCACCCCTCTCCTGTTAAATTTTTATTGTTTTTGTTTTCTTCTCTCCTTCTTTCCACCTTACCACCTCTTTAGCTATGGGATAAAACAAACCACCTCCTTAGTGTTAAAAATAAAAAATTATGACTTTAAACTAAATTCATTTGTTGGTATATAATCAAAGTCCAAGAATTTGTCAACAAAAAAATTGAATTTTTTTATTTTTTTAACAACCCTGACCGGGTGGAGGTCCGCCTTTGAACAGATAGTTGATCAGATAGACCGCATCCGAGACCGAGACTTTCCCATCACAGTTTGCATCTCCGATATAGAGGGGGTTAGATTGCGGTCCGCCTTTAAAAAGATAGTTAATTAAAAATATCACATCAGTCACGGTGACCTTATCATCCCGGTTGGCGTCACCCCATTTAGGTGCGGCGACCTGTATCCCTCCTGCCTGGAAATGAGGTGCATAATTACCTAAGATGCATGTGTAATTCAGATAAGAACCGCTAATGACCGCGCTATCGATACCTAAAGTTTCCCCGACTACTACTGGTGTGTCTATGGTGAAATAGATATTAGCTAAAAGGCCGCTTCCCGGGTCAAGGGGATAACTGCTGTTTTGTAAGCTCAGAAGGATGGTTTGATTTCCGTTGTGCACGCTCACATTCTTTACCGGAAAGTTTTCAACTCGCGTTCCCCAGAATCTCACCGAGTCGCAGGTCAAGGGAGCGCTTCCGTGCCCAAAACGTAAGGCTATGATTAATCTTGAACAGGGTAAAAAATTATTTCCGTAAACCGGAATCTTCACCCCGTATTCCTGAGCCAGACCTTTTGAGTAAGAGACCTTGACTGTGTCTGCCGTCACCCCGATAAGCTTTTTCTGAGTATTGGTGCCCCAGGTGCCGGTAACAGAAAAAGCAGAGGTATAAAGTCCAGGATTCAGATAGGTGTGAAAGGTATCTGCGGGAGAGTAGCTAAAGGTTGTGCTGTCTCCATCTCCGAAAACCCATTTCCAACTGGACAAGCCGTCTCCCACCCCGGCTGACGAATCTGTAAAATTCACAGTTAATGGTGTTTCTCCCAGGCTGACATCGGTTGAGAATTTGGCATTGGGAAGATGGATGATTGAATTGTAAAGGCTTATCCTGCCTGCACCCAATTGACCGGCATAAGTCGGATTGAGCGCATCTATATCATCCGAGTAATCTTCGATAAGCGAAGTAACCTGAGCAATCGACAGGTTCGGAACTTTTGACCTCAACAAACCGACCATTCCGGTAACCATTGGAGCCGACATAGAGGTCCCGCTTAAGATCGCATAGTAAGAACCATAATTATATGCATAGGTGCTTCTAATCGCATCTCCCGGAGCCGAGATGTCGATCCAGTCCCCATAATTTGAAAAGCTGGCTTTGTGATCATACCTGTCCGTAGCCGCAATAGCTAAAACCTGTGGAAAAGTGGTGATTAGAAAATCATCTGTGTAATTGATGTCGTCATTTCCAGCTGACTTGCAGAATACCATTCCCTGATTTAAAGCATTGGTGATTGCCGTATATAGAGCCGAATTATAAGAGGAACCCCAGCTACAGTTGATCGCCGTGGCACCTTTAACCCTCGCATAGTTGACTGCGGCAGCTGCATTGTCCATACTGACATATCCTCTTCCATCTGTGGCATGCCATCCAATCCTTAAAGACATTATCCGGCAGCCTTTTTTACTCGAATACCAGCCACCTGCCAGCCCCGCTCCCCCGGTGCCGTTGTTGGTCACAGCTGCAGCTATTCCTGACACATGGGTTCCGTGTCCATCAAAATCTTTCGGGTCGTTGTCCGGCAGAGAGCAGTCCTCCCCTCCCCCAGCATCGCACAGATAACCACCAGCGACGAAATCCCATCCGCGAACGTCATCTATATATCCATTGCCATCGTCGTCTATTCCGTTACTTGGTATTTCTCCTGAATTAGGCCATATATTCCCGGAAAGATCAGGATGATACCAGAGCACCCCGGTATCAAGGATGCCCAGGATTATGGAGGTGTCTCCAGTCCCAATATTCCAGGCTTCGTAGGCATCTACATCCGCATCGTTGTAATTGTTCAGATGCCACTGGGAGGAAGCATCTGGATCATTGGGCGTAACGTCCACCGGGCACATCTTCACCGTTTCCACGCTCTCTAAATTAGGGTCCTTAGTATAAGCAGCGATTAACTGCTGCAGGTCAGATTCCTCGGGAAATTCTATTTCGTAAAAACCTGAAAGATCCAGAAGGCTTGAGCCGGGTGGAGGAGGAGAAGTCTCTCCAGCGAACACCTTATTCAAACCTTTGGCATTATACCTTTGATTCAGTTGGTCAACGGAAGCTATTCCCGTCAAATTAGTACCAGCTTTTTTTGTACCTAAGTTGCTAGCGATTCCTGATTTAAATTTCACCAGAAGAAGCCCGGGGATATCCCTGCAAGAAGAGCCTCCCCAGCTGTTTAAAGGCAGAGAACTCAAAAACAAACCTATTCCTATTATTAAAATAATGGCTCTTCTTTTCATCTCACTACTCCTTTGTCCTAATTTTTTTCAAAAGTTATGGGATTCCGTTTTTTCCGGAATCCCATAACTTCAAATTACCATCCAACCTCAAATTGCCAGCTTAGAAAGGCTTGGCAAAGAGTTGCTCAAAGGGGTTCCAAGGTGGCGGACCGCCTTTAAACAGGTAGTTAACCAGGAATACCACATCGGATACCGTAACTTTGGTGTCGTGATTTGCATCGCCCATATCCTTCAGTGGAGGTAAGGGACCACCCTTGAACAGGTAGTTAACCAGATACACCACGTCTGACACTGTAGTCTTTGTATCGTAATTAGCGTCTCCACCTTTGCCCTTGTATATCAGGTTCTTAATCCTGGAACCTAACTTAGCCAGATTTACCAAGTTGGTATCAGTCACTACTAAAGCATAGTCTATTCCGATTTCAGTGGTGGTATCAGGGTTAAGCATCTCAACAGCAGAAATGATTATGTTCATATCCTGGGCTGAATCCTGTTCAATGGAGTTTCCGGGCGTGGACATATACTTCCACAGGGAGTCATCATCAAATCCGCCTGTAGGATACATCTGGGTCTTATTGTTACCCACATGCATCGCAAAAGGTGTAGTGTAGTTGGTGGTGGCTCCCTTCTTCACATAGGCACCCAAGAATTGATAGCCTCCATAGTATTTATCCGCATTGACCGTATCCTGTCGTACATAGACCAGATTCAAGCTGTCGATAATGCCGCCTTTGTCCTTGCCTGAGAATTCGGCGGTTACGTCCCAGTCACCTGCGATACCAAAATAACCTCCTACTGGCGCAGTTGAAGTGACATCCATCCACCACTTGGGAGGCTTGTTCCAGATCCACCAGTTCTTTACAATGACCCCGCTAACACCGTAGAATCGGAATTGGATAATCTTTGACCACTTGGTCCAGCCAAACCAGGCCCAGTGGGCCGGATTTGTGCTCGGTCTCCTCCAGTTGAGCGGTGCAAACTTATCAATATAGACTGGGGTGGTATCCATATTATTATAAACAACCTTACTCAGATGCCCTTCCGCTATGAAATCCTTCCTATCATGAATCCAGCTGAAACCTACTGTGTCAGTAGTCCCTGGAACTTGATTGGTGACCATTACGGCAGAGCCCTCGAACAGATAGTTTTTCCCGTTATAGAACATACCGGCGCTGTCTGACTGTCCTCCCATATTGCTCACGTTGGACACCACCAAAACCGGTCCCCGCTTGCAGGTGTCATACTCCGTAAAGTAGAAGGTGTCTGTCACCACAAAGTTGATGTTCACATACTGGGTATCATTGAAATTAGCTCCTCCTCCCACCACTCCGTTGTTGGATAGGATTTTTAATTTCCCTGTTAGGAAGGTGTCAGCATAGGGACCACCATTGAGGGTCAGAGTAACCTTCTGAGTGGGGCCAAGCTCTACTATGCTGAAACTGCTGGGAGCTGCCGTTAACCAGGAAGGTCCGCTTAACTGCACCTGTAAGGTTGCGGTTCCGGTGTTGTCAAACTTGATAGAATCTGTTGTGCTGCTATGGTTGGTTGCCCACTTTATGGGTGAGGTAAACTGGGTCGGCTTAAAGACAATGTTAGCAACAGCAGGAACCAAAGGTCGAGGAATTGAGATATAGCGAGCAGGGTTCCAGGTATAGGTGCCCTCTTGAGGGTCAGTGCGAACGGAAGAACCCGCATCCTTATCATTAAGATAGAACACATAAATCGAGTCGTCCGCCCTTTCTGCAATCGAAGGATAAACATCGCTATTACAGTTGCCAGGAGTGCAGCCAGGTGTATGGCTGTTAGTCAGATTCACATCCGGTCCCCAGGAACGGCCGCTGTTAGAGGAGGCTTTAACAATCACCTCTCCATTAAGAAACCCAGTTGCAGCAGCGTCTAAAGAATCCTGTTTAGAATAACAGACATAAACATAGTTTGGAGCCGCCTTTGTAAATGCCAGGGTCATTTTATTAATAGGTTTGTTCCAGGCAGCTACCTTATCAGTTGATCGAACTGTTTTCTCGTCTACCTGGGTAGTGATTCCTGAATTACGGTCCCAGTGCCATAAAATATTTGCTCTGTACCCGGTCATCCATACTATGTGCAGGTTGCCGTTATAATCGTAACCTGCGGCCAGATCAGTTTGAGGAGTGTAGTAAGTATCCCAATTATCTGCCCCATAATTGGTTATCTTGACCGGTGTTCCCATATTTCCAGCCGTCATCCAGTCATTACCGTTGTTGGTGGATTCTAAATAGTAGACCTCACCTTTGAACCAGTCGCCCGAAAGTATACTTTTTTGTCCGATCCAGGCTAATGCAACTTTCTGAGAGCCCGGTGAGGTAACCGCAGAGGTTCCTGTTGTGCTTTTCCTGATAGGTGCAAACACATAAACTGGCTTGCGTGGCATCCTTATGCCCGGCGGAACAGTTACCAGAGTCCGACCAGGAGATTGACAGCGGAGAAGAGTGTCATCAGCCGGGTCTATGAAACAGCGAACGTAACCTGCACCGCCTGAATCAGTGGGGTGTTGAAATGTTACGTGCATATAAGTCGTATCACCGTTTTTCTGCTTGGAAATGCCTAAGTAAGCCCAGAGACCTTCACCTGAAAAACCTGGTATCGAATCCGGGATATCATAGCGACTATACTCACCTAACCCGAGAGTGGTTTTCTCTATGGCAAGATATATAGCCCAATTCTGCCAAGCAACACCTGGGAGATGGTGTGCGGCTATGACTTCCCTTAAATCCGGCAGCAGATCTATGCAGTTATAGGCACCATAAAGCCCTCCGGACACATCCATTCCAGTACCTGCAGCCAGCCAGGATCCATCGTTATCACGGTAATTGTAGTAAAGGTACGGGGTACCCCAGGATTCCGCAATATCATCCCAAATTCTCCACCTCCATACGAAATGCAGATTCCCCAGGCTATCAACCGCTATTTGCCTGCGCTGGTAGTCGTTATGCCAGAAGTCCCATTGAGTCTCACCTACCGTGTCACCTGTGAACGGGTAGAAAAGCTTGGGTGCCGGGGTAAGAAGATATTGAGAAACTATGTTCTCAGCTGGTGGATATTGTAGATCCTGCCTCATTTCCAGGGCCGGGGTTGTTTTTTCAACAGCCGGTTTCTTAGCTCCAAAAACACTCAAGCCGGTAAATAACAGAAAACATATGGCTAATACTAAAACTCTTTTAGACATCTTTACTCCTTTCTTGGTTAGTTTTAGCCGTTTCCTAATTTAGGTCAAATAATAGAATAACCTAAACCACCTCCTTCTAAACTGAAAGGTTTGAATGAAAACTTCTTATGGTTTTCCTCTTCCTGCCCTACTAAAACCCCACCGCACTTTCCCCTTAACTCCTCAAGCAAGCTCAAGATAGCTCTTTCGAAAAAGAGGAACAACTAAGCAATACTTGAAGCAGGACTCCGGGGAAAAACTTTTAGGCCTTAACTTTCTAATTCTAAATCCAACCTGATCAACACCCAAAACTGCTATTCATAATTAAGCTCCTAAGAACCTTTTTGTCAAGTATTTTTCGCAGGTATAGTGAATTTCACCATCGAACCTGTCTATGCCCAGGTGATCTGCTGGGGGCAAGGTGGGTTTACCGATCTATGGTTGTGAGTCTGCAGAAATGTACTTCTATACTTCTCCATGACAACAGATAGGGGGATGGCGTGCCATGCGCCCCCACAAATTTTTACCTTCGTCCTACTGTGAAAAAAATGGCTGTCCCATCTTTCAATAGGACAAGTTTCACTCTTTCCAAATAAGTTGAGGGATTCCGCTAATGCGGAATCCCTCAACTTTAAATCATTGACTGATCAAACTGCCAGCTTAGAAAGGCTTGGCACCGACAACGAATTTGGCTGGAGGTCCACCTTTGAACAGGTAGTTGACCAGATATACCACGTCAGATACCGTGACTTTCGAATCGCCGTTCGCATCGCTGTACATTAACCAGGGCTCCGGTCCTCCCTTGAACAGATAGTTGACCAGATAGACTACGTCCGATACTGTCACCTTCCCGTCCACATTGGCATCACCTGGCTTCACCTTCTTAAACGTGGCTGCCTGACGAACGAAATCGGTTAAACCGGAATCAGATACTATCGCAGTATAGTCTACCCCGATCTCAGTCGTGGTATCCGGATTGAGCATCTCCACAGCAGAGATGATCACATTCAGATCCTGGGCTGAATCCTGCTCAATGAAGTCTCCCGGAGTGGACATATACTTCCACAGGGAGTCATCATCAAATCCGCTGAAAGGATACATCTGGGTCTTGTTTCTACCCACATGCATAGCAAAAGGTGTGGTGTAATTGGTGGTGGTGGCTCCTTTCTTCACATAGGCACTCAGGAACTGATAACCTCCATAATACTTATCGGTATTAACAGTATCCTGCCTCACATAGACTAAATTTAAGCTGTCGATAATGCCGCCTTTGTCCTTTCCTGAGAAGGAAGCTGTCACATCCCAGTCTCCTCCGATACCAAAATAACCTCCTACTGGTGCAGTTGAAACAACGTCCATCCACCACTTGGGAGGCTTGTTCCAGGTCCACCAGTTCCTTATCAATACACCATGAATCTTTCCAGGTACCCAGTCAAACTGGATGATCTTCGACCACTTGGTCCAGCCAAACCAGGCCCAGTGACCAGGATCAGTATCCGGACTCCTCCAGTTAAGAAGGGCAAACTTGTCAATCCATACCTTGGTCTTCAGGCTCGGATAAGAGATCGTATCCAGATGCCCTTCCGGTATGAAATCCTTCTTCTCATGGATCCAGCTGAAACCTACTGTGTCAGTAGTCCCTGGAACTTGATTGGTGACCATTACGGGTGAACCCTCGAATAGATAGTTTTTACCGTTATAGAACATCCCGGCACTATCTGATTGACCTCCTAAATTACCTACATTGGAGACTACCAGAATCGGCCCTCTCTTGCAGGTGTCAAACTCCGCAATGTAGAAGGTGTCGGTCACCACAAAATTAATGTCCACATACTGGGTATCGTTGAAATTGGCTCCTCCTCCTACCACTCTGTTATTCGAAAGAATCTTTATCTTCCCTGTCAGAAAGGTATCAGCATAAGGACCACCGTTCAGTGTCAGATTGACTATCTGAGTAGGCCCGGCTTCTATTATGCTGAAACTGCTCGGAGTTGCCGTTAACCAGGAAGGTCCGCTTAGCTGCACCTGTAAGGTTGCGGTTCCAGTGTTGTCAACATATAAGGTATCAGAGGTGGTTGCATGATTCAAAGCCCACCTGATAGGAGAAGTCATCGAGGCAGGACTGAAGGATATGGAAGGAACTGAAGGAACTAACGGCCGAGCATACTTCAGGTAGCGGACTGGGTCGTTTTGCGGGGTTCCTTCAGGTCTTATAGCAGAACCTGCGTCCAGGTCATACATATACTGGACATACAGGAAGCTATCTACCCTCTCAGCAACTGAGGAAAAGTGCTCGCTCTTACAATTGCCAGCAAGACAGCTGTCGGAGGAGGTGTTGGTCAGATTAATCTCCGGTCCCCAGGTTAAACCACCGTTGGAGGAGGCCCTCAGATATATATCTCCATTGGCAAAGCCGCCAGCAGAGATGTCCCCATCCCGGAACTTGGTGTAGGTGGTGTAGAGGTAGTTGTACGCTGCATCTGATGCTTGGTATTCGACGCCTGCGGTCATCTTGGCAAGAATTAGATTCCAGTCACCAGGGTCGCAATCTGAAGAGGCAAAGTGCGAGGTTATTTTGCGTATGCCGGTTGCACTGCTCCACTGCCACAGGCTCACGTCGTTCAAATTACCACTCGCATAGGTATTCCAGATGATATGGAGGTTGTCATTGTAATCGTACACCGCCGCGACATCGTCGTAAGCCACAGTCTTGAAACCGCCAGCCTCGTAGTTGGTCACCTTAATCGGCGTCCCCATATTGCCGGCGGTCATCCAGTCCTTGCCATTGTTGGTAGATTCTAAATAAAACACCTCACTCTGGTTTTGACCGGCAGTTGGAGTTGCGTTCTGCATCCAGCATATTGCCACCTTCTCTGAAACAGGGGAGGTGGCTATAGCCACACCGCCTAACTTGGAAGTGGTGAAGGAACTAGGCATTCTATTGGGTACAAGCTTCACCCCAGGCAGCAGCTTGCTCGGCGAACCCCAGCCAGGAGATTCGCAAATTAGGGTATCGCTTACGCCCTGATAACAACGCACATATCCCAGACGTTTGGCTGAGCCACCTGTTAAAATACCTTCTGCATGAGTGATATGAATATAGTTGATCCCGTCAGTCGCCACTCTGGCGCAACCCACAGTGGGCCACATTCCCTTGTCAGCTGTCCCTGACGAATCAGGGATGTCATACTCGTTAAATTCCCCGAGCCCGGGTGTTGCCTTCTCTATGGTAGCAGTGGTTCCCCAGAAGGTGCCCGCAGGCACTGTAGGTGCGGTCCGGTGATAGCACAATACCTCCCTGTCGTCCGGTAGTATATCTAAACCACCATATCCAGACCTGTAAAAGGCCAGGGTAATTGGTATACCAGTTCCCTGAGCCATCCAGGTGCCATCAAATTTCCGATAGTTGTAATACATCATGCGGTTAGTGTTCTCTGCATCATCTGTATACATCCAGGTAAAATGCAAACTTCCAGTTGCATCATTGGCTATCATTCGGCGCTGGACATCGTTTGTTTGGTATTCATACCAGGTCCAGCCCACGGTGTCATCTGTCATCGGGAGGAGAATTCTTTGAGTTAAGGGAGGTAAGACAGTGAGATATTTTGAGACTATGCTTTCGTTTTGCATCTCCAATTTTCCTATTTTTTCCAGCCTCTGGAGCATCTTATAATCCTTAGGAGCCTTCGCTCCAAAGACACTCAGGCCGGTAAATAACAGAAAGCATAAGGCTAATACTAAAACTCTTTTAGACATTTTTACTCCTTTCTTGGTTAGTTTTAGCCGTTTACTAATTTAGGTCAAATAATAGAATAACCTAAACCACCTCCTTCTAAACTGAAAGGTTTGAATGAAAACTTCTTATGGTATTCCTCTTCCCGCCTTACTAAAACCCCTCGATCCTCTTCGAGGCACAAAATCGTAACTACCACTTTTTAAAATAAAAGAGGAACTGTAAAGTCATTCTCAGAAAAAAACTCTGGGGAAAAACTTCTATGTTTTACTTCTTTAAATGTAAGTCCAACCTGATCAACACCCAAAACTGCTATTCACAATTAAATGCCTAAGAACCTTTTTGTCAAGTATTTTTCGCAGGTATAGTATATAGGATTATGTCAAGGACATTGTGTAAATTTGCTTAGAACTTGGTACATCCTGTTGTTGTTCATTGAGAGCGTAAAAAATCAGACCATATAGAATCCTTTCAGCGCTTTTCTGGTTAGGAAATCTTCTCATCGGTTTAATTCTCCTCTGTAACTCCTCTAAAAAACGTTCTAAGGGATTGGTGGTCCTGATCAAGGTTCGCCAGGGTTCCGGATACTCCCGGTAGGTCAAGGTCTGCTCAAAGTCCCTTAAGAAGTTCTTAACCTTTCTTGGTTCTTTAGGCTGCCATTTGAGACAAAAAGCTCTTAACCGGGAGTATAACTCCTTTAGTGTCTCCGCCTCATAGATCTCAGAAGCATCTTTCATTATAGCAAACCGATGAAAGGGATTCTCCAGCTTATCTGCTAAATTGGAGATCTTATGAAATACACACCTCTGTACCTTTACCCAGGGATAAACTATGGCTACTGCTGAACTCAAACCTCCCATTCCATCATGAACTATCACTTCTAAATTATCTCCTCTTAATCCCCGATCCCTCAAATCCTCTAAAAAACCCCACCAAAAACACTCCTTCTCTGAAGAAACCACTTGATACCCTGAGAGCTCCTTTGTCCCATCCTCTTTTATCCCTAAAGCCATTAATACCACTTTCTCCTGCACTACAGGTAAGGATAATTTTATTCTCAATCCATCTAATATCAATACCCGATACTTATCCTCAAATCTCCGCCTGCGAAAATCCTCTGAGTCCTGATCTAACAGCTTAACCACATTGGAGACTGTCTGGGCTGAGATAGAACCTTTAAATACCCGCTTGAACATCCGCTTAGTCTTCCGGGGAGCGAAGCCCGGCGTAGCCGCTGAATGACCTAATAAAAAACCTTCCAAGATCACTTTGTATAGGACCCTCTGTCTACGCTTATGCCTCCCCCAGATCGATGGTGTCCAACTTATACCTCGAACCCTCGGCACTTTTATCCCTTCTATCCAACCATACTCGCTTAATAATCCCCTCTCATAACTACCGTTTAGATATCCCTTCCGCTCCTCGCTCCGCTCATACTTGCTACATCCCACTACACCCTTCACTTCCTCTGCCAATACCCGACCCAAAGCTGTCTTTACCCTCTTTATCACCCGCTCCCTTAATCCCTCCCAAAAATCCCCCTGACTACCATAACTCTTGACAACCTCCATTCCCCCTGCTATCTTACCCTCTGAAAAATCTATCGCCTTCATAGGGTATATCCTCCTTTGTTAGATGTCTATCTTTCTTCCTATCACCTAACAGGATATACCCTATCTCTTTCTAATTCAAGCTATTAAAAATTTACACACAATAATTTACATAAAC
>JAUYBY010000092.1 GCA_030692925.1 Candidatus Zixiibacteriota bacterium | reverse complement strand
GAACCCGGTGAACGATAGTAGCTCCAACCTGAGATTTTATATCATCCCCGATCACCGGGAGATTCCGGTCCGAAAATCTTTTCTGCCAATATTTTTCCCGGGCGATGAAAACCGGAATACAGTTGACAAAGCCACATCCTGCATCTAATACTTGTTCAACGTACCATTTGGTAGCCTCCTCACTTCCTACTGGCAAATAATTAACCACAACATCTGTATTGGTCTCCTTGAGTATTTTCACAATGTCCGCTGTAGGTCCTGGCGCTTTCTCGATTATCTTGGAAAGATACTCACCCAATCCATCATGAGTCATCCCCCGGTGAACCGGGATTCCCTGATTGGGAACCGAGCAGAATTTATAAGTATTATTTGGCCAGGTATAGATCGCCTGGCTTAAATCTTTGCCTACTTTGTTTTTGTCTATGTCAAAGCAGGCTGAGAATTCTATATCCCGGATATGATATTCTCCTAAATTCACATTCATTATCCCGGGGATAAGCTGGTTTTCTCTGGCGTTCTTATAATATTCAACTCCTTGAACAAAGGAGGAGGCACAATTCCCCACGCCAATTATCGCCACCCTGACTTTGCCCATTCTTTTCTCCTTTCCTGAATATCCCTTCAAGTTTCTTCTAATCTTTTCTTAATATAGACAATTCTCTGTAAAACGGTAATATTAGCAAAAATAGCAATTATCCACAAAGAGAGCATCAAAAATAAATTATTAGTCCCGGGGATTGAGCCCAAGATAGCTCCAGCCGCTAAATAGGTGACCCTTTCCTGCCTTTGCATAATTCCAACTTTGCACTCTATCCCTAATCCTTCTGCCCGGGCACGGGTATAACTTACCATAAAAGAGCCGGCAATAGCTACGATAATTACTAAAACCATATATGAACTCCTCATCAGAAAATAGGTAGAAAGTCCTAAGAAGATCAAAACCTCAGAATAACGATCGATGCTGGAGTCAAATAAAGCCCCAAACTTACTCATCTGATTGGTTTCCCGTGCTAATCTTCCATCCAGGACATCGCAGATTCCGGCTAAAATAACCATTATACCGGCATTAAAAAACTCCCCATCTTTGAAGAAAAAAGCCGCAAAAATACTAAATCCTAACCCAGCAAAGGTTACCACATGAGGATGCACCCTTAAGCTTATCAAAAGCTTAGCAATTGGCTCAATTACCGTAAGGAAGCCATTTACTAAATATCTATTTAAAAGTTTAATCTCTGCCATAAGACAAATTTTAAAAAACTATAATATCATTTCTTTTCAATTAAGTCAAGCGAAAAATCCTTCTCTTGAAAATTAAAGTCTTTACTCATTTCTCTAAAATGTTCTATCTTCTCAACCAGGTAAAGGCTTAAAAGACCTACTATAATCCCGGCTAAAACATCTAAAAAATAATGAAACCGACCCCAGACTGTGCCAATAAAAAGGCTAATGATCAAAGGTCCCAGAAAATAAAATACTCTACGGGAATATTTGTAAACAAAGATGAAGACCACACAAGCAATTGCTACATGAGAGCTGGGCATACAGCCACCGTGTAAACCACCCACTTTAACTATCCACTGGGCTAAAGGCACAAAAATAAACCCTTTTATTGGAATTGGATGAACAACCGAAAGAGCATATCTGGGTCCTTCAACTGGAAAAAAGATAAATCCCAGATAGGAGATATAAAAAGCCACGGCTGAGGTAAAAATCATCCTATCGAACTCTTTTATCTTTTTACCAAAATAAAGAGCTATCCCGGAAACAGGTAGAAGAAAGTAGTAGGAGAAATAAGCTAATAGAAAATATTCATTTAAGATCGGAATGGAATATTTTTCCAAAAAGACCGTAGGATAATTTCCGAAGAGGTTAAATTCTAAATTATTGATCCAGAAATCAAAAAAGCCCGGGAAAATAATATGAACCAAGTAACGGGTCTCCTCATACAGAACGGTAAAAAGAAATACCGGATACCAGTGTCTTAAAAATCTGGCAACTCCATTCGAAAAAGACAAAAATTTTACCACCAAAAGAATAAGAATTATAATCGAGAAATTGAAAATAAGATAATAAATCCAGTTAGGCTGATTATGCCTGAAGAAGACAATTATCAGGCTTAAAACTAAAACATAGATTATATTCGCCCAGTCAACTGGAAAAAAGAAAGAGTTTTTTTTCATATCTGTTTTACTGTTTCCAATGTAGCGTCGGGCTTTACGCCCGACGAAAAAGATTTTTAAAATCTTTAGAATCCTAATAAGACCCTATGCCATTCAATACGCTTCTTTTCCTGCAGGTAATTATATTCAGTTGTTTCCCCAAAATCTTGTCTTTGAATTTCGTGATGCAAAAAGTGAAGTAACTCGATATGATACCTACTGAATCTAAGATAATCCTCAGGTGTTAGAATCAAAGTTACAGGCTTGGACGGGTCCTTTTTGTATTCGGTGTAACCGGGATGAATCAAGGAGGTATAACCAGTTAGCGGTAGTGAGTCGGTTTCATATTTATTGTCAAAGAGTCCGTTATTATGAACAGAAATATTTCTTAACCTTCTTGCATGGTCTACTTCGAGACAAAGTTGTGGCAACCTTGCTTGCATGGACTGATTTCCATAAGTCGATCCTGCTACTTTATCAAAAACCCAGTTTAGTCTATTCTTATAGTGATATATATTCCCTTGAATCCGCTGATTGTGACCAGAGTTTTCTAAGGATTTAATAAAATCCGCAGTAGCAACTTCAAAAATGTTTACTATAGCTACTAAAGATATCCGAGTATGATATGGCGTAAACAGTTGTCTCATACTCCAAATCATTTCATCTCTATTATAAAACCGATCCCATTCGAAGGTAAGTGGAATTCTTTCCGGTGGAAGTGTAATTCTGAAGCCTTCATCCGGCGCCCATCTTGCAGCTATATTTGTATAAAGATAGTAGCCAAGCAAACCTTGTAGTGAATCATCTGCAACCTCAAATATTTTTAATATTTCAGGGTTTCTTGCCATTTCCAGAGCTCCTTTTTAGGATGATAAAAAAAGAAAGAA
>JAUYBY010000051.1 GCA_030692925.1 Candidatus Zixiibacteriota bacterium | reverse complement strand
GGAATGTCTGACCTACCTCCGTAGGGGCGTTCAATTGAACGCCCCTACCTTTAGATCAAACTCTTCAGCTTGAACGAGACTTCTCTTACTTTATTATCTTTTCCCAACTGTAATTTTATCTTAGTCCCATCTTTGCCAGAGAGAACATCTCTTAACTGGCTTAAGGAATATTTGGCAACAGGGTCACCATTTATTGATATTATCTCTTCGCCCGGCTCTATCTTAGCCTTTTCTGCTGGAGAACCTGCGTAAATCCTCTGAATCAGAAATTTCCCATCCTTCCATAGTATCATCAGCCCGCTTTTATCGAACTCATCTTTCTGGTCAAAATAATCATTCTTCTCCAGTATCACCTTGTTATGCTCATAGTCGAAAATCACATTAAATCTCTTTAAAATTGCACCACCTATGTTTCCCTGGGTTTTCTCGCTCTTGAAAGCACCCTCTTCTGCTAAGCTTAAGCCGGTTATCGGCTCCTTAATTGTAAAATTTCCGATCTGGATGGATTTTATCCTGGTCTGCAAAGATTTGGTCTCCCCTCCGATCCCTGCTCCCCCAAAAGCCTCAATCGCATCCGGATATCTTTTCAAAAATCCGTTTTCCTTCACAAAAGGTGCGTGCAGGTCCAGACTTTTTCTGGAGCCGGTATCCAGAGTGAACATCCCTTCATATTTTCCGTCCACAGTTGCTTTTAGGTGCGGGGTGTTTCCGTAAAGCTCGATCTCTACGGCTTCCCCTTTTCCAGAATAGTTAAAGGATTTTGGCTCATAAAAAGTTATCCTGCTGTTTTGATAATCTATCTCGGAAATAAACCGGCTCAAAAAATCATAACCTAAAATCCCATCCATCTCCCTGCCTTCATAAATATTCATCGGGCTTAAATTCAAACTGACGATCTTCTGCTGGGACATCGTAAGGTCTCCTAACTGCAGAGACTGAAGCTCTAAAATCCCGGCATCCTCAGATCCGCCTACACCTTTGGCTTCGAATTTACCAGTTATTTCCAGGCCTATACTTTTAGCAAAGGTCAAATCAATGCAGGAAGCACCAGCGCCGGTATCCAGGAGAAAATAGGCTGGATATGTGCCGTTGACCAGGACCTTTATATAAATGTGGTTGTTGGCTAATTCAAAGGGAACAGTGGTTTTTCCGTCTGGAGTGGAGAACGCATAATCTTTGACCTTCTCCTGGGGCATCTGGAAAATTGAAGGGTCTACTTCTAAATTGAATTTGACCTCAGTGACAACCACATCCATATCGTATTGGGGCTTGCCGGTAGTGGTATGCGAATGAAACGGTATTTTTATTCCCTGGATTTCACGATAGTCCGAAAGATAAGTAGTAGCTACATCTATATCCATCTTCTGCTGGTATTTGTCCAGAAGGTAAGTCTCTTTATTGATGAAAAGCTTGCGCGGCTCCCCGTTTTCTGGTTTTATCTGTACAACATAATATTGCCCCAGACTATCCTTTTCGTCACCCAAGTAAGTCAGGTCTCTTTTATATTCATCCGGGAAAAAATACAGGAAATTCCCGAAGTAGTTCTCAGTCCAGGCAAAAGACTTCTCAATTTTCTCCAATTCCCTTATTTTTCCGTTCTGGTCTTTGGTCCAGTAGATGTTTCCATCTGTGCCGGTGCTTACCTTAAGGACCTTGAAGTCCACATCCTGACGGGAGAGATTAGGAAACTCCGAGTAAGAAGTAAACTCACCCTGCAGCCCACCTGTGCTGACAGTTCCTCTGACGTAGGTGGTTTTTACCTTCAGGAGGTTGTCCTTTCCACCTAATGCTTCAAGATGTTTGGTGAGGATCTCCTCTGCCGGCATTACCGGTCTGAAGGTACACAGAACAAGGGTCAGGAAAAATGCTACAGACAAACCTATCCTTTTTCTCATAACGACTCCTGGCTTTTAGGTTACAATTATTATACAATAAAAATTACGGAGTGAAAAGAGAAAAAGTTCCAGGAATATTTTAATTCGTTCTCGATAATCCCGCCTTGTCCTCAAAACGGGATAAATGAATCATTGGTAGGGATATAATCCCCTCTCCTTTATAAGGAGGGGGTGAGGGAGAGGTTTTCCGTCGGGTCAGGGGACCCGACGGGCACGTAGGGAGATTTTCGTAGAGACGCATGGCCATGCGTCTCTACCTGCTGAAGATTCTTCGGTCGTCCATTTGGACTCCCTCAGAATGACAGTTTTCAATATCTCCGTTGACAATAAAACAAAAAATCCTATATTATATCCGTATATTCGAATATATGAATATATTCGGGAGAGTCATGCAGAGACAAATTAAGATGATTAAAGCCTTGGGGGATGAGACCCGGCTTCGGATTTTGAAGCTCCTCTTAAAAAGGGAACTCTGTGTTTGCGAGTTAGAAGCGGCGCTGAGCCTTCCCCAGTCCAGGGTATCCAGACATCTTACGGTTCTCCGTTCATTGGGTCTGGTAGAGGATAGAAGAGAGGGCACCTGGATTTTTTACTCCTTATTTAAACCCCAAAATGATTTTGAAAAATCGGTAATTCAGATGATAAGAAATTCTCTATCCGATAGTGAACTGGTAAATCAGGATGAGAAAAGATTAAAAAGAAAACTTTCTCAAGTTTATGTCTACAAGTGCAAATAAATCCAATTAAAAAACAGGAGTCATCAGATGAGTCAAATCTGTAGCCGCCCTACAGGCGTTCTGAACTCATCCCCTGCCCCTTCTCTTAAAAAGAGAAGGGGGCAAAACTCCCTCTCTTTTTAAGAGAGGGAGTTAGGGTGAGTTACTTAATTGCAAGCTAAG
This sequence comes from Candidatus Zixiibacteriota bacterium, assembly GCA_030692925.1. GTDB lineage: Bacteria > Zixibacteria > MSB-5A5 > MSB-5A5 > RBG-16-43-9 > RBG-16-43-9. The sequence continues at coordinate 13,290 of JAUYBY010000051.1, read as the reverse complement.
GTCCGAGAAGCGGATACTAACGACTTGCGGCTACTCTCTTCGCTAATAGACTTGAGGGCACATGAATCATATATAAAACGTGAGCATCTAATTTATGAAAAATAAAGGTAAAAAACTTTCCTTCCTGGACAGGTTTCTAACTCTCTGGATTTTTTCGGCAATGGCGCTGGGGGTGGGGGTAGGCTATTTTGCACCGGATATAACTAAATTCATTGCCGGTTTACAGGTAGGAACTACCTCTATTCCCATAGCCATCGGTCTGATTTTGATGATGTATCCGCCACTGGCAAAGGTGAGATATGAGGAGCTGGGCAAGGTCTTCAAAGATATTAAAGTAGTGACTTTATCACTTATCCAGAACTGGGTCATAGGTCCGATTCTGATGTTTTTTCTGGCCATCCTTTTTTTGCGCAATCAGCCTCACCTGATGTATGGAGTTATCCTCATCGGGCTGGCACGCTGCATCGCGATGGTGATCGTATGGAATCAACTGGCTGGAGGGGATACAGAGTATGCTGCAGCCCTGGTTGGTTTGAACTCACTTTTTCAGGTCTTTTTCTATTCTATTTATGCTTACCTTTTCATAACCATTCTTCCCAAATTGTTTGGAGTGGCAGAGGGGATTGCAGTAAATGTAACCATAGGGCAGATTGCCAGAAGCGTGTTTGTCTACCTGGGTGTACCTTTCATCGCGGGAATAATCACCCGCTTTGCCTTGATAAAAGCAAAAAACAAAAGCTGGTATGAAGAAAAATTTATCCCTAAAATTTCTCCTGTAACCCTGATTGCCCTGCTCTTCACCATTATCGTTATGTTCTCCCTTAAAGGAAATTATATCGTTCAGCTTCCTTTAGACGTGGTCAAAGTGGCTATCCCTTTAGTCATTTACTTTTTACTGATGTTCTTCGTCAGTTTCTATATGTCTTATAAACTTGGAGTCAATTATCCAAAGACGACAGCGCTTTCCTTCACTGCCGCCAGCAATAATTTTGAATTAGCCATTGCGGTGGCAGTCGCGGTTTTCGGCATAAATTCTGAAGAGGCTTTCGCCACCGTGATTGGACCTCTGTTAGAAGTGCCTGTTCTGATAAGTCTGGTAAATGTAGCTTTGAAATTTAGAAACAAATTCTTTAAAGAGGAAGATCAGACTTAAGATATGAAGCCGAAGATTTTATTTGTCTGCATTGAGAACTCCTGCCGGAGCCAGATGGCAGAGGGGTTTGCTAAATTCTATGGCAGGGACAAGATTGAGGTCTTCAGCGCCGGCTCAAATCCTTCCGGTAAGGTCGACCAGATAGCAATAGAAGTTATGAAAGAGAAGGGTATTGATATCTCCAGCCAGAAATCAAAAGGATTCAATGACCTGCCCTATAAAAGCTTCGACTTTGTGATAACTATGGGATGCGGGGATGTCTGTCCTTTTGTCCCGGCCAAACAGAGGATTGAGTGGCAGATAGAAGACCCCAAAGAAAAACAAAAAGAGAAGTTTAGGGAGATTAGAGATAAAATAGAAAATAAAGTAAAAGAATTTTTGAATAACTTAGTTTTGTAGCTCATTCATATCTGCAGGACTATATGATAAAAGAGATTGTAGACCACCCCCTCTTATGAGGATGGTTATCCTGCCAAACTCTATTTTTTTAGAAGTCTCATAGAAACTAGTTGACAAAATTATTCTTTAAGTTATAATTTTAATAAAGCTTAAGGAGTGAAAGTGAGATTTAGAAGCTTTCTTTTGGTCACAGCTTTTATCTTTTCAACTTATTCTTTTTCTCAGGCTGGGACACCGAAGATCGAGTTCTCCGAGAGGACCTGGGATTTTGGAAGGGTCCCTCAGCAGTCTACAGTCTCCCATGTCTTCTGGATTAAGAACATAGGCACTGATACCCTTAAAGGGATCAGCGCCCGGGTCCCCTGACACTGCACCCAAGCTCCACTGAAAAAGACGGAGCTGGCTATCGGCGATAGCACTGAGTTAGAGATAAGTTACTTTACCGGAGCGGCTCTGACCCCGGAGACGAAGTCTGTTACGGTGAGCTCCAGCGACACTGTTTCCGGCTTCAACCGGCTGGATATAACGGCAGATGTGAAGCCTAAGCCAGATACCCTGCTTGATATAAGCTATGCACCATACAGTTTAGAATTCAAAGAGAAGAAAAAAGGGAAATTTGAGGAGATGAAGGTCGAGTTTACGAGCAAAGGACAGAAAGAATACAGGTTTGAAGTTATCGACTATCCCAGGGGGTTTTTCGAGGCGAAATTAAGCAAGGAAACCCTTATGCCGGGAAAGACAGTAGAGCTGAGAGTGAAGCCTGCAAAAACTCTTCCAGCAGGAGCGGTTAAAAAATCGATCACCCTCCAGGTGAGTGGAGAAAAAGAGTTCAGGATAACCATTCCGGTGAAAACTGGAGGTAGCTAAAAGGCATCCTCGCCTTAGGTTAGGTTTTACAAACTTATCGGTTAGATTGTCGTGAACTACACGTAAAATGACCCGATCAAAGTATTCATGGAGGAGGCTCATGAAAGCAATTGTATACACAAAATACGGGCCTCCGGACGTTCTTCAGCTCAAAGAGATAGAAAAACCTACTCCCCAGGACAATGAAGTACTGGTAAGAGTTCATGCGGCATCCGTGAATCCATTTGACTGGCATGTCCTGAGAGGTAAACCGTTCTTGGTGCGCCTAATGGGCTTTGGGCTTCTAAAACCAAAAAACAAGATACTCGGAGCTGACATTGCGGGGCGGGTTGAAGCGGTTGGCAGAAACGTAAAGCAGTTTCAGCCAGATGATGGGGTATTCGGGACCATTAGGGGCGGTTTTGCCGAGTATGTATGTGCTCGTGAAAATGCATTGGCGTTGAAACCGGCCAATATGTCGTTCGAGGAAGCAGCGGCCGTACCTATGGCGGCAGTCACCGCCCTGCAGGGTCTTCGCGATAAAGGACAGATTCAGCCAGGGCAAAAGGTTTTGATTAATGGTGCGTCTGGTGGTGTTGGTACGTTTGCGGTGCAGATTGCCAAATCGTTCGGGGCTGAAGTCACTGGCGTGTGTAGCACGCGGAATTTGGACATGGTGCGCTCGATTGGCGCAGACCATGTCATTGATTACACGCAGGAAGATTTCACCAAGAACGGACAGCGTTATGACTTGATTTTTGATGCTGTGGCAAACCATTCGGTTTCAGATTATAAGCGCGCATTGAGTTCCAGGGGAATTTGTGCTATTGCCGGATTTTCAACCCTGTTTCATATGTTCCAAGTCATGTTGGTGGGATCATGGGTGTCAAGGACCGGGAGTAAGAAAATCGGTGGAATGGGGATGGCGAAGCCAAACAAAAAGGACTTGGTTTTTATCACAGAGCTTCTTGAAGTCGGTAAAGTAGTACCTGTTATAGATAGACGTTACCCGTTAAGTGAGACGGCTGAAGCTATTCGGTATCTTGAAGAAGGACACGCCCGAGGAAAAGTTGTCATAACTTTGGAACATAACAACAAAACCTAACAAAGCGCTGCACCCGACCGCTATTCCGCTGCGCTTCATAGCGGCAGGTGAGCTTGGTCGTTAAGATGAAAAAATCATAAAAACTCCCCTTAAATCGCAGATTATTAGTTAATGATTTTGAGTGATATCTTCGTAAATATAAATAAAGGTTTTTCCTTTTCTTAAGGAGGTGAAGATGAGAAAAGAAAGGTTTTTGCTGATCCTGGTATTCCTGGTTCTGGTTTTTGCTCTCACCCAGAACGGGCTACAGGCTGGAAAAGCAATATTACAGATATCAGAGACCAGCTGGGATTTTGGCAGGTCTCCTCAGAATTCAGTGCTAAGCCATAGCTTCTGGCTAAAGAACGTGGGGACCGATACCCTGAGAGCGTTGAACGTGGCGGTTGCCTGAGGGTGCACAAAGGCTCCTTTAAAGAAAACGGAGCTTGCTATCGGTGATAGCACAGAGCTTATAGTAAGTTATACTTCAGGACTTACCCCGGGCAGAGTAAGCAAATACGCCAATATATCTTATAAAGAGGACAGCATACTTCAGGTTCAGAAAATTGATCTGCACGCTCAGATAGTACCCCAGGAGGATACGACCTTCACAATCAAATCGTACCCTTCCTTCCTGGATTTTTCCGTGCTGCAAGGCCAGAAGCCCCAGGAAAAAAAGCTCTCCTTGAAAAATCTGGATGTTCTTGAGTATAAGATCTCAGTGGTCGATTACCCGCATGAATTCTTTAAGGTCAAAGCGGATAAAAAGCTCAAACCGGGCAAGTCGGCTGAGATAAAGTTGAAACCGATCAAAGAACTCCCGGCTGAAGGGTTTAAGAAAGTCCTCACCATTGACTTGCAGGGCAAGGAGAACACCAGAGTTACGGTTCCGGTGATTTATGCCGTTGGTGCTCCACCAGCATCATCTCCTAAGAAATAGAATTTAGATTTCTAACTTGGTTAAAGGCTCTGTTTACCTCAAGTAGACAGAGCCTTTTTGTTATCAGGACATCTCAGCCAAAAACATCTCGATTTTATCAATCATTTTTTTTATGTCAAAAAGAGCTTCTACTCTTTTTCTGCCTGCTTCTCCAAAGCTTAAAGCCAAATTTTTATCTTTAAGAACAGTTATAATTGCTTGAGCTAAAGAATGGGGGTCCTCTGGCGGGACCAAAAGTCCGGTCACCTTATCTTGAACTACTTCTGGAACACCACCGACACGGGTAGCGACTATAGGCTTCTTCAGAGCCATCCCTTCTGCTAAGACCAGGCCAAAAGGCTCGATTATCGAAGGCAAAACCAGAAGGTCGAATCCAGCCATGGTCTCAAATATGTCTCTGATATATCCAGCAAAGATGACATAGTTGTCCAGGTTCAATTGAGTGCACAGACTCTTTAGCGACTCCTTTTCTGAGCCGTCTCCAGCAAAGATGAACTTTACTTCAGGGAAAGTCTGAACTATCTCAGGGATAGCCTGGAGAAGGTAACGATGCCCTTTAGCTTCAACCAGCCTGGCTGGAACTCCGATCAAGATCACCCTTGGGTCAAGGCCGTATTTTTGAAAGAGCTTCTCCCGCTCTTTCTTTAAATCAAAATCAAAGCAGGAGAGGTCTATTCCATTCAAGACGACTTCAATTTTCTCCTGCTTTATCCAGGTAAATTTCCTGAGCTGGTCTTTTAAATTCTGACTGGGGACAACTATCCTATCCGGGAGGTACTTTCCGGTGAGCCTGTGAACTAAATTGGTTCCAGGTAAAAGCACACCCATCCCCCAGATAACTTTGACTCCTCCTGCAAGTCTGGCTGCAATTCCTCCAAGTCTTAAGTCTTTATTAAAGTTTACCCAGATGAAATCCATTTTTTCTTTTGACATCAACCGGGCTAAAGAGAAGATATTTACAGGACCGAAATCACCTCTGATCTTCAAGGGGAGCAAATTGATCTCTGGGGTGGAAAAATGATTTAGGAATTCACTGTTCTTTCTTCCCGCAATCCAGATTTTATGTCCTCTGGCTGAAAGGTGAACTGCTAAGTTATAGATTAAATTCTCTCCACCTCCCCAGACGTTCTCCCGAATTGAGTTTAAGAAAAGAATCTTATATTTTCTCATCGTTTCTTTTAAGAGTCTTGCGCTTTCCGTGTATCCGAAACTACGCAAAATCCAATTCAATTAGGATTACTGAATTTCGTTTGTCAAGGATTAATAAGAGCACGAGAGGGCTTGATGAATCAAGCCCCTACGGTGAGGATATTGTAGGGGTTCGATTTATCGAACCTGTATAGTCTCACAAAGTTTTCAGAACCTCCTGAGTGGTGGAAATATCTGCAAAACCTAAGCCTAAATTAAGTAGACTGGCAAGATGCATCTCCTCGTTAATTGTACCGGTGCCGTCCGCCAAGAACTTTATGCGGTAATCTCTGAAATAAGCATCCCTTGCTGTAGATTCACAGCACATATTGGTCATTATCCCGGTGATGACCAGGTCCTCTATCTTTGAACATCTCAGGACTGTCTCCAGGTCTGTGTTATAAAAGGCGCTATAACGATGCTTATATATTATCTTCTCCTCAGGCAGAGGCTCTATTTCCGGATGAACTTTGGACTCTTCAGTTCCCTCTATGCACATCCCCTGCCACCACCAGCGCATTATGCCGGCATCGCTTCCATCTTTCTTGTGAATGTGGCAGGTGTAGATCACCGGCCTTTTCTTAGCCCGGTAGAAATCTATCAATCGCTTGATATTGGGAAGTATGGCCGGACCACTGCAGGTAAAGGATAGAGAGTTAGGGTCCAAGAAAAATCTCTGCATATCAATCACCAGAAGGGCTGACTTTTTCAAATTCAGTTTTAACCTGTGAGTATTATAAGGGGAGATCTTCTTAAGCCAGATTTTCGTTTTCTCTTTCAGATTATCCCGGGTAACATAAGACTTCATCTAAAACCTCCTTTAAAATTATAATAGCCATCCAGCGAATCTGGGTGGCTTAGCCTGATCCGAATTTGGATCCGTCGGACATGATTCGTGCCTATGTTAAGTTAAGAAATTCCTTGTGTCAAGTCAAAAAAGTCTTATCTTTAAAGTAAATATGGAGGAGGGTAACTCTATGCCCTATTCAGAGAGACAGAATTTAGTCTGGTGGGTTAGATATCTTATCATCCTGGTCTTTGTCGGGTTTATCTTAGGTTTATCCTTTACTTTTTCAGACCCCAAAACTCCTTCCTGGGTTTCTCCTTTTATAACCATTCTGGTTTTATTCTTTCTTTTAATTTTTATCAATTTCAGGACTCTGGAGATCAAGGTGGATGGAAGGTTTTTAGAGTTCGGGTTCGGGATTTTCAGAAAGAAAATCGCTCTATCGGATATTATATTTTGCGAGGAGAGTAAAGTTACCTTTGGAAAATACGGTGGGATCGGTATCCGCTGGGGTTTTGGCGGAACAATCTGTTATAATACCCGTTTCGGAAAAGGAGTGAGGATTAAGATCAAGGATAAAAGAAAGGATTACGTTTTAACATCTGATAATCCACAGGCCTTATGCCAGGCGATAAAAACAGGATAAAAAGGTTAGTTTAATCTAAGACTTCCCCGTAATCTACTTCAATCCCATCTTTCTTCTTCTCATAATATATTATTTTGGCTTGAATATTTTCTCTTAGACTTGCTTTTACCTTATAAGTAGAAGGCTTGATGGAGATAGGTAAATCGCCGATAAAACCATCAACCCCTCTGGCTTCTTCCTCAATACTCGATAGACGATAGGTGAGATTCTTAATCTCTGCACCCTTTTTCAAGATAACTTCCTGAAACCGCAAACCTAAAAAAGTCTTCACAATTACCAGATCTTTGACCCAATGTTCAATTAAAGGTTCATCTATTTCGATCATTGCTTTTTTCAGATTCTCGACCATCTCTATTATCTTTTGAGTTGCTTTCTTGATTGCATCAGGATTTCGTTTTATGTACCAAGCTTCCCATTCAGATAATTTTCTACCCTTGAATTGTTGAATAAGTTCGCTCATTTGACCCACGACCTTAGGTCTTGTTCCTTGAGCATTTTGGTTTGCCAGATTGATAATTTGTGATGTATATTTGGGGAAGTCCGGAGTTTCTATATTTAGATGTTTTCTTATCTCTTCATCTTTAATTTTTATCTTCATTTCTAAGACCCTTAAACCGAATGAGCATACTGGATAAATTTCTCTTTAAATCTATAATCGAAGGATGTATCCACATCCGCCAGATTATTTTTAATAAGATGCGCATTTATGAAAGTTTTATTTTTTAGATAGAGATAACAGAGCAAATTATTCTTCTCGTCATATTTTTCAGCGTCAAATTTTAAAAAAACTTTTTGCCCTTTAGATATTGCTTTTAGAAAATCAACAGCTTGGGCTCTATTCTCTGGCTTTTCTCTTATGCCGATTAATCTTACCTTTAAATCGTTATTCAGAACTAAAGTCTCTGGGTTAATAATTTCTTTTATCGAATAATAGTTCTCCCTGATGGTATGATTTTGATCAATTTTTGAGCCAAATCCTAATTTTTTAGGATCTATTTTTTTGTCGAACTTTATAGGGTCTTTAAAGATGTATGGAAGTCTTTTTATTTCTTCTTGAAAATCTATTTTTGTTTTCTCTTGTTTTATTACTTCAAAGATTGATTCTGAATGAACATTTTTTTGAGCTAACCCAACTTTTTCTTTTATAATTGGTAAAAAAGCCTCATTTATTTCATATCCGATTGAATTTCGATCTAATTTTTTTGCCGCCAGGGTAGTGGTCCCACTTCCCAGGAAAGGGTCGAGAACAGTGTCACCTACAAAAGTAAACATCTTTATGAGTCTCTTGGGTAGCTCTTCGGGAAACATGGCTAAATGCTTATCCTGTTTCTCTCCTGAAAAATTCCAGTGCCCGTAAAAATAAGAGTTCCATTCTTTTTGAGTAAGTTTTGATTTCTCTTTGATTTCTTTTGGAGCATCTGGGGGATGTCCTAATTTTTTGAAAATTAAAATGAACTCATAATCTAATTTTATAATGCCATTTCTGGGATAGGGAAAGGAGCCCATTACCGTAGCACCGCCGGTTGTATTACAGGTAGTAACTTTCTGCCAGATTATCGCACCCATATAATCAAAGCCAATAGTTTCACAGAATTTGATTATCTCAGTTCTGATAGGAATTATCTTATATCGGCCATAATAGACTGAACGGGCAAATTGATCACCTATATTAATACACAGACGACAGCCTTTATGCAATGCCCTATAGCATTCCTTCCAGACTAAGTTAAGATTATTAATATAATCCTCATAACTATGATTGAACCCTATCTGGCTACCATTCCCGTAATCCTTTAATTGCCAGTAAGGTGGAGAAGTTACTATGAGATGAATAGATTCATCCTCCACTTCTTTCATCTGCCTGGAATCGCCTATTATTATCTTATGAGTGGTTGACATAATAAGAACTGGTTAAGGTTTGAACTTGTAAACCTGTTTAAAGTATAAATCTACATCGACTGAAAATCAAGGTTTTTTTTGAATTTTGCACAACTCATTTGTGCTTAAATATCTTGACATTAAGGCTAAAGAGGTTTAAACTTAGCAATCAGTAGAAGATAATTTTTTTTAAAGTTTAATTCTATGTCTCATATTCACCTACCAGATGGGATTTTGCCCGTAGGGCTCTGGGTTTTGGGCTGGGTTTTGTTAGCTGGGCTTTTATTTATATTCAGAGGGCAGTTCCAAAAGGAAAGATTCTCCAGCAAAATCCCCCTTGTGGCGATGTTTGCCGCAGTGATGGTAATCTCGATGTCTCTGGAGATCGTTCCGCTTTTCTATCATATAAATCTCTCAGTCGTCTCAGGCATAATCTTAGGCCCTGCCTGGTTTATCCTTTGTTCTTTTGTGGTCAATCTTATCCTGGCTTTTTTCGGACACGGAGGGATTACAGTGGTAGGGCTAAATAGTCTGGTGATATCAGCCGAGGGGGTCCTGGGTTATTTTATGTTTAAAGCCCTGCGACGAATTTTGAAGAAGATATCCTGGGCAGGTTTTGCCTCCGCCTTCCTTAGCCTCCTTTTATCTACTTTTCTGGCTTTGGGAATTGTGGCAGTAGGAAAAACTAATCTTTCAAGTGCTTTTGGAATAGGACATGAGCATCACCCAGAAAAGCAGAAAGGGTTTTTGAAATTCGAGACTGAAAAGCCTGAAGAGCATAAAAAAGAAGTGTCAGCAGAGTTTGACTTCAGAAAGTTCTTGTTTCTGGTGCTGGGTTTCGGCTCTATCGGCTGGATTTTAGAAGGGTTGATCACCGGTGGAGTCTTAAGTTACCTGCATAAGGTCAGGCCGGGTATATTCGAGGGTTAGCCAATGGATTTAGCTTATCTGGACTATTTAGCCACCAGTGGAAAAAGCTTTTTGCACCGTTTTCCGGCAGGTTTGAAGATAATACTTGCTCTTACATTGATCGGGTTTATCATCTTGATCAAGCAGGCTCTGTTTATGGTCATTATCCTGGCATTTCTCTATTCACTCATACTCTTATCCCGGCTACCTTTCATAAAAATCTTCCTGATCTCTTTATATCCTTTGATATTCGCTCTGATCTTCGCCTACGCCAGTTTGGGAAGAGGATGGGAATGGTTTTTCATTATCCTTTTAAGGGTCCTGGGAACTGCCACCACTATGATACTTCTTTTCTCCAGCACCCCTTATCCCTGCATCTTTGCCAGCCTGGGTAAGGTTTTTCCGGAATTTCTCATCACGGTTTTCTTTATGACTTACCGTTCGATTTTTATCCTTTTTTCTATCTTCGAGAATATCAGAATGGGTTTCAAATTAAGAGGCGGTTTTCAGCTAAAACACCCAAAAAGGAGTTTATCAAATTTTGCTAAAGCCTTTGGTTATCTGATTCTCAAAGGGATGGATGATAGCCAGAGATTTTATGAAGGGTTAAAGCTCAGAGGATTTCAAGGCAAGATAGAGCATAACCGGAGGTATTGTACTTGGAACAGGAGATAGTAGTTCAGGTTCACTGCATAAGTCATACCTATCAGGATAAGACCGAGATAAAAATCTGCGGACTGGATTTTCTGGTCAAAAAAGGAGAAAAGGTCGCCATCTTAGGACCTAATGGCTGCGGCAAGTCTACTCTGCTGAAGCACATTTTGGGAATCTTAAAACCGAATGAAGGGGAGGTGGAGGTGTTCGGGGTCGATCCAGCAAAGGAATTTGAAAGGATAAGGGAGAGAATCGGGGTGGTGCTGCAAGAGGTGGATGAACAGATAATCGGTCCTACGGTTTATGATGATATAATTTTCTCGCCCTTGAATTATGGTTACAAAATGGAAGAGGCTGAAAAGCTGGCAGATAAGATCATGCATCGGTTAGGAATTATTCATCTGAAAGACAAAATCCCGCATTATCTTTCAGGAGGGGAGAAGAAAAAAGTGGCTTTAGCCGGGGCTTTGATTTTGGAGCCGGAGCTTTTGATCCTGGATGAGCCTTTTGCCAATTTAGACCAGAAGTCTGAGGAGGAGTTCATTCAGATCTTGAAAGAGATCAATTTATCGAGGCACACAACAGTGATAACAGCCCTGCATGATCTGGAGTTGGTTCCGGAGATAGCAGATACCCTCTATCTGATGGGTCCAAAAGGAGAGCTTTCTGCCAGGGGAGAACCAAAAGAGATTTTACAAAATCCGCAACTTCTTGAAAGATTTAATCTGAGAAGAAAAGTGGTGGTTTGAGTCGTAACCCACCTTGAGGCAAGGTGGGGTTACCGTTGTTCTATGGAGTGCATTGACCGTGTCAATGCGGCATCGTCATAATCAAATTAAAAAAGAATCTACTTGACTTTTTCCATTCTGGTGTTACAATAATATTGATTTCGCGTATATTGAAGATTTGGATTGAGATAGTCCTCCAACCTTAAAAAAGGAGGTAAATATGTTTCTAAAAAGTCAGGTTCTTGCACTCCTTTTCCTATTATTATTTATTTTTAATTCCCCCACAGCCATTGCACAAACTAAGATCAACCCTGATTCCATCCCCTTCGACCCTGCAGTCAACTATGGAGCAGGAGACCGTCCCAATGAGGTTTTTTGTGCGGATTTAGATAAGGATGGTGATCTGGACTTAGCTGTGGCAAATGCTTATAGCTACAATGTTTCCATCTTGAAGAATAATGGGGATGGAACCTTTCAGAGTGCGGTCAACTATGGAGCAGGAGACGGTCCTCTATCTGTTTTTTGTGTGGATTTAGATGGGGATGGTGACCTGGATTTGGCTGTAGCAAATGTTAGCAGTGATAGTGTTTCCATCTTGAAGAACAATGGGGATGGCACCTTTCAGACTGCGGTCAACTACTGTGCAGGATACGCTCCTTGTTCCGTTTCTTGTGTGGATTTAGATGGGGATGGTGACCTGGACTTAGCTGTGGCAAATTTTGGTAGCAACAATGTTTCCATCTTGAAGAATATCGGAGATGGAACCTTTCAGAGTGTGGTCAACTATGAGACAGGATCCGGTTCTGCTTCTGTTTTTTGTGCGGATTTAGATAAGGATGGTGATCTGGACTTAGCTGTGGCAAATGGCATGAGCGACAACGTTTCCATCTTGAAGAATAACGGGGATGGAACTTTTGACAGCGCAGTTAACTATGGGGCAGGAGATTATCCTCTATCTGTTTTTTGTGGGGATTTAGATAAAGATGGTGATCTGGATTTAGTTGTGGCAAATGATGGTGACAACAACGTTTCCATTCTGTTCAATCGGACTATTATGGTTGAGGTCGAGGAAGAAGATCTCGCTCACCTCCCTGCTCAGTATTCATTATCCCAGAACTACCCCAACCCCTTTAACCAATCTACCAAGATTGAATTTGCTCTGGTGAATTCCGGTTTTGTCAGCTTAAATATCTATGATATTTTAGGGAGAAAAGTAAGAACCTTAGTATCTGAGAATTTATCTCCTGGTTATAAGTCTGTGTTCTGGGATGGGAGGGATAATTCTGGAAAAGAGGTTCCTTCGGGGATTTATTTTTACAGATTAAAAGTAGGGGATTTCTCTGAGGCGAAGAAGTTGGTGTTGCTGAAATAAACCAATGCAATTCACAGCTGATTAAACAGATTAAGCAGATTTGGAAAGCAGATTTATCAGCCTCAAGGTCAAATTCGACTGTGAGGTTTTGTAGGGGCGTATTGCAATACGCCCCTACATTTTATTCAACGCTTTCAGGGCTTTAATTTTTTCTGTCTTCTCGATTTTCGCTTTATGGATGGCTTGGCTTAAAATCTCAATCGACTGGTCGTAGGTTTCTTTTTGGACCGGGTAAGGGAAGCCATCCTTTCCACCGTGGGCAAAAGAATATCTGGCTGGGTCTTTCCAGGAGGGCTTGGTGCCATAGACTAACTCGGAGATTAAAGTTAAAGCTAAAATAGTTTTCGGACCAACTCCGGATAGACCTAACATCTTCTCAAAATCCTCTGGTTTTCTCTCATTTATGCTTCTTAAGATCTTATCTAACCTTTTGGTATCAAAATTCACTGGATAGATGGGATGAGATTTCGGCAGAACTAAGGTATCTAATTTTTTAATGTCCTTCAAAAGCGCAGGGAAATTCTCTGTGACTAATTCCACATTTGAATCTCTGGTGGTTTTACTCTCCTTGGCGGTCAAGTCCAGGGCAGTTGACCTTTTCTCAGTGCAGATGGCTGTGTGTGGCTCCTCTACGAAATCCTTCAGGGATGAGGAGAGCCAGTGGTATCTTCTGGCAGCTCTTAAATCTGGGTTCATCCCCTGCTGG